>CANJLU010000001.1 GCA_947475085.1 Coxiellaceae bacterium
ACGGGTCAAAATCAAGTATTTTATTGAACTAGGCCAAACTGCTTATGTCCAGGTGGCTAGTTTGTCCAAAGCGGGTTCCGCTGCTCTCTATAATGCATTAAGTTCTGACTTTATCAGTTTGATGGAAATCTTGCATGCAATCCGTGGTCTTAGCGATCCTGTTAACGAGTTAAGTCCTTTACAAGCCTTAGAGTTATGGACTGATGTTAAAAGTCAGCATGCTTTAGCGGTATTGCGCAGACATACATCCTTTCCGACTTTTACAGGATCACCTCTGAAGCATTAGGCCTAAAAAATCTATTTCTTGGCCTTAATTTAATATTTCAACTCCTAAGTTTAGCTAGAGCAGGTTTAAAAAATTGAAAAATGTTAGCTGCATTTAACTTCTCATCTAATTATTCAGCAGATTCAAATCTATTACTCGAGTTTATGAGCAATTAAAATAAGTCATTTTCTTGCTCAAAATCAGCTGGCTAGTTAAGATAGAGCGACTAGAATAATGATAATTCTTATGTCAACTTCTTCTTCGGGCATCGAAATGAATGAAACCTTAACCACAGATTTTGGTTATCAAACTATTCCCTTAAACGAGAAAAATAGCCGGGTAGGTGAGGTTTTTCAATCGGTTGCGGGCAAGTATGATCTTATGAATGATTTAATGTCATTTGGTCTGCATCGCCTATGGAAGAAATTTGCAGTGCAATTAGCTCAGCTTCGTAGCGGGGATAATGTGCTTGATGTAGCAGGTGGAACGGGTGATTTGATAAAGACATTTGCTAAACACATAGGACCGCAAGGCAAGGCTGTTTTGTTGGATATTAATGCTGCCATGCTAAATATAGGTCGAGATCGGCTTCTGAATTCAGGTTTTACTGAGATAAATGCTATCCAAGCCAACGCAGAATATTTACCCTTTGCGGAGGCTAGCTTTGATTGCTTGAGCATTGCTTTTGGATTACGTAATGTAACGAATAAGCAAACTGCATTACAATCTATGTATCAGGTTTTAAAGCCAGGTGGGCGTTTACTCGTTTTAGAGTTTTCTAAGCCCATATTGGGTTTTTTACAAGCTTTGTATGATCGTTACTCCTTCGATTTTTTACCTAAATTGGGAGAGTGGATTGCTAATGATGAAGCAAGTTATCGTTATTTAGTAGAATCCATACGTCGCCATCCCGATCAAAAAACCCTTCAGACACTTATTTTAGACGCAGGATTTGATGAGTGTGAATACTATAACCTTAGCGGTGGAATAGTTGCATTACATAGAGCGTGGAAATTTTGATTAACTCCAAAATGATATTATCAGCTCAAGAAGCGATACTTAATCGCTACCTAAAGCTTGACCCCGAGTCAAAAGAACATTTCCGTCGACTATCGGGCAAGGTAGTAAAGATAGAATGGGGTCCTCTTACCTACTATTGGCTTTTCAAATCCGATTCAATTTATCTATGTAAAGATTATAACGGACCTGCGGATTTAATCTTGCGCGGTTCAACTTTTGATTTTTTACGTATGGCTTTTATAAAGAAAGATAAAGCGCTTACGGATATCCCTCTGCAAGTGCTCGGTGACATGGAGTTTGGAAAACAGTTTAGAGAATTTTTTTCAAATCTAGAAATCGATTACGAAGAACAATTATCAAAAATAGTGGGTGATGCTACCGCTTACCCGATAACACAAGTACTTAAGACAATAAATCTTTGGGCTAGTCACAACGTGGAAAGTCTTAGTGAAAATTTGACAAACTATCTCCAGAGAGAAATGAATTGGTTGGTATCGGACGAAGAATTACAGTTTTTTTTTTCCGATGTTGATGAACTTCGCGACGATTGTGCCCGATTAGAAGCTCGGATAAAATTGTTGGAAAAAGGGGAGAGTTGATGAAATCAATATCTCGTTTAGTGCGTTTAATGCAGATCAGTTTTATTCTTTTTCGTTATAACTTAGATGAATTACTATTCTCTCTCGATCTATTTCGCCCTTTACGTTTTTTTGCTTTTCTAAATCCTTATAGAAGAGTTAATAAAAAAATTCCGAGAGGAAAAAGAATTCGTCTTGCATTGGAAGATTTAGGCCCAATTTTTGTTAAATTTGGGCAAACTTTATCGACTCGACGTGATTTTATTCCCATTGATATTGCTGACGAATTGGCAAAACTGCAGGATCGAGTACCGCCTTTTTCTGGAGAAGAAGCAAAATCTATTGTTGAAACCTGTATTAAAAAACCCATTGCTGAAGCATTTTCTGAGTTTGATATTAATCCTTTGGCGTCAGCATCTATCGCACAGGTTCATGCAGCTAAGTTATTGGTAACGGGTCAAGAAGTTGTGGTTAAGGTTTTAAGGCCGGGAGTATATAAAAGAATTAGTCGAGATATCGATCTATTATATTCCTTAGCTAATTTAGCCCTGCGTTATTGGCGGCCTGCAAAGCAGCTTAGACCGCGTGAAATTGTGGCGGAGTTTGAAGCTTGTTTAAAAGATGAATTAGATTTATTGCGTGAGGGGGCAAATGCCTCGCAGTTACGCCGTAATTTTTCTAATTCTGATTTGCTTTATATTCCCGAAGTATATTGGCCCTATACCTTTCATAAAGTTTTAGTTATGGAACGTATTTATGGCATTTCGATTTCTGATATTTCTGCTTTAAAAAAACAAGGGATTAATTTAAAAAAATTAGCTGAAAGAGGCGTTGAAATTTTCTTCACGCAAGTTTTTCGCGATTGTTTTTTTCATGCTGATATGCATCCTGGCAATATTTTTGTTTCACCTGAAAATAAAGAAAATCCGCAATACTTGGGTGTCGATTTTGGGATTATGGGTAGTTTAAGCCCAGACGATCAACGTTATCTCGCCGAAAATCTGATGGCTTTTTTTAATAGAGATTACCGTCGTGTCGCCCAATTACATGTTGAATCGGGTTGGGTTGCAGAAAATACCAGAATTAATGAATTTGAGGCAGCAATTCGTACTGTATGTGAACCCATTTTTGAAAGACCTTTGAAAGAAATTTCTTTTGGACAGTTACTTTTACGATTATTTCAAACTGCTAGACGATTTAATATGGAGGTGCAACCCCAATTAGTTCTGTTACAAAAAACTTTATTCAATGTTGAAGGTCTAGGGCGACAATTGTATCCTGATTTGGATTTATGGAATACAGCTAAACCTTTTTTGGAACGATGGTTGCGAAAACAAATTGGGCCACGTGCTTTTTTACGTAAAATTCGAGAATATGCACCTTATTGGGCAGAAAAGGCTCCTGAAATTCCAGATTTAATCTATCAGGTCATGCACGAGTTACGCCATTTAAAAAAGAACGTTAAGTGTCTTTATTGTGAGGGAGGAAAAGAAAAGCAACAAACAAGTAAAAAATCTTTTTGGTTTATAGGCCTAGGCTTGGCCACTGCTTGTATGGCTTGGGTTTTGCTAGATCTCAGCGTTAAGTATGTAACGCATTTGGCATCGCCCTATTTATGGGTTTTAGGTTTAGGAGGCTTGGGATTATTTTTAAGTGCGATGATTAATTTACGAAAGTTTAATTAATTTTTATTTTAAACACGGAGTGTTTATGGGATTTTATGGATTAAATCTAATATCGTTCCTTATTATTTTTCTGATTGCTTGGTTATTATTTGGACCTAAATATTTACATAATATTTTTAAAAATTTGACTGTTTCGGGGCGTAACGGCATTAAGATTTTATTAAAATTATATAACGAAAAATCAAATGATAATAAATCCGATTCAGAAACAGATATTACTAGTGGATGATGATGAATTGTGTTTGAGGATATTAACTCAATATTTAGATGAAGCTCAATATGCCTATGTAACTTGTAAAGATGGTCTGCGGGCTTGGAATTGTTTACAACAATATCCCGATAAATTTTTTGTTATTTTAAGCGATAGAATTATGCCAAATCTGCATGGTTTACAATTATTATCGAAAATAAAAAAGAAAGGATTAAATATTCCTTTAATATTATTTTCAGGTATAGCGAGCAAAGAAGAAAGATGTGAGGCAATAGCGCAAGGGGCGTATGATTTTTTTTATAAACCTATATCTAAAGAATTACTTTTAGCATTGTTGAAAAAAATAAAAAAACAATTACTATAGGTATTTATAAGTAATTACAAGGAGAGAAAAAAATGGGTGAATCTAATCCCGATTGGGAAAATAGTTGTTTATTTGCCTTAGCAAGTTTAGGGGATGTTAATTTATTTAAGCATTGGTTGGATAAAAAAATAAATATTGATGTTGAAGACGAAGATGGAGACACGGCTTTACATTACGCAGTAAGAGGAGGGCATATAGATATTGTTATTGCATTATTAGAAGCAGGTGCGGTAATTAGTTCGAATAAAAAAAAACGCACGGCGTTGCTAGATGCTTATGCCTTTAATCAAACTAAAATTGCGAATGAAATTACTAAGGTTGTAATCCAAAGAAATTCGGTTAAAAATTTACTTCAATTCCAGAAATCTACTAAAATAGACAATCCAGAACAGCTGGTTAATAATTTTATTAAGTATTTACGAAAAAAATATTTAGATAGAAACATATTTACGCGTTTTCCGGCTAAGCATACGCGAAGAGCCAACGCACTAATAATTGCAGCTCGTGAGTGTATTTCTAAAAAAAAATTTAAAGAATTTGACGAATTATTAAATAATCAACTTAATTTATTTAAAGGTGTTCCAGCGAACCCAATATGTGAAAGTATAATTCATAAAAGATGGTCTGAAGAACTCAAAAACAAGCCTAAGGATCCTAAGCAATCTCTTTTTTATAAAACGCTGAATACTTTTGTTAACATACCTTCTAATTTAAACAATGGTAGCGTAAGGAGTGTTTCTCATCGCTAAATTTCCTGTAAAAATTGGATAATATGCCTCAAGGCCTGGTAGATTAAAGCTTGCTTTTTTTTTGTACGCCTCTAAACTAAGTTCTTAATCTAAGAGCTTCGCTATGAAAATTGTTTTGGCCAATCCTCGAGGTTTCTGCGCTGGTGTTGATCGCGCTATAGAAATTGTTAAAACAGCATTAAAACTGTTTGGTGTGCCTATCTATGTGCGTCATGAAGTCGTCCATAATCGAATTGTAGTTGCCGATTTAGAACAAAAAGGAGTGATTTTTGTTGAGCATGTCAGCGAAATACCAGCAAATGCCACAGCTATTTTTAGTGCTCATGGGGTTTCTCAAGCGGTTCGTGAGTCCGCCAAGCAACGTAATTTAAAAATTTTTGATGCCACATGTCCTTTAGTGACTAAGGTGCATATGGAGGTGGCACGTTATAATCGTTTAGGTCAGGAATGTATTTTGATTGGCCATGCCGATCACCCCGAAGTTGAAGGAAGCCTAGGGCATTATGATAATCCCGCCGGTGGAATCTATTTAGTAGAAAATATTCGGGATGTTGCCTTATTAAAGATTAAAAATCCTCGTTTATTGAGCTATGTAACACAAACGACTTTATCACTGGATGATACTAAAACTATTATTCAGGCACTGAAGCAACGTTTTCCTGAAATTGCCACACCCAAGAAAGAAGATATTTGTTACGCAACACAGAATCGTCAACTAGCGGTTAAAGAATTAGCAAAACAGTGTGATATGGTGTTAGTTTTAGGATCGGTTAATAGCTCCAATTCGAATAGGTTGAAAGAATTAGCTGAACGTTTAGGAAAGCCTGCCTATTTAATAGATACGGCTAAAGATATCCAAACGAGCTGGTTAATTGGTAAAGAATCTATGGGTATTACTGCAGGTGCGTCTGCACCGGAATTTTTAGTACAAGATGTTGTAAAATATTTAAAAACATTTCCTAATTGGCAAGAGTGCTTGGTTACCGAATTAATGGGTATAGAGGAAAATGTTGCTTTCGCCCTACCTCGTGAATTAAGAATTCCATTAGCAACCGGAGCCTGAAACAATCAGCTAATTTTTTTCAATAACCAATCGAACTATACTCACAGCAATTGGATTTTTGCTAAGGTGCCGCGAGGACGAAGCAACCATTGTATTGTTATATACGCGAATTGCGAGTTGAGCGGCAACACAGACAAAAATCCAATTACAAAGAGTTTATTTTTTATTTCCCCATATATATCGGAATATACTTCCCCCAATTATTCCGCCGATCATTGGAGCGAGCCAAAATAACCAAAGCTGCTGGATAGCCCATCCACCTACAAATAATGCTGGGCCTGTGCTTCTAGCGGGATTAACTGAAGTATTTGTAACTGGAATACTAATTAAATGGATTAAGGTTAAGGCTAACCCAATAGCTAAGGGTGCAAAATGACTAGGTAATTGCGGATTAGTTACACCGGCGATAACGATTAAAAATAAGAAGGTCATAGTTACTTCACATATAAAACAAGCCAATAATGAGTAATGACCCGGGGAATGAAGTCCATAACCATTGCTGGCAAAACCATTTTGTAACTCAAATCCTTGTTGCCCACTTGCAATGAAATATAAAACAGTGGCGGCGAGTATACCGCCTATTACTTGAGCAATAATATAACTAGGTACTTCTTTAATACTAAATCTACCCGCAGCCCAAAGACCTATAGAAACAGCAGGATTTAAATGACATCCAGAGATAGGAGCAAATACACAACACATGGTTAGCAAACTTAAACCAAAAGCAAAAGCTACACCCAGAAAACCTACGCCTATTACTGGAAATTTGGCAGCTAATACAGCACTACCACAGCCACCTAATACTAGCCAGAAAGTGCCTAAAAATTCGGCTAATAATTTCCTTTGCATGTTGAATCTCCTTAAAAATCAGAAGAAGTATAGCAGTAGAAAACATTTTTCAACAATTTAACGACTTATAAGCTATAAAATTTAAATTTAATTACCAGCATAAATTTGAACCGCTACCGGCATTAGTTTTTTCTCCTAATTGATTAAGCATAAAAAGATAACATTCAGGATCATAGAATTTAGCTTTGGCTGTTAGTAGATAAGTGCTGGCAGTGCTTTTTAGAGTTAATTGATAAAAATCTCTTTCAGTAATGTTCTTTAGATGTAACTTGCTAAACTTCGCATCCCCGTAGCTATTATTATTTGCAAGATAATAAATCTCCATATGCTGGGCGAGAGTTATTAAAGCAATTTTCGCTTCGGTACGGTGTGTTTTTACCAGGGCATGAGTGTAAATTGGATAAGAGATTTTGGCTAAAATACCGATTATTACCAAGACAATAAGCAATTCAAATAAACTAAATCCATGTTCAGTATTTTTCATATATTAACTCCTATTTTATTTCTTGTTATTCATAATGAAAAATAAAACATATACAGAAGTTTATAAATGTTTTTTATTTTTTGCTAGGGGAACGAGAAAGAGTTGTTTTTTGAGTACCGTAACGGAGCATACTTAAAGATGTGACTACGAAACACAGAAAAACAACTCTTTCTGGTCATCATCATGCAATTTTTAATATACCCTACCGAAATCCATGAGGTAAGATGCCTAAGTTAGTACTTATTTGCTGTGCAAATGCAGCTCCCATACGATCAGACAGTTGCTGTAATAGACCAGGTTTGACGGTATAATCAACGATATTTTTATTCTTAATTAAATCCTGAGATAAGCTATTTAAATCTCCAAAGCCATCTATAAGGCCTAAAGATAAAGCTTCTTCGCCTGTCCAGGCTAAACCAGAAAATAACTCTGGATTTTCTTTTATGCGATTTCCACGACCTTGTTTAACAGCGTTAATGAACTGCTGATGAACATTTGCAAGCATACGTTGAGCAATAAGTTTCTCATCTGTTTTTTCAGGTGAAAAAGGATCTAAAAAGCCTTTATGATCTCCAGCTGTCAAAAGGCGGCGTTCAACACCGACTTTCTTCATGGTATCAACAAAGCCAAATCCGTCCATTAAAACACCAATTGAGCCGACTAAGCTGGCGGGATTAGCATAGATATCATCACTCGCTGAAGCAATATAATAAGCGGCGGATGCGCAAAGATCGTCACATACCGTATATAATTTAGTTCTAGGATATTGATGGCGTAAATAACGGATCTCATTATAGATCTGTGCAGCTTGAACTGGACTGCCGCCAGGACTATTGATACGCAGAATAACCGTACGCGTATTTCTATCTTCAAAAGCGTTTTGTAGTCCTTCAATGACATTATCAGCACTTGCTGTTGAACTGTCATCAATGATTCCTCTAATATCGACTAGACCGATGTGAGCTTTTGCTTTTGAAGCACTAGGAAGATTGGTTGTAGTTGGCCATAAAGAAAACAACAGACCTAAGAAAAGTAAAAAAAATAGGAATTTAAAGAAAATATTCCAGCGTCTTTTACGACGTTGTTCTTTTAAATTATCAAAAAGTAATTTTTCTAAGGTTTTGCGTTGCCATGCCGGATCGTTTAATAATTCTTCTGCCATATAGAACCCTATTTAAATTTTTGAAATAAGAATATAAATGCGCATAGTTTACCTCTTTTTGACTAGCTGGGACATATATACGCTGAAAATAAGAATTTTAGCGTGGTTCCACATTCGAGACAGGCACAAATTCTGCAGAATTAGGCTTATATTTATTCGTCTAAAATAGTTGGGTAAGTATTTTTACCAAAATCGACTTGATTTTTTTTAATTAGACTAAACTATTTAGGAGACATCAATCTAGATGAGTGATAACTAGAGGATATTATGAGTCTTAATAAATTAACTAGTCAGTTTCAAAATGCCTTAGCAGAATCTCAATCATTAGCTGTAGGACAAGATAATTCTTTTATTGAACCCATCCATTTGATGTCTGCTTTGTTGCAGCAAGAGAATGGCACGGTCAAACCTTTATTGAGTAAAGCTAATGTTAATTTAAATCAATTAACTAAAAACTTGGATGAGGCCATTGCGCGTTTACCCAAAGTGCAAGCTTCAATCCCTGGGGAAATTCATCCTTCTAATGATCTTATTCGTTTACTGAATGTAACCGATAAGCTTGCACAACAACGAAATGATGAATATTTATCAAGCGAATTATTTGTGCTTGCAGCGATAGATGATAAAAGCATATTGGGCGAACTATTAAGAAAAGCAGGTGCTAGCAAAGCGTTGCTAGAGCAATCAATAAAGGATATTCGAGGTGGAGAAGCAGTGAATGATCCTGAAGCAGAAGGTCGTCGTGGAGCCTTGGAAAAATATACAATTGATCTAACAGCTCAGGCATCGCAAGGAAAACTCGATCCAGTTATCGGCCGTGACGATGTGATACGTCGAACTATTCAAGTGTTACAAAGACGAACTAAAAATAATCCTGTTCTTATTGGCGAGCCGGGCGTGGGTAAAACCGCTGTAGTGGAAGGACTTGCGCTACGTATTGTTAATCACGAAGTTCCAGAAGGCCTAAGAAATAAACGTTTACTTGCTTTAGATATGGGCTCGTTAATTGCTGGAGCAAAATATCGAGGAGAATTTGAAGAACGCTTAAAAGCAGTTTTGAATGAGCTTGCAAAGCAAGAAGGACAAATAATTTTATTTATTGATGAGTTGCATACCATGGTCGGTGCAGGGAAAGCAGAAGGCGCTATGGATGCAGGGAATATGTTAAAACCTGCTTTAGCACGAGGTCAATTACATTGTATCGGAGCAACTACTTTAAATGAATATAGAAATTATATCGAAAAAGATGCTGCATTAGAACGACGTTTTCAAAAAATTCTAGTGGATGAACCGAGTGTTGAAGATACTATAGCTATTTTACGTGGTTTAAAGCAACGTTATGAGATTCACCATGGCGTAGAAATTATGGATTCAGCCATTCTTGCTGCAGCCACTTTATCCCATCGTTATATTTCTGATAGAAATTTGCCGGATAAAGCAATCGATCTTATCGATGAGGCCGCTAGTCGAATTAGAATCGAAATCGATTCTAAGCCAGAAAAGCTTGATCGTTTAGATAGACGATTAATTCAGTTAAAAATTGAACGAGAAGCTTTAAAAAAAGAAACCGATGAATCTTCTAAGATTAGACTGGAAAATTTAGAAAATGAGATTACCGAGCTTTCAAAAAAATATGCCGATCTCAACGAGGTTTGGAAAGCTGAAAAAGCGACCTTGCAAGGCGAGCAAAAAATCAAAAGTGAACTTGAAAAGTCACAATTTGAATTAGAAAAAGCGCGCCGCTCGGGCGATTTAAATCGAATGTCAGAATTACAATATGGCCAAATTCCCGCATTAGAAAAAAAATTACTGGCGGCTCAGAAAATGGAAAACAAGGAACCGCAATTAGTTCGTAATAAAGTTAGCGAGAAAGAAATTGCGGAAATTGTTTCGCAATGGACGGGAATCCCCGTCTCTAAAATGTTAGAAGGCGAGCGACAAAAATTATTACATATGGAAGATGCGCTACATCAACGTGTAGTGGGTCAAGATGAAGCGATTGCAGTTGTAGCGAATGCTATTCGACGTTCCCGTGCGGGTTTATCGGATCCTAAGCGTCCAATAGGATCGTTTATTTTTTCAGGCCCTACTGGTGTCGGTAAAACAGAAGTTTGCAAAGCTCTAGCAGGATTTTTATTTGATTCTGACGATGCGATGGTGCGTTTAGATATGTCTGAATTTATGGAAAAACATTCTGTTGCGCGTCTCATTGGTGCTCCTCCAGGATATGTAGGTTATGAAGAAGGGGGCTATCTTACCGAAGCAGTTCGTCGAAAACCTTATTCCGTAGTCCTTCTGGATGAAATTGAAAAAGCGCATGCGGATGTATTTAATATTTTATTGCAAGTATTAGAGGATGGTCGTTTAACTGATGGCCAGGGACGCACAGTAGATTTTCGTAATACCGTTATAGTGATGACGTCAAATTTAGGTTCACAAATTATTCAAGAGTTGACCTCTAAAAAAGATTACTCAGCATTAAAAAGTACGCTAATGGATATTATTGCACAACATTTTCGACCTGAATTTATTAATCGTGTTGATGAGGTAGTTGTTTTTCATGCTTTAACTGAAAAACAGATTCACTCTATAACTTCAATCCAATTAGAGAGACTGCGCGAACGTCTGAATGAACGTGATTTACAATTAGAAGTCAGTGCAGCTGCGGTTAATCACATTGCCAAAATGGGCTATGATCCTGTTTATGGGGCGCGACCTTTAAAACGTACCATTCAACAAGAATTGGAGAATCCGATTGCCAAAGATATGCTAGAAGAAAAATTCTTACCAGGGGATAAAATTTTTGTAGACTATACCGATGGGAAAATAAAATTAACGGCAAAAAAAACAAAAGCTAAAACTAAAAAGTAAAAAATTTTTAAGATAGATGAGGCTCGGGGGCTGAGCGTGCACTTATTCAAATGCGAAGAGTATCCATGGGGTATTTGATGATATCAAAATAAGGGGAATAGTCAAAGTCGCGCGGTGAGTAAAGCCTAGGGTTAGTTTTATATAGCTTAAGACCTTTCCCATCACTTTTTAATAATGGCAATATCGGAAAATTGACCGATTGAAAAGCTTCAGCTAATAATGAAGAACAACTTTCTTTGGTCCTCATCCCTGGTTTGTAATTAAAGAGTGTCGAGTGCCATCTACGCGGTAAAAATGGCCAAGGCATTAAAAAACGGCCTAAGTCGAAAATTAATCTAAAATCATATTCTATGCCTAATTTTTTTATAGCATAACCAATAATTTTTTGTCCTTCTTGATAAGAAATATTTCTTGGGCGACATATACGAATATGTTCTTTTTCATATTTTTTTAATGGAGAGATTAAAGCGCCTTTTCCTAGCAAGCTTTCAAATACTAATTGTTCACTGGGATCGCCAGAGTAAAATTCAGTAATTTTTTTTTGCATCTCTTTATCTTCAATGTCATACAAACGACCAAGATATAGCGCGGCATGTGACCAGGAGCTGCGCGTAATTACTTTAATCATTTGACTAATACGATTACGACCTTCTATCAACAAAACATCACAAGGGCGTAGTTCCTGACGAAGTTTATTAAAATCACTTAATGGAATTGGTTGAGGAGCTTCTACTTCTTTATTAAGCCATTTAAAAAAAAAGTTAAATAGTTTATTAGTTAAATCCATCTGCATAAATTATCCTGGATTTTAATTTTTGCCTAGGACGCGTAGAACAATTTGGGTGTTTAAAATTTTAGATAGCTTGTGCCAATTCGATTGCATAGCCTAAATAACTAGTAGGCGATAATTCGAGTAAGCTTTGTTTAATATCGTCGGGTATTTTTAGGTTGTTAATAAATTCATGAAGAGTTTTTTGATTAAGTTTTTTACCTTGTGTTAAGGCCTTTAATTGTTCGTAAGGCATTTCAGCCCCATATCGTCTTAAAATTGTTTGTATAGCTTCAGCCAATATTTCCCAATGGTGATTGAGATCTTCTAGTAATCGCGTGTCATCGATAGAAATTTTTTCTAAACCACAATATAAACTTTTATAGGCAACTAAATTGTATGCAAATGCTGTTCCAAGATTACGCAGTAGTGTTGAATCTCTTAAATCACGTTGCCAACGAGAGATAGGTAAGGTATTGGAAAAAAGTTGGTATAGGCTATTGGCTAGGCTAAAATTTCCCTCGGCATTTTCAAAGTCGATAGGATTAATTTTATGAGGCATAGTAGATGAGCCTACTTCATCTATCTTAGCTTTTTGTTTAAAATAACCCAGAGAAATATAACCCCAACAATCGGCAGACAAATTAATTAATATAGTATTAATTCGTTTTAAACTGTCACAATATTCTGCAATATAGTCATGCGGCTCAATCTGTGTAGTATAAGCATTCCAGTCTAAATCTAAACTGGTTACAAATTTTTTGCTAAGTTCAGGCCAATTAATATCGGGATAAGCAATACGATGCGCATTGTAATTACCAATAGCACCATTAAATTTACCGACTATTTTTACTTCAGCAAATAGTTTTTCCTGTTCTATTAAGCGTTGAGTAAAATTAGCAAACTCTTTACCCATAGTGGTGGGAACAGCAGCTTGGCCGTGAGTACGACCCAGCATCGCATGCGTAGCATATTGATGTGAATATTTTTTTAAATAAATTATTAATTGTTGAATTGCGGGTAATAAATGTTGAGCGCGTACTTCTTTAAGCATTAAAGCATAAGCTAAATTATTAATATCATCAGAAGTGCAACCGAAGTGTATAAACTCACGAATCGATACTAACTGTGGATTTTTAGCTAGTTTCTCTTTCAAAAAATATTCAACTGCTTTAATGTCGTGTCGAGTTGTTTTTTCTAAAGTTTTAATCCTTTCGGCATCTTCCAAATTAAAATTTTCAATAATACAATTCAATTGTTGCTGAGTTGCTGTAGAAAATCCGGGAATCTCCTTGATGTTAGAATGTTCAGCAAGGGTTTGTAACCAGCGTATTTCAATGATTACTCTAAAATAAAATAAACCATACTCACTACATAAAGGACGCAAACCAGCAGTTTTTTCCGAGTAACGACCATCAATAGGAGAAATTGCTGTTAGAGATTTGAGTTGCACATAGGCCTCGGTAAGTTTATTTACAGCTCTTCGGATTCTTCTGGACCATATTTTTCTGATCGATCATGTCGTTTTTCTTTGATTTTTTGTTTATGTTTATTGATTTGCTGTTCTATCCTATCAACTAAATCATCGATAGCAGGGTATAAACTTTCGTTTTGGGCACTTGCGTAAAATTCAGTACCATGCGTATGGACTAGGGCTTTAACGACTTGAGCTAAGTTTTCAAGGCTTAATGTGATATGTATGGCTGTAGTTTTATGGGTTATACGTTCCAGTCGTTTAAATTTATCGAGTATATATTGTTTTAAAGCGTCAGTAACTTTAATGCCATCATCTGTAATGGTAACTTGCATTAGACCCTCTATCTTTATAATCTAATACCCTTCGCACTTAGAATTTTGTCTGTGTTGCCGCTTAACTCGCAATCCTCATGTATCTTGAATCCACTCCGGTTGCTCATTCTCGCGGCGCCTTGCCAAAAATCCAATTGCTGTGAGTATACATTGATATTTTTCAGAAATGTATATTTGATTATACCTTACCCAGCCCTTTGACTATAGATCAAATTCATGGCCTAGATAGACTTCCCTGACACGTTGATTGTTCAATACTTCTTTTGGAGTACCCACATAGATAGTTTCCCCTTCACTCACTATATAAGCGCGTTTACAAATTGTAAGGGTTTCTCGAACATTATGATCGGTAATTAAAACACCGATACCACGTCGGCTAAGATGAATAATCATGCGCTTAATATCAACGACAGAAATAGGATCAATTCCTGCAAAAGGCTCATCTAATAGCATGAACTTTGGTTCCATGGCCAAAGCGCGAGCAATTTCTACACGACGACGTTCACCCCCCGATAAACTAATCCCTAACGTATCGCGGATATGTGTAATGTGGAATTCATGAAGTAGATTTTCGAGATGTTGTTTACGTTGTTCTTTGGAAAGATCTTTACGTAATTGGAGTATAGCAAGGATATTATCGGCAACAGATAATTTACGAAATATAGAAGGTTCTTGAGGTAAATAACCGATGCCGGCCTTAGCACGGGCGTGCATGGGCAAATGCGTAATATTATGATTATCTAATAAAATTTTACCTTGTGCACTTTCAACTAGACCCACGATTAAGTAAAAGCTGGTGGTTTTTCCAGCGCCATTAGGGCCTAACAAACCTACTACTTCCCCGGTTACTAGTTCTAGAGAAACATTTTTGACCACAACGCGGGAATGGTAACGCTTGGCCAAATTTATAGCATGTAATTTACTCATGAGCTTACAGGTTGCAATGGAGCTATTAGTATTTGAGTATGCCCTTCTTTTGAGATAGGGGAACCTACGGTTTTCTTTTTAAAATCATAGTTAATTTGCGGGCCTTTAACATGATTTTGTCCTTGTACAATCTCGGCATTACCCACAGCTTCTAGCCAGTCTTTTTGTGGATAATAATAGATCGTATTTCCAGTAGCAATTAACTTAGGTCGATTAGCAAATATAAGTGCGCGATAACGTGCTGGATTACCGGTAGCGATTATTTTGGTGACTTGACCATCTTGGTCGGCGTAACTGGTGGCATAGTCTGCAGTGAGCACTCCCGATCCTTGAGTTAACTTAATATGCCCCTGATAGATTCCTAATTTTGTCTCATTATTATATGACAAAGTATCAGACTCAAAATAGATGGTTTGTTCCATATCTTTTGGATGAGCATATAAGGCGATAGGGGAACTTGCTATTATCAGGAGTAGATAATATAAATAGGCTTTATTTGTTTTGAGTGGTTTTTTTTTCAAGCAATCTTGAATCCACATCTTAAACCTCATCAATTTTTTGCAGGTTTGAGTTGGCCCTTCACTTGAGATAAAAGCCGTATCGTTTTGGTATTAAAATTAGCATGTAGTCCTACAGCATGTATTTCTTGATTAATCTGAGTTATTACGACAGGTGCGGACGTTTCAGCTGTTTTTTCTTTAAGATGAATATCTAAAGTGGACGTGGTTAGGGTCGAGACAGTTTTATTGGCTGATCCTTGTTTTTGTTCAAGTTTGACATTATCCCAAAGCTGTAGAAGATCTTTATCCTCTTTCAGTTTGCCATAACGAGATGAAAGTTGCCATGATTCTTTTTTTTTCAAAAATAAAGTAAAAATAGGTGTGGTGAGAGCAATACTATCGTCTGAGGGATAATGGACGGACAAAGGAGTGTCTAATTGATCATAAAGCTTACCTGATTTATCAATGTGATAAATTATGACCTTAGTCGCGTAGGCGTCAGGTTGATTTCCTATAACAGTAGAGTTTTCAGACCTAGTCAGCTGTAACCATGTATACCACGTACCTAATAAAATAAGCGAAATAAGAATAAGATTAGTGAATAGTGTTTTAGAAAACATACTATTGAATATAGTTTAAACAAGCAGATCTAAGTAAATGTATAGTCACAGCATTAGGTTTTTGACAAGCGCTGTTCGAGCAACAATCTGGTATATACAGTAACCATGAGGGTTGCGATCCCCGCGATACACAGACAATGTCAAGTGCGAAGATTATATTAAGTGATTCTCTGGCTCAGGATATCATGAATATGCACTACTCCGAGAGGTTTTTTTTCTTTGTCCACGATAATTAAAGTAGTAATCTTGTTATCTTCCATTATTCGTAAAGCTTCAGCAGCCAGTATATCTTTATTAATTGTTTTACTATTAGACGTCATGACTTGATCGACCAAAGTGGTTTGAAGATTCAACCCCTGATCTATTGCTCGTCTGAGATCTCCATCAGTAAAAATACCGAGTAGATGTTGGTTATTGTCAGTAATTAAAGTCATTCCCAGTCTTTTTTGTGAAACTTCATATAGGGCTTGAACTAAAGCGGTCCCGGATTTTACGTTTGGAACCGCTGATCCAGTATGCATAATATCCGCTACTTTTAATAATAAACGTCGACCCAATTGCCCTTTTGGGTGAACCTTGGCAAAGTCATCACTGCTAAAGCCACGCATATTGAGCAGAGATATGGCGATAGCATCGCCCATGACTAATGATGCGGTACTACTGCATGTAGGTGCTAAGCCCAACGGACAAGCTTCTTGCTCTATAGCTATAGGGATGGTGACGGTCGCTTGTTGCGCTAGGGTAGAGAGGGGGTTTCCAGTCATCAGTATAAAAGGGATATTCAGTAGTTTAAGTGTAGGAAGAATACTGATGAGCTCATCCGTTTCCCCAGAATGAGAAATGGCAAGAACCACATCTTTAGAGTTTATCATGCCTAGATCACCATGATTTGCTTCTGCGGCATGAATAAAAAAAGCGGGACTCCCTGTGCTGGCTAAAGTAGCAGCGATTTTATTCCCGATATGGCCTGATTTTCCAATTCCAATGACAACAATGTGACCTTGGCAATTTAAAAGTAATTCACATGCCCGTTCAAAACTGGAGTTAATTTGCTTTAATAAACTCAAAATGGCTATCCCTTCGGTCTCAATTACTTTTCGAGCGGATTCAGAAAATTTTTTAGTCTGCATAAATTTTAACCATAGGGAAAATTAGAATGAAATATTGTTTAATGGCTTCAGTGTTTTTTAATTTGGATTTTCTAAGCTAAGCATGCCGGTATTGTTAGCATAGGCAAATAATTCTGCGTAACGACCCCAATCAATCACGGTGCGCAGAACGCGTTCAGCTTCTTTTTCGCTCAAGTAATCCTCTAATTCATTTAAAAAACGTTCTCTAGTGGCCCTCTGACCGGTTGTACGTCTTTCTTCAAGAACCTGTCGTATATGCTTTGCTAAAGGTACATAACGTAATAAATGAGCAGCAAAGATTTTTTTTCGCTCTAAAATATCAGCATTAGCAAATAATTTTCCAGCTTCAGTTAAAATTAATTCGCCATTGTTGACGTGAGCAAAACCGAGAATGTCCAATACTTCAGTTAATGGGAATAAATCATCGACATCTAAATGCAGTGATTCAGTAAGCTCAGGTAAACTCACATGACCTTGATATTCAGATTGATCTAAAGTTTCAAGTAAACCTGTCAATTCGGAAATATCAGCATCCGGAAGGCGATAACCTATATCGGTGATGCGAGGAAGCTGTTCTTTAAGCAATAATTTCTTACGCTCATCCATTTGGCGAGTAATTAGGGAATATATTTGATCGACATAGTTTCGAAATTCAGGATTTTGCTCAGTTCGTGGATAAGGTAAATCAATGGTTAATTCTGCTCGGATAGTGCCCGGATCGCTATCAAATACAATGACACGGTTAGCGAGTAAAACAGCTTCTTCAATGTTGTGCGTTACAAATAAGATTCCGCGAGTCCCCGTTTGTTTAGCTTCCCATAAATCGAGCAGATCGCTCTTAAGATTATCAGCAGTCAGCACATCTAAGGCCGAAAAAGGTTCATCCATTAATAACACATCGGGATTAATAACCAATGCGCGTGCAAAACCTACACGTTGACGCATACCACCGGATAATTCTTTTGGGTAAGCAGATTCGAATCCATCAAGGCCGATAATATCGATAGCTTTTAAAGATCGTGTTCTACGCTCATCTCGTGGAACACGTAATGCTTCTAGACCTAATTCAACATTTTCTAAGACGGTTAACCAAGGTAAGAGCGCAAAGTTTTGAAAAACCATTGCCATCCCTTGTACTGGTCCATTGACTACCTGGTCACGGTAAGTAACTGTGCCGCTGCTAGGATCAGAAAGACCGGAAATAATGCGTAATAACGTAGATTTCCCCGAACCGGACTTGCCTAATAGTGCAACAATCTCATCTTCATAAAGTTGAAAATTAACCCTATCAAGGACTAATAATTCTTGTTGTTCAGCTTTTTTAAAGGATTTACTGATATCTTTTACAGTAAAAATGGATTTTTTATTCATGATATCCCCTCAGTCTAATCGGTAGCGTGATTGAGCTAAATTGTAAAGTGGTCGCCAAACTAAATGGTTCATAACTAATACAAATACACTCATCATGGCCATTCCAAGCGCCACGCGTGGAAAATCTCCGGCATCAGTCGATTTCGCAATATAAGCGCCCAGTCCAGTTGCAGTAAGTGTAGTAGAGCCCCAACTGATTACTTCCGTTAAGATAGTCATATTCCAACCACCACCAATTGCGGTAATTGTCCCTGTGATCCAATGAGGAAAAATTCCGGGTAAAACTAAACGACGCCACCATTGCCATCCTTTGACACCAAAGTTGCTGGTTGCTTCTTTAAGATCTTCTGGTAAGGCGGCAGTACCGGCGATTATATTAAATAAAATGTACCATTGCGTGCCTAATAATAATAATGGTGTAGACCATATCTCGATATTTAAGTGATATCTTAAAATTAAAATAACTGCTACTGGAAATAATACATTAGCGGGAAATGCTGCCAAAAATTGGGCGATGGGTTGTGCCCACTCTGCAATACGGCGATTTAATCCTATAAAAACCCCGATGGGAATCCAGATAATACTAGCTATTAAAATAATGGTAATGATTCTTAATGCCGTTATACAACCTAAAAATAGTACGTGAATTAACTCATGTGAAGAAATATGCGTTAAAATAAAATGCAGTAATAGCCAAAGTGATGTAGCCACCATTAGAGTAATGCAGCTATACCAAATAATTTCGATGGATTTATTAGAGTTAGATTTTTTGATTATAACTTTCTTGTTTATATTTTTAGTAAAAGAAATATTGACGATGGAATCGCCTAATTTCCCAAAAAAACGGCCTAAATATTTCAAAATATAGGTTTGTTGTAATAGTACGGTAACCCAGGAACGAGAAACATATTCTTGACTAACTTGCTCAAAGGTAAATTTTTTTGACCAATTTAATAAAGGTCGGAAAAGGAGTTGATCATAAAGCAAAATGACAATGAGCATAGTAAGAATAGTGTAAATCACGCCCGAAATGCTGGCCTGACTAATAGCAAGTCCTAGGTAAGAGCCGACACCAGGTAGTACTATCGTTTGATTATTGACAGAAATGCTTTCCGATGCAATTAAGAAAATCCAGCTGCCTGACATAGACATCATCATATTCCATAGTAGTCCAGGCATACTAAAAGGAACGTCAAGCCGCCAAAAACGTTGCCAGGCAGATAAGTGAAACATATCAGCAGCTTCTTTCAATTCAGTAGGTACCGAGCGTAGGCTTTGATAAAAACTGAGTGTGATATTCCATACTTGTGCAGTAAAAACTGCAAAAATTGCTGCGGCTTCAGGACCTAACCGACTTCCATGAAATAAAGCGATAAATCCTACGATGGTAATAGATAACAAACCAATCACAGGTACAGACTGTAAGATGTCAATGCAAGGGATAATAATACTCGCAGCACGTTTATTTTTTGCGGCTAAAGTTCCCACAGTAAAGGTGAATAATAGAGAAAACGCCATGGCCGTAAATAAACGTAATACGGTAAACAAAGCATATTTAGGTAACTGATGAGGATCTAAGGATAAAGCTAAGTTTTGTCCGACTTGATAGGGTGCAGTCATTTGTTTGCCTGCCCAAACAAAGGCTGCAAGCATACCGAGCACTATAATAAAGGCAATTAAATCCCAGCCATTCGGAAGGATTTTAAATGAATTCCTAAAAGAAAATCTATTGTAGAATGTTGACATGGACCTACCCCCATTTAGTTTTGGGGAGGTAGATATTTGCCCCCACTAGTCTTTATTCTTCATTCTTCATACTTGAATTTTTTTCTGCGTTGCCGCTCAAAAATCCAAAAACTTTGAATAAGTTAAACTAGGGGAGGCATATATTTACCCCCTGAAATTCAGCGGGAGCCTAGTTCGTTTTTTTTATTTTGTCAATATGTAATTTAATAGATTTAATTTTTACAGACTGAACGATAGATCCACCCTAAAATACTCAATGTTGATAGCACTCCAAATAGGCTAGCTAGCAAGGTAAAATGTTTAGGCATAAGACGTAATACATCGGTAGATTCTGCTAAAGTAAAAGGAATCGCTAATACCACACCCATTAAACATGCCCCAGCTACCAAACCACAGGCTAAAGTGAGGCCGCGCTGCCTTGCGATATTGTCGGCTGATTTTTGTGTTTGCATAGGGTGTCGTTTAGTCAATGTTCTTTCTACGAAATAGGAAGCGAGACCACCCAAAATTAATCCAGATGAGGTATCTAGGGGAAGGTAAATACCGATACCGACTGCCAATACCGGCAAGCTCATACCGCGTTTTTGCAATATTCGGTCAATGACAATGCAAAAAATAGCAACAACAAAACCAATGCTAATTAAATTCCAGGGTAAGTTATGTTTAAACGCGCCAGCAACTAAGCTCGCCATAAGTGTAGCTTGAGGAGCTGATAACATTTGAGTGGGATCCATATGTCGTCCGGGAGGAGAAATGCCACCAATTCCATAAGCATTAAATAGTAATTCTAATGTGGGCGCTAAAATTAAAGCAGAGACAACGACACCTAAAATTAATATAACCTGTTGTTTCCAGGGAGTTGCGCCGACAATTTGTCCTGCTTTTAGGTCCTGAATAGTATCATTAGTAATGGAGCAGCTACTGCTGACCAGCGTTCCTATAATAATTGCTAAGCCTTCCCCTTCAAGTAAATGCTTCGTATCGTGAGTAAAGCCAGGGGCCCAACTAAAAATAGCAAGTAATGTAAGAGATGCGAACAACAGTACCGAAAGAGAGACACCTGAAATTGGACTTTGGCTACTTCCTATAAGTCCAGCGAAATAGCCACATAGCGAAGAAAAAAAGAACCCAGTGATTAAAATAAAAACAATCCCGATAATTAAAGTTACTATTTGGATAGTACTCGTTAATCCCAAGGCAGGATGATTTATAAAGCTGAATAAAATATACCCTAAAGGCAATATTAAAATACCTAATAAAGCTAAAGTATAATTAATGGGTATATCCCGTTCATGCTTAGGTAAGGATGTATAACCGCTTTCTTTAATGGTTCTTAACGAGATAAAAGATGAGTGTACACCTTTAATAATAGGTTTGATGAGTAATATCATTGTCCATAAACCACCCACTAACATAGTTCCTACGCCAATTGGACGTATACTGGATTGCCAAATGCTATTGGCTAAGTTGCTAGCAGATTGAGTAGTCGCCATTGAGAGAGGATGTAAATAGCTAAAAATGGGAATTCCAATTATCCATCCGATTGCCACGCCGAGTAATGTACTTAGCGCTACGCCAATACCGACTATGTATCCAGCTGCCAATAATGCAGGTTCAAAACCAAACGTAAACCCAAAAATAAATTTATTATCTGCTTTAAACCATAATGGAAAATTATCTGCGATAATTTGGAAGCCTGATTGAAAAAGTGCCACAAAAGCACCTAAAAGTCCGCCTTGGATTATCTCTTTAAGGTTTCCTTTTCCCTCTTCTTGACTGATTTTTAAAACTTGACCTATGGCGGTACCCTCAGGAAAGCGCAATGTAGGATCGGCTAATAAAACTCGTCGTAAAGGGATAGAAAACAAGATTCCTAAAATTCCACCGGTCAGGGAAATTATTACCGTTTGCCAATAATCAAAATGTTGCCAGTAGTGGAGAATAATTAAGGCGGGGAGAATAAATGCTGTACCTGCGACCAATGCTTCGCCTGCAGAGGCTCCTGTTTGAACAATATTACTCTCAAGTATGGAAGAGTTTTTAAAAAAACGTAGGATGCCCATAGAAAGAATAGCTGCTGGTATAGATGCGGAAATGGTTAAGCCGACCTTCAAGCCTAAATAGGCGTTAGCTGCAGCCAGAATGACCGCGAGTAGAATGGCCAATAGAATGGCGCGAAAACTTATTTCAGAGGGTTGTGATGACATGAAATCCGAAGTTTTTTTTAGTAATCATTTTATTTATCACATTGTGTCGTATAGGTCAAAAAATTGATGTAAGAAAAAGAGAAGTTTCTGGGAGACCATTAGAAAAAAAATTCTGGTTTATTCTGAGTATAACCAATTTAAAATCCTACGCCGGGCGGTTTCAAGACCAATAGATTTAGTTGCTGAAAAGGTTTGTATTTCAAAGGGTTTATTAAGCATTGCCAATTGCTGGGTCGTCGATTTTAAAGCATTTATAGCTTGATTTCTTGTTAGTTTATCTGCTTTAGTTAGAAGGATATATACCGGTATTTGATAATGAGAAGCCCAAGTTAGCATGGCTTGATCTCGGTCCTTAAGTGGGTGGCGGATATCCATAGTGATAACCAGCCCTTTTAAAGATTTTCTAATTTTTAGATAAGTGGCAATTGTTTTCTCCCAATCCGCTTTTTTATCATTGGGGACGTTGGCAAAGCCATAGCCGGGAAGATCGACTAAACGTAGGTGTTCATCGATCTGAAAAAAATTTAATAATTGAGTACGCCCTGGAGTTTTACTCGTTTTGGCTAAGCCCTTTTTTCCAGTAATTGAGTTAATTGCTGTAGATTTTCCAGAATTGGAACGCCCAATAAATGCAATTTCTGCGCCTTGATCTACGGGCAGTTGATCCAATTGAGCTACGCTTTTTAAGAAGACAGTAAGTGGAAAGACATGGGAACTCAAAGTTATCTTCCGCTTAAATTAAAAAAAGAAAAATTCCCTGGCCTTTATATTATTTTTATGGTTTATCAAAGCCTGGCAAAACTATAAACTAAATAATAGCACTTAGCAATATCAACTGTTTTCCCCAAAGTACCCAAAAAAGTTTTCATATGTTTGATTACAAAAATGCATTTTTCTTTATATTCTTTTTTTTACTGGTGGTTTCGCCGAGTGATGCCAAAATGGTAAAAAAAACATTCAATGATATCATCGCTGGATGTGAGCTTTGTCATGGTAAGCATGGAAATTCCACAGCCAATGAAAATTGGCCAAAATTAGCGGGTCAGAACGCTAACTATTTGATGAAGCAAATGCAGGATTTTCAACCAAATGTGAAGCATGGACGTGATAATCCAATAATGAATTCATTATTGGGCGCATTGTCGGAAAAGGAAAGAAGCAAAATTGTAGACTACTATGCAAGTTTATCAGGAACTATCGACACCGCGCGGGCTAATTTACTTCCTTTGGGGCAAAGAATTTATCGTGGAGGAGATTCGAATAAAAAAATCCCAGCTTGTTTAGCTTGTCATGGCCCTGCGGGTTTAGGAAATCCACCGGCCGGATTTCCTCGTTTAAGTGGACAACATGCTCGATATATTGCTACACAATTAAGAGCATTTCGTGACGGCAAGCGCAAGAATGATAAACATCAAATGATGCCAATAATTAGCAAAAAAATGAGTGATACAGACATTATTGCGGTATCTAATTATATTTCAGGTTTATATTCTTAGGTTCTGCTCTAAAGTACCCTTGTAGCCATCTGCAGTTTTTGCCTTGCCGATGATTACAGTCATCACTTTAGAGATAGAACCTAACATTTATTTAGCAGTATTTTCATTTTCAGGATTAATCAACAGACACATTCCGTGCGATGGCATAATTTGATTTTTTTTAGGGAAAGTATTAGGAGATATAAAAATGGGTGTACTTGCTCTTAAGCCATCAGGAAAATCTAACTCAATGTACGTAGCTCTCCAACCTTGTTTAGGAGTTGTAATGTTTATTTTGGAAGCTTTCTGACTTGCCACTATGTCAATAGGCCGATAATGAACTGCGCAGGAATATCGAAAATCTCGTGTAAGTAAATTTTCTGCGGACCACAATATAATTTTTGAAGGTTTTTCTGAATAATGAATATTTAATTCATCTGCAGTTCTATTCCAGGTAATTACCGGCAAAGCTTGATGAGAAATAATTCTTTTATAAAAAGCAGCCAGTGTGGAAGCTAATTGTGAGATTGAAGGTGAATACCCTATATAATGTCCAGAATTTGGTAAATAAAATAACAATTTCTTTTCTGATAATGCAGCGTAGTAATATTGGGAGCTGTCTGGAGGAAAGAAATCATCTCCACTGGCATTAACAATATATTTGGACATTTCTGCTAGCTTTTTTTGATAAGGCGCGATACTAAAATAAGTAAATGGATCTTCTAATTGCAATAATTTTAAATAATTCGAATAAAAAATATTATTAGGATTCGCATATTCAGGGATATGTTGAACATTATAATCGTTTAATGCTATTGGCCAATGTTGTGCATAAACTTTATAAATATGTGGAATTTGTTTTTTTAGATTTAAGACATCAACCACAATTGGAATCATGGCAATGACTCTGTGATCAAGTAGTGCAGTTAACCATGTGGCCCAGCCTCGTTTTGAAGCGCCTATAACCACAAAATGATTTATGCGTATATGCTGCTGTTGTAATATATTTTGCGCTAAGGTCATGGCTTGCTGTGCAGCAATTGCCATAGGAATATGTAAAGGAAAATAAGATAATTTGGGATTGTGAATGAAACGATTCCATGTAAAGGCAATAATCTCATCTTCTTTTAATTGTTTGCCATTGATAGTTAAGTATTGATTTGGATTATCTTTAAGTACAATGACGATATTATGCTGAATTAATTGGCTGATAATTTTATCAGGAGAATTGTTGCTTATTATTTTAGGATTGTTATATCCACCCGTAATATAAAGAGCAGCCGTATTGACATTAGGATTTTCTTTGGGAACAAAAATATCTATTTCATGTTTCCAAATATTGGGTTTAACAACATCCAAAACACTGTGCTGAAAAATTTTAGGCCAAGTGATGGATGTAAAATTATATTTATATTGGGTATATTGAGTTGTTTTTTCTTCGCCTAGGTAATTTAACTGCGCAGAGAGTGTGGGTAATACCCTTGCAGCACAAAGTAGTACTTGATGGGGGTGTAGTAATAGGTAATTAGAATTTTCACATTTTTTTAAATCTAAAGGAAAGGAGTAAGTTTTTATTGCGGGATAAATTAATAAAAAAGAACAAATTAGCCAAGTTAATTTTTTTGCGTAGATATTCATAATTTTTAAGGTTGCAGATTTACTAAATTTACAGCAATTATATTTTGACAAGAGCCTATGAAGGACTGCGAGTTGAACGGACACTTATTCAAGTGTGAAGAATATATTATATTTTTTGGAAAATAAATAAGCCTGTTTGAATTGCTTGGCTGTCTTGTTGACGCCCTACCACATTTGCATAGTTTAAAAGTTTTAATTGATTTTTTTCGGCTAATTCGCGTACATAAATTTCAGTATGTTGGTAACGCCCATTAGTTTGCAAAATATAAGAAGAGATAGGTTCACCGGCTAGTTCAACGGAGAAAGCTAATAAGCCATTTGCATGTAAGCAAAGTATTATTTTTTCAAAAAACTCACTAAGATTACCAAAATATACTAATGCATCGATACACAAAATGAGGTCAAAATCCTCTGCTAATTCAGTAATGCCATTCAAAATATCTTTTTCTATTAAAATATCATAACAGGCTTTTTCTTTTGCTTTATTAAGCATATTATTTGAAATATCCATACCAGTGATTTTTTTTGTAATATCACTAAAACATTGACCACTAAGACCAGTGCCACAGCCCAGATCAAGCAGATTATAGTTTTTATCCTTTATAAAGGGATTTAACAATTTGCGAAGTAATTCAGGTGTTTTATAGAGTAAAATATTCTGCAGATGTGTATCAAATTGAAAAGCATAGTTGTCAAATAAATTTTTAACATATTCTAGAGGTGCACTGTCAGGTATCGATTGTTGAGTGAGCGCACTGACCATATAATTGGCAATAGCATGTTTATCGTTTAGATTTAAAATGATTTGATAATGAGTTAAAGCCGTAAGACGGTCTTTTAATTTTAGATGAATGGCAGCAAGATTACAATGCGCATCTATATGCTTGTCATCAATAGTCAAAATTCTTTTTAGATCCTGTACGGCGTCATTTAATTGACCGGTCAACATTAAGCTGTGGGCACGGTTAAAAAGAGCTTCGGTGTCCAAAGGCTCTAAATTTAGATATAAAGAATAATGCCATATGGCTTCTTTCAATTGATTATTCTGTAGTAGAACGGCCGCAAGATTATTTCTTGCAGTTTTGTGCTTAGGATCGATAACCAGTGCACGTTTAAAATAATCTATGGCCAAGTTTATCTGTTCTTTTTTTAACATTAAGGCAGCGAAATTATTTAATAGTTCTACTGAATTAGGATCGAGATCTAAAATTTTTTGATAATGATAGTGAACTTTTTCTAGATTCCGAACGTGCCAATAAATATTGGCGAGCTGCCAGTGCCCTTGAATAGAATTTGGATGTAAGCTTAATACATTTTTAAATTGCTTTACCGCAGCATTTTTTTCTTGTTGAGCTAAAAATACTAAACCTAAATTAAAATGTGCATCCAGATAGTCTGGTTTTAGGTCGATGGCTTGCACATAATGTTGACGAGCTAGATTTAATTGATTTTGTTTATAAAATAAACCCGCTAAATTATTATGAGCTTCAGCATAGTCTGGATTCAAGCGCAAAGCAGCTTGATAATGAGTGAGTGCAAATTCGAGTTGGTTAATATTTTTAAAGATGTTTGCTAAATGAAGATGAAAACGCGCTGATTTGGGTTGGATAGATAAAGCTTTTTGTGTCCAAGCAATCGCAGTGTCCCATTGTTGCAGTTCTGCAGCAAGCAGGCCTAAGGCATGGATAGCTTCTACATGCTCAGGTTGTAAGCTCAATATATATTCATATACATCTTTAGCATATTTTATATCGCCCGCATCGTGGGCATTTAATGCTTGCTGAAAAAAAACTTCAATAGGCGGATTTTCAATTTGAGGCTGGGGTCCAGTTTCATGGGTGCTTACCGCGAGATTGATCGGGTTTAATAGGCTTAATTCAGTGCCCAGTTCGCAAGATTTGTTGTTTTCATTCATACTTTGGCTCAATAAAAAAGAGCAGCTTTCCTTGCTTAATGGGTAAATCATCCCACGTTTTGATATCAAAACCTAGCGAAATTACGCCTGCGGTAGGCAAAATAATAGATTTTGTTGTTGGGCATAGCCTATGGGCTAAACTACTTAATGTGGGGTTGTGGCCAATTATGAAGACGTGGGGGCGGGGGCTTAGCAAAGAAATTGATTTTAAAATTGCTTCGGTATCGCCTGAGTAAAGTATTGGACTAAGGTTAATGAGTTTAGGGTTTATTTCCAGCTTTTCACAAAGAAATTGGGCTGTTTGTAGGGTTCTTTTTGCTGGGCTGCAAATTAAATAGTCTGGTAAACAATTTTTTTCTTTTAATTGCTTTGAGATATTCTCGATTTGATGAAGACCTCTTTGAGTAAGAATACGATCTTTATCCCTTTCAAAAGCTTGTGGTGGATGCGTTTCGGCATGTCGAATGAGCGTCAAATTTTCCATATATGCAAGAGCTCTAGTTTTTATTAGCTAGCGATAGCATTCTTCAATCAATTATTATATCGACGACGGTGATAGATACCATTTTTAAAATTATCAAAAAAGTAATCTAATTCAGGGTGTTCAACCGGATCCAGTGTATCATCCTTAGTTAGATTCATTTCGGCTGCATAAGCATGATGGACGGAACCATGCACTAAAATATGATACCAAGGTTGATTTTTAGGAGGATTTCCTGGTGCGTTTTTGCTATACCAAGCATCATCTCCTTGAAAACCTGCATCTGCGTCAACAATGACGCCGCGATAACCAAACAAACTATGCTGTACAATTTCTCCGATTCCAAAACGTGCTTTTATAGGCTCCATCATAAATAAATCCTAGCTGATATTTTGATAAGTTGCTATGATGGGAACGTGATCCGATGGTTTATCCCACAGTCGTATTTCTTTATCCATTTCACAAGCAATACATTGGGGAACTAAGGCATCGCTAGTTAATATATGATCAATGCGTAAACCATGATTCCGCCGAAAAGCTCCGGCTCGATAATCCCACCATGTGTAATGACCAGATTCATTATTAAATAATCGAAAACTATCTTTTAAGCCTAAGGCCAATATATCTTTTAAAGCTTTGCGTTCCTCGGGGCTAACCAATACTTTACCCTGCCACATTTGTGGATCATGGACATCTTTATCTTCTGGGGCGATATTAAAATCCCCTAATACGATTAAATGTGGATGGTGGCTTAATTCTTGTTGTAAATAGATTTTTAGTTGCTTTAGCCATCGTAATTTATAAATAAATTTTTCAGAATCTAGATTTGAACCATTAGGCACATAAATATTCACAATACGCAAGGATCCTATATTGACAACCAATATACGTCGTTGAGTGTCATCAAAATCGGGCAAGAAAGTCACTTCATTTTGCATGGGAATGCGACTAATGAAAGCAACGCCATTATAGGTCTTTTGGCCATTATATAAGACATGGTAACCGGCTTTTTTGAATGGCTCTTCAGGAAAATGTTGATTTTCAACTTTTGTTTCTTGCACGGCAAGTAGATGCGGTTGATATGAGCTTAGCCAAGCTAAAACATGTTCTAAACGGACGCGTAGTGAATTAACATTCCAAGTCGCAATTTTAAGTAGTTTACTCATTTATAATAAAAAATTTTTATATCGGCGATAAAGTTTTCTGTGGCTATAATTTTTTTTAACTTAGTTTCTAAATCACCTTGGTCGCTAAATATAATAGGTAATTTCAAGTCAATGGTGATTTTACCATCCAAATAATGAAATGCAGCAGTTTTAATAGCCATTTCAGGGAGTAAACCATGCCAGTGCTTTTCAAGAATCTTTTGTAAGGTAGCTCGATCAGGTAAATTATAAGAGGGGTTAATTAATTCATCATCTTCGGTATCAATATGAACGGTAACATCGGTAATATCTGGAAATGATGCAATTAAGCGCTTATCGACTTCTTGGCCGATATAATGCCCTTCTGACACACTAATGGATGGATCAACTAAAACGTGAACATCGCAAAAAATGGATCCGGCAATTGAGCGCGTGCGCAATTGATGAATAGCCTTTACACCCGGGATTTCTTTTATAAATAATTTTATTTTTTCAGTTTCTTCTATGCTGAGAGCGGTATCAACTAACTCGCGAATACTATGCCAACCAAAATCACAAGCTATTTTTAGAATCATTAAGCCTACAATAATGGCCGCAACGGCATCCAATTTAGGGAAACCTAGCCAAGCTCCAATTACACCTAAAGCAACAGCTATAGAAGAAAACGAGTCACTACGATGATGCCAGGCATTGGTCATTAAGAGCCTAGATTTAATGTGGTTTGCAACGCGCTTGGTCCAAAAGTAAAGTAGCTCATTGAGTAGAACTGAACTGAGAGCAATCCATAAAACAATTTGAGAAGGCGGAATAATGACGTGGGCGGCAGCGATAGTAATAAAAGCATTAATAATAATAACAAATGCTGCAATAGCTAAAATTAATGCTAATAAAACCGTAGCAGCAGTTTCGATACGGCCATGCCCGTAAGGGTGATCTTCATCAGCTGCTTTATTGCCAAATTTTGCGGCAACAATAACAACACTATCAACAATTAAGTCCGATAAAGAATGAATTCCATCCGCTAGTAACCCATGAGAATGGCCAAGAATACCAAAGACTATTTTTAGTACGGCTAATAGAATGTTTTTTAATCCGCCCCATAATGCGATAAAGCGTGTTTGTTGATAGCGAGAAGTATTCATTTAGCAGCTACCTATCTGTATCGCCATGAAAATTTCTCGACATTGAGTGTTACTTGATAATAAATAATGACCATGGATGCGACACCAAGCTGAAATATCAGAAAGGCTACCTTTATCAGTGCATACGATCTCTAAAATGTCACCTGGTTTTAATGTTTTTACGCACTCTTGTACCTTAATCACAGGTAAAGGACAGAGTAGACGTCGAGCATCTAATTGATGAATCATAATGTTCGCTTTCTGTAGGTAGTCTAAAGTTATAAAAATTAGCCAGAAATATACCATTCTTTAGGGATTTGATCTGCAGTAAAAGGGTTAACCTGTACTGTCTGAATGGAACCACTTAATGAGTTAATTTCCAAAATCACCTTATCATTGGATTTAGCATCGGTAAAGCGTGCAGCGATTTGTGCGGCATAATAGATGAATTCAGCATCAATTTTACCATCAATTAAGCTTAAAGGGCCTAAATGGCTAATGGGCTTTATCGAAGTATATTGATGCTGAAAGGTTTCCAGAAAATGATTTTCACCTTCATCCCGGCCAATAATGAGTTTAAAATCGGAATTAGGCCGAATATGTCGACCTACTTTGAGCAAGATGATATCGTCGAATTCGTAGTCTTTCTTCCCACGGTATTTCCAAAGATCTTTAAGTTTTTGTGTGTAGTGACCATTAGTTAAAAAACAACAGCCTCCAGCCGGCTGTGCATATTCTTGAAAATCAAACTTCTTGGCTAAATCAAATTGTGGACCACGAGCACGACCCGAAAACCCTTGAAGTTTTTCACGATCTACCCATCCTTCACGTTCTACCAAAGTCGGCGCCAATAATTTGGCACACAATGGCCGTAATAAGATATCGTCAGCTTTAGATTCATGTGCCACTATGGGCATGTTTTTTTTAAGTTGGGATTTTGGCCGTTGGCCAATGACTTCGCCGGTAATAATAAAATCAAATTGATGTTGCTCTATCCATTGTTTGGCTTTGCTAACCATGAAAATTTTACAGTCGAGACAAGGATTGAGATGGGCACCGTAACCGTGTTTAGGGTTCAAGACTATTTGTTTATATTCTTGAATTATATCAATAATATGTAATTTAATTCCTAATTGTTCTGCAGCCCACAAAGCATTGTTACGTTTGGGTTTTGCGTGTTCAGAATTACGTATGGCTTGTGTATGGCCTTCAATACAGAATCCAGTGTAAAAATTAATGCCTTCAACATAAATTCCTTGTTCTTGGATTACACGCACGGCAAGCATAGAATCTAAGCCGCCAGAAATTAGAGCAACTGCTTTTTTCATAATTGGAACCATTCAAAAATTAAATTCAAAATGTATTTGTTGATTCAGCAAATTATTTCGACATTTGCTTAAATCTTTGCTAAAAGAATTTTCTGTATCGGATGGTATGGAAGGTCCTCTGATGGGACCAAATCCTGTTGGCATTATACTTGCAGGAGTTTTAGCTTTACCTGGCGTAACTTTAAAAGTAAATGGCCAATTATCTGAGGAGATTAAGCTATCCTGATCTAAGCTTGAATGACAAGCCGAGAAAAATAATGAAAAAAAAACTAATAAAAATTTACTTTTATTCATTAAAGTTTTTCTGTGAAATAGGTGAATTAAAAGATGAATAGGGCTGTCTATTATAATAATTCGCAGGGTATTGGCCGTTTCGCGGTTTTATTAAAGGCCCCTGCCTAGGGCCAAAACCAGGAGGAAGTACTGGTAGGTGTGTATTCGGATTTATTTTAAAAGGGTTGCTTTGCTGGTTATTCGAGCTATCTAATGTATTTGGAGGTAGGTAACAAGCGGATATAAATAATGCAAAGAAAAGGATTAGAAATGTATTTTTTTTCATTATATTTATAAATTTTTTTAGAATGTTAATGCGTGATCAAGATCATCAATAAGATCTTGCGCGTCTTCTATTCCTACTGATAAGCGCAGCAAACTATCAGTAATTCCAAGGCGCTCACGAGTCTCTATTGGCAAAGCTGCATGTGTCATAATCGCAGGGTGATCAACCAGACTTTCTACGCAGCCTAAGCTTTCTGCCAGTGTGAACAAATGACAAAGTTCAAGAAAGCGACGTGTTTCTTCTAAGCCACCTTTTAATACAAAACTCACAATACCTCCGAAGCTGCGTCGCATTTGTTTTTTAGCTAATTCATATTGAGGATGACTGACTAAGCCAGGATAAAAAACTTTTTCAACCTTATTATGTTGTTCTAAAAACTGAGCAATTTTTAATGCGTTTTCACAATGTCTTTGCATACGTAAAGCTAAAGTATGTAAACCTCGCAAGGCAAGAAAGCTATCAAAAGGACCTTGTATGGCTCCCATAGCATTTTGTAAATAGGTTATTTTCTCGATTAATTCAGCATTCTCACCTACAACTACAATGCCTCCGACCATATCGGAATGTCCATTTAAATATTTAGTGGCAGAATGAACAACGAGATCACAGCCTAGTGTTAAGGGTTGTTGAATCCAAGGAGTAGCAAAGGTATTGTCAAGTACAGTGATCAATTTATGTTGACGAGCAATTTTGACTGCTTGTTCTATATCAACTAATTTTAATAAGGGATTAGTTGGGGATTCCATCCATAATAATTTAGTCTCGGGTTTGATGTGTTTGCTTAAATTATTTAAATCAGTCATATCGACATATGAAAAACTTAAATCCGAGGATCGTTGCTTAATCTGATTAAATAAGCGTACGGTGCCGCCATACAAATCGTCCATGCCTATGACATGATCGCCAGGGTTTAAGAGTTCAAGTAGTGTATTAATGGCGGCCATTCCAGAGGCAAAAGCAAACCCAGCACGACCATTCTCTAAATCGGCAATACAACGTTCGTAAGCAAATCGCGTAGGATTTTGGGTTCTGGAATATTCAAAGCCTTGATGTATGCCTGGGCTTTTTTGAGCGTAAGTAGAAGTTGCGTATATAGGTGTGATTAAAGCACCCGTACTCGGATCAGGTATATGTCCCGCATGGATGCAGCGCGTAGCAAAATCCAATTTTTTCATACTATTTTTCATAAGGATGACGATGAATTATAAAATTCATCTACAGTTTTAACTAAGCGTTGACAAATTTCATCCGCTTCAGCTTCTTGTAAAATTAAAGCAGGTAGTAGGCGTATGGTGTTATTAGAAACAACATTAAAAAGTAAACGATGTTTTAATCCAATTTTTGGGATACTACGACATTCTGCATCGAGTTCAACACCGATCATAAGCCCTTGCCCTTTTATAGCGAGTACATGTGGATGTTTAGCAAAAATACTTTCTAGCTTAGCGCTTAAATAAGCCCCAATTTTTTTTACATGCGCAGACAAATTTTCTTTTTCTAAAGTATTAATAACTGTGATTGCGACAGCACAAGCTAATGTGCTACCTGCAAAAGTAGAACCATGTTTTCCAATTGGAAAAATATTATTTGCTTTGCCGCGAGAACAATAAGCTCCAATAGGAAAGCCATTGCCTAAGGTTTTAGCAATGGTCATTACATCAGGAAAAATATTATAGGATTGATAGGCGAACCAAGGTCCAGTACGACAAAGACCGGTTTGTATTTCGTCGAGTATCATAAGCCAGTCATATTGATCACAATAATTTCGAATAGCTTGTAAAAAATTAGGCGTGGCTACTTTAATCCCACCATCTCCTTGAATAGGCTCTAACATAATGGCAACTATATTTTTTTTGTGTTCTTTTATAGCATTTTCTAATGCAGCAACATCATTAAACGGAATATGAATAAAACGTTCTAGTAAAGGTTCAAAGCCAATTTGTAAACGCTCACTACCTGATAAGCTGAGAGTTGCCATGGTTCTACCATGAAAGGCATTTTTCATGGCGATAATGATGGGCTGCTCGATTCCTTTTTTACGCGCATAAAGCCGCGTAATTTTGATAGCTGCTTCGTTAGATTCCGCACCCGAATTAGAAAAAAAAACTTGATCCATGCCGGATATACGTGCTAACTCAGAAGCTAATATTTCTTGTTCAGGAATATGATAAGTATTAGAGGTGTGAATTAATTTTGCAGCTTGCTTGCAAATCGTTTCAGTAATTGCTGGATGAGCATGGCCTAAACCACATACTGCAATACCCGCTAAAGCATCTAAATATTTTTCTCCTTGGGTGTCGATAAGCCAAATCCCAGAACCTTTTTCAAAGGCAATAGGTAATCGATTTGGGTAAATAGGCATCAAAGCCGATGTTTTATTCATTTTTCTACTTTATTGTTATTTTTCAAAATTTTCGGCAATAAAACCCCAATTCACTATTTCCCAAAATTTTTCTAAATATTTTGGGCGAGCATTGCGGTAGTCAATATAGTAAGCATGCTCCCATACATCACATGTGAATAAGCAGGATTTTCCATCACGTATCGGGGTTTCTGCATTGCCGGTAGTTACTATCTTCAATCCTTGCGCATCATCTTTTATTAACCAAGCCCATCCTGAACCAAATTGAGCGATAGCAGCTTTAACAAAAGCTTCCTTAAATTTGTCGACAGATTCAAAGGATTGCTTGATCGCCTCCTCTAAAGGTCCTTTTAATTTATTTTTTGATGCTGCTGGTGTCATACAATGCCAATAAAAGGTATGATTCCAGACTTGAGCAGCATTATTAAAAATGGGGCCTTTAGGGGCTTTTTTAATAATATTTTCCAGGGGTAAAGATTCAAACTCCGTGCCAGGGATTAATTCATTAAGTTTATCGACGTAAGCTTTATGATGCTTTCCATAATGGTATTCTAGGGTTTCCTTTGAAATAACTGGATCCAGGCCATCTAAGGCGTAAGGTAATGGGGGTAACTCATGTTTCATGGGAGTATCCTATTTTTATCGATTTGCTAAAATTGCTTGCTACAGTTTAAAATCCAGCTAATGATAAGGCAAGCATTTAAGTGCGAAGAGTATATAAAGAGGAAAATAAATGTCTATTACTGAAATGAGTGCGCTAGAAACAATCGAGCAACAAATTGCGAAATACCCGTTGATTCTCTACATGAAAGGAACTCCCGAAAAGCCCTGTTGCGGGTTTTCCGCGCGAGTAGTGCAGATATTAAAAGCATGCCGTTTAAAATTTGCACATGTCAACGTGCTTGAAGAGAGTGATATACGTCGCGATCTACCACAATATTCGAATTGGCCAACTTTTCCACAACTTTATTATAAAGGTGAATTAATGGGCGGATGCGATATAGTCGAACAGCTTTACAAAACTGGCGAGCTACAAAAAAAATTATCAGAAACTTGATTTAAATTGATTTAGCATCTATTTTCCTTTAATTGGTACGTTTTCTTTATAGGTTAAGGTAGTAAGGCGTATTTTATAATGAAACCATTGACATCAGTCATGGTGTTAGGTATAAAATGCAATAGCTATCGAATCTTTCAAAAGAAGCTATTTTCAGCACTAATAACAAAGTCTTGTACCTTCCAAATCGCTGAAATTTAAAAAAACAAATATAATGTCTGTAAAAACGGTTCTGGTAAACCGCTAAGCAAGTCTCCGTTTAGAGTTTGCGAAACTGTAAATTGTTAATTTACAGCGGTGCCAAGACCAGGGTTGTTTAATTTTCGCCGATATCGCTTGTATAAAGCAGGAATGGAAATTAAACAGCCTTGGTAGGAAATAACAAGGGATAAATATAAATAAATTGTTTTTTGAATTTTTTTTATGAACGTAGCATATTCCAACTTTTATCGGTGTGTTGCGGGCATGAAATTAAAGAAGTACTAGATTTTTGTAAAACTAATTTTTTGTTTGAGACGACAAACTAGTTTGTCGGTGAGAGAGCAAAAAATTTAGTTTTCAAACAATCTAATGTTGAGTTAACAACCTATTAAGGAGATGGATGAGTATGAAACTCAAAGCGATTGTTGCTTCACTCGTAACATTAGGGCTTAGCGGGCCTGTATTGGCGATGCAGCCTTATATGATGGATACATCCTATCAAATGGATGTAATGCGTTATCAAGTCAATAAACTTGATTCGATCCTTGACCGAAATCAGCCCGGTGGATTTGATCAACCTTGTGGTTGGACTTGTCGCATCAATATCAGCGGTTGGATAAACACAGACGCTTATTTAGCTAATAAGCCGCCGGTTTTCTGGGAGTTTAATCCAGCATTTAATCCAACCATTGCGGTGGATCCCACTTCGGTACCTCCAAACGTTTTAACAATTCCAACATCCGGTCGCGCCAGTGATTTATTGCTGAATAATGCAAATTTATTTGTAGATGCGCGGGTTAATAATTGGGTGACGGCGAATATGTCGGTGGTTTATAGCTCTTTGTCAGGCGTTCCTGGCTCGACAGGTCCGTATAACATCGCTAATTCATTCTTTGTGTATCATCCATTGAATCGAACCGCAATCGATACGGCTTATGCGACTATCGGTAATTTCCAAGCTTCACCTATCTATTTCAGGGTGGGTAAAGAATACATCCCATTTGGTGCCTATGATCCGTATGGATTTGTAACTCAAGAGAATCCAACACAATTATTCACTGAGATTACGTCAACTGCTGCACAATTAGGATTTATTATCCCTAGCGGTTTTTATGGTTCCTTATATACCTTTGCAGGTAATCCTAAAATCTCAGATGGTGGTTCTACGCGCCGTATCCAAAACGGTGGTGCAGATTTAGGATATGGATTTAAGATGTTTAACAGTAAGTTAAATGTGAATGCCGGCTATATTGCAAACATAGCGGATTCTAATTTCTTATCTTCCTATTATCTTAATCAACTGGTTGAAGGCACAACCGTTCCGGGTTTACCGAATACCAAAGTTCCGGCTTGGAACGTGAATGCGGATATTGCCTTTGGACCATTTGATGCAAATGGGCACTACATTTCAACAACCCGCAGTTTAGCGAATCCATTCTTTTTAAGTGGCAGTACTTCACCGGGTTTTCCAGTAACTATTCCGACTGCTCAATCTCAATTGGGTAAACCCGTGGTATGGGGCTTAGAAGCTGGATTGACGTTCCCAGTGGCGGCGCATCAATCACGTGTGGCGATTGGTTATCAAAAAACTACGCACTTAGCTACCTTTTTACCGCAGCGGCGTATCTATGCAGACTATATGGTTAATTTAGCCAAATGGTTTGATGTAGGCATAGCAATATTCCAAGACAGAGATTACAACATTGGTGAAGGGGCTATTGTTACTCCTCCTTCTCCTCCTAACATCACGCCACCCGTACCAGCTAGAACAATACATTTTGGTGCAACCGGCAATAAATCAACAGTTGGTCAATTACGTGCCAGCATTAAGTTTGCTTAAATTTACTATTACGAAATGAATTTAAATAAAGCATTGAGCCCGCGCAAGCGGGCTTTTTTGTTTAGAGAAAATATTTTAATTATCTAGTAGTTTATCCGGAGGCAAGAAAAACTGCTAATATTTAAAATATTTATGTATAGATTGCCCTAGTAAGCTTAAATATCAGCAGGGTTGTTTCGTAATTTTATTTTCTTCAAAAAAATTATAAATTTATAAAAGGTCAGGGTTTACTATGTTTGAATTATTTTTTTCACCGGAAGCTTGGATTAGTTTGCTTACCTTAACGGCATTAGAGATTATTCTAGGAATAGATAACCTGGTTTTTATTTCTATCGTGACCAATAGGCTTGCTAAGGCTCAACAACGCTCAGCCCGTCAATTTGGCTTATTACTCGCCTGTCTAACGCGTTTACTTTTGCTGGCAACGCTTGCTTGGATGACTAAGTTTACACAACCCCTTTTTAATTTGGTGGGCCATGTATTTTCTGGTAGGGATTTGGTCTTAATCCTAGGAGGGTTATTTTTACTTGCAAAAGGTACGAGCGAACTTCATTTTAATGTAACTATTGAGAAAGAAAATAAAAGTAATTTACACCGATATTCACGATTTTCGATGGTTATCATTCAGATTATGTTTTTAGATATTATTTTTTCATTGGATAGCGTGATCACTGCAGTAGGAATGGCTCAGGAATTTATAATTATGGCCTTAGCTATTATCATCGCGATTGCATTAATGATATGGGCTAGTGGACCCTTGAGTCATTTTATTAATATTTATCCCAACTTAAAGATCCTCGGTTTAAGTTTTTTATTATTAATCGGCTTAGTATTGGTAGCTGATGGCTTTGGATTGCATATACCTAGAGCTTATCTATATTTTGCTATCGCTTTCTCGGTATTTGTTGAATGGTTAAATATTTTGGCCAGGCGCTGGCGACAGAAGAAAAATCTGAATTAGCGGCTAAATCTTGGGGGGAAACCTACTGATTTTTAAATAAAAGTGATGACTTAAATAAACACTAAAGAAAAATATGCTTGCATTCATCAGTTTTTTTTGATAAATAGGGGTGCTATCACTTATTTCAATAATAAGGTGCTCCTCATGCTAAGTAACAAATATAAATTAACGGCGCTCATGACTATTGTGTGCTGGTTGGGTTTACAGGGGAATCTGGCCTTTGCTGATGAGACAAATGGTAAAGAAATTAGAAGACTAGCACAAAGGACTCAAGTATTGGAGTCCGAATTGCAACGTGTGCAAAATCAGGTAGCTACTTTACGTAAACAATCAAATTCACCTAATATTTCTTCTAATGAGATTACTGCTCATCAAAGTTTAGTTACCTCTTTACATCCTTTTTTTATCATAGGGACACCCGTTATTAGCTCGCCTTTTATCGGTATCAACTCGGAATATAATGCTTCTGATTTAGTGGTTAATCAGCCTTATGTGAATGAAGACCTTTACTTATTACAACAAAGAAAACAAATTTTTAACTATTTGCAAGAAAATGGCCATCAACTTTCAGATACACCTGTTATTAATTTAAGTGGAAAAATAGAATCTCAAATTTTTCATACCAGTCATTTTGGCAATTTCCAAAATAACTCTGCTACCGATATTGATTTGACGGGTATTGAATTAGATACTGAAATTTTAGTCAATCAGTGGGTCACAGGACTCATCGCGTTTGTTTATGACAATACACCCCCGACGGATATGTCGCCTAGACGAATTGACAATTCTCGTGTTCTTTTAGAGCGAGGGTTCTTAACTATTGGAAATTTAGCAAAGTTTCCTTTGTATATGACTATGGGTCAATTTTATGTGCCCTTTGGTCAATATTCATCTTCAATGATCAGTGATCCATTCACTAAAACCTTAGGCAGAACCAAAGCTAGGGCCTTGGAGTTAGGTTATTCAAAACAATTTAATGATGAAAATGATTTAAATTTATCAGCTTTTGTTTTTAGAGGACCAAGCCGAACTAGCATAGATAATAATGGTCTGCGGAATTATGGTGCTAATGCTGAGTATATTTTTACTAAGCCAAAATGGAATATTGATGTAGCAGGAAGTTATATTCGCAGCATAGCAGATTCGCTAGGCCTGCAACATAATGGTAATAATGGGCCTAATAATTTCGAAGGTTTTGCGACTAACAATAACACTGAAGTTCTTAATCCTGTGCCTGGCTTAGATGCACGCGGAACTTTGAGTATTGAAGCTTTTAGTATTACCGGTGAATATGTGACGGCTAGTCGTTCATTCTCCTCTTCAGTATTATCATTTGATAATCAAGGTGCTAAGCCTTCAGCTTTTCATGCAGAAGCTGCGTATAAATTTAGTGTTTTGGAAAAGCCTAGCGCAGTTATTATTGGATATGATCAATCAAAAGATGCTTTAGGTTTACTTATTCCTAAAAAGCGTTATATAGCAACCGTTAGTACGTCTATTTGGAAAGATACCATTGAAAGTTTAGAGTTTCGTCACGATATTGACTATAGCGCAACAGATGTCGCTCTAGGGCAATCAGGGCTAGGACTTAATCCTATTAATGGCACAGGGAAAAGCGGGAATACGATTACTTTACAAGTAGGCCTATACTTTTAAATAAAAATTAAAATCTTATAAGAGGGGGTATTACTTTAATATCTCTTTTTGTTATCCTAAGCCTCATGCTTAACCCAGTGATGGGTTTGAGTTGGCAAACAATAGCCGAGGAACGGAATTTACATGAGTAAATGACAACCGTAGACTAGCACTTTAAAAATGAAATTAAGTCTATCACGCAGGTTATATAACTGGTCTAATGAACAAGCGTATCTTATTGGGTATTACAGGTAGCATCGCTGCATATAAAACCCCGGAACTTATCAGAAAACTCAAAGAACAAAATTATGACCTTAGGGTTGTTTTAACTTCCTGTGGTAAGGCATTCGTAACTCCTTTGACGCTACAAGCTGTTTCACAGCATAAAGTATATGAGGAACTTATAGATGTCGAAGCTGAAGCTGCAATGAGTCATATTGATCTTGCGCGATGGCCTGATAGTATTTTGATTGCTCCTGCAACAGCACACGTGATTGCTAAATTAGCTCATGGTCTTGCTGATGATTTACTGAGTACCTTATGTTTAGCATCTAACGTTAGATTAATTATTGTGCCTGCAATGAATCAAGCAATGTGGTCTAATCGGGCAACTCAAGATAATGTGTGTAAACTAAAGGAGAGAGATTGCTTATTTATAGGGCCTGGAGAAGGAAGTCAAGCATGTGGCGAGTTTGGTTTAGGCCGCATGCTAGAACCCCAAGAAATAGTCGATGCCTTAGCAAAGGTATTTATTAAACCCTATTTACAAAAGCAAAGAATTTTAATTACTGCTGGTCCTACTCAAGAATGCATCGATCCGGTGCGCTATTTGTCAAATCGTAGTTCAGGAAAGATGGGATTTGCTTTAGCCCAAGCTGCTATAGAAGCGGGAGCTGAAGTTACACTCATTAGCGGACCTGTAGCGTTAATACCCCCAAAAAAATTGAAATTTATAGCGGTGAAGACAGCTGCCGAAATGCTAATGGCAGTTGAGAAGGAAATTAGTTCGCAAACGATTTTTATCAGTACTGCCGCTGTCGCAGATTATCAAATCGTAAATCCAGCATTACAAAAAATTAAAAAAACAGGCGCACCTTTAACCCTACAGCTAAAACCTACTGTTGATATTTTGGCTACGGTTAGTCAAATGAGTTTAGAAGCTAGGCCTTTACTGATGGGGTTTGCTGCCGAAACCGAATATACCTTAAAATTTGCAGAAGAAAAGCGAAGAAGTAAAAATATAGATCTAATGGTAGTTAATGATGTGAGTCAAACGGATATTGGTTTTGATAGTGATAAAAATGAAGTGACGGTATTATCATCTGATGTGCCTATACATCTAGCATGTGCAACTAAACAATCAATAGCCCAGCAATTACTGCAAATTGTTTCGAATCGTATGCTTAGTTCCACGAAAAAAAATGCTAACACGCCTCTTTAGATCGAATACATTCAGGGATAAACCGCAGATCGCTTGATAATTGGACACCAGCTCTTTACACTAAGCACGCTCCTATCCTTTGTGAAGGAGACAAAAATTTTTGCTTCAAGAATATACTCACAGCAATTGGATTTTTGGCAAGGCGCCGCGAGAATGAAGCAACCGGAATGTATTAATATACATGAGGATTGCGAATTGAGCGGTAACGCAGACAAAAATTCAAGTGCGAAGAGTAAACACATGAGGACTTGATCATGCGACAGGTACCTATTGTTCTTCGTTATTACCATTCTTTACTGGTAAATGGCGTATGAGCGTTTTAGAATTTGCTGAAAAAAAAATAATTAAAGAAAAAATCGTAATCTTAACTTGCTATGATTATAGTACCGCAAGAATCTTTAATGAATCTTCTTTAGATGCTTTATTAATTGGCGATAGTCTTGCCATGACCATGCATGGCTTTAAAGATACGGTTATGGCTACGCTGCCTATGATGGAACTTCATACTGCTGCGGTACGTCGAGGAGCTCCTGCTAAGTTTATTATTACTGATCTTCCTTTTCTAAGTTATCGTCAATCATTAAGACGAAGTGTTATTGCAGTTCAAAAGCTAATGCAAGCAGGTGCGCAAGCTATTAAATTAGAGGGTGCAGCAGGTAATCTCTCATTAATAGCCCATTTAGTTGAATCGGGTATTCCTGTCATGGGTCATATAGGTTTAACTCCACAATTTGTCCATGCCCTAGGTGGATATAAAGTCCAAGGAAAAACGGTTGCTCAGGCAGAACGGCTTCAACAAGACGCTTTAGCCTTAGAACAAGCAGGTTGCTTTGCTATAGTACTTGAGTGTGTTCCATCACAACTGGCAAGAAAAATAACAGGCTTGTTAAAAACTCCAACGATTGGTATAGGGGCTGGTGTTGATACCGACGGACAGGTTTTAGTCACGCAGGATTTATTAGGACTCAATCTGGATTTCAAACCAAAATTTGTTAATCAATTTCTTGATGGTAATCAACTGATTCTAAAAGCGGTTGAACACTATAGTCATTGCGTTAAACATAAAGAATTTCCCAGTGATGAACATAGTTATTAAGCTTAACGACTGGCAAAACATAAGGAAAAAAAATAATAATAAAAGTATAGGATTTGTACATACAATGGGTCATTTGCATGCAGGTCACTTAAGTCTATGCTCTCGTTCCCAAGCGGAAAATGATTTAACTGTGGTGGCCATTTTTGTAAATGCTAAGCAATTTAATCAAATAGAGGATTTCATACACTATCCGCGCAGTTTAGAACAAGATAGTGTTTTATTAAGTAAGCAGAAAGTTGATTATTTATTATTGTTTGATTCTGAAACTATTTACTCCGATAATTATCACATTCAGATTCATGATACCAGTGATTTAAGCAAAGAATTAGAAGCAGAGTTTCGCCCCGGACATTTTATTGGGATGTTAACCGTGGTATTAAAATATCTGAATATTGTAAGACCAACGCGATCATATTATGGCGAAAAAGACTATCAACAATTATTACTCATTAAAAAAATGGCGCAAGCACTTTTTTTAGAAACAGAAATCGTTGCTTGCCCGACTATTCGAGCAACAGATGGTTTAGCTTTAAGCTCAAGAAATAGTCGTTTGAGCTCAGAGCAGCGTGATTTGGCGATTCATTTCCCGATGATTTTAAAACTAGCTTCAAGCGCGGAAGCTGCTATGAAACAATTAGAAAGCTTAGGGTTTAAGGTAGATTACGTTGCGGATCATTGGGAGAGACGTTTAGCAGCAATCCAGATTGGGGACGTACGGCTAATCGATGCTTTGCCTATATTGAAAGATGACGGGTAATTTTTATTGTATATTGAATGGTGCGTAAAAAACGGATGACTTTGGCTAAGTGCTTGCGATTGAGTACTGACAAAGTAAAGTGAATAATACTATGTTTTCTATCACGACTTTCAACTTTGATATTTTCAATATTAGCATCGGCTTTAGCAATATTATGTGTTAATAATGCTAATACACCATGTTGATTGATAGTTTCAATATAAATATCCGTTTTAAAAAATCCATTAGTTTGTTTTTCCCATTGTATGGAAATGGCCCGCTCAGGGTTTTTTTTAATAAGTCGCGCTGCGTATTTACAACGTTGTAAATGCACAGTAAGACCATGTCCAGCATTGAGTAAACCTATAATGTCATCGCCCGGAATAGGTCGGCAACATTCAGCGAATTTAATTAAACCGTTATCTGCATTTTTAAGGAACACGGGTAATGAGTTAATTTGATTTTTAAAACTAGGTTTTAAACTACATACTGAATAAGCAACTAAAGCAGGGTGTATATACCCTAGTCCAATAGCTTCGAATAAATCTTCTAAGGAATCGTATTGAAACTTTTGTAAGGTCTTATTCAGATTTTTAACGTTGATTTGAGTACTGTCTTGTCCTAAAGGAGTTAAATTGTTATCCAGCAGGCGTTGGCCTAATTGTACGGCTTCATTATGCTGCTTATTTTTAAAAAACTGTCTAATATGGCTCCGAGCACGGCCAGTCGCTACAAACTCCAACCAGCGTGAATCAGGAAAAGTTTTCGGATCAGTGATGATTTCTACCGTTTGACCACTTTGTAAATGCGTACTGAGTGGAACTAAATGTTTATCTATTTTTGCTGCAATACAGTGATTTCCAATATCAGAGTGAATCGCATAAGCGAAGTCGATCAAGGTGGCTTTATGAGGAAGCTCAATGATGTCACCTTTAGGCGTAAAGATATATATATCGGTAGGAAAAAGATCGATTTTCACCGTCTCCATAAATTCTAAGGAACTAGGAGTGGTTTGTTGAATATCCAGTAAACGCTTGAGCCATTCTCGTGCGCGCAAATGTGGACGGAGTTCGTTAGCTTTAGTTTTTTCCTCTAACCAGTAACTTACAATACCATGATCAGCGCCATTATCCATGGTGGTGGTACGGATTTGTATGTGAATTGACGTAGCGCCAGGACCAAATAAAGTTGTATGTAATGCTTGATAACCGTTCGCTTTAGGTATGGCAATATAATCGTGAAAATGATCGGGCAGAGGCTTATAAAGATTGTGTACTGCACCGAGTACGCGATAGCAACTATCAATATTATCTACAATAATGCAAAAAATTGGGATATCAATGATTTCATTGAAGGCTAAATGATTTTCCCGCATTTTTTTATAAATTTGATACAGATGCTTTTTTTTATGCCAAATAGTATGAAAAGGTAAATGATGTTTATCCAAACACTCTTTCAAAGCCGATTCTATTTTATGGATACTTGTTTTATGTTTACGTCGATTTTTTTGAACTGTTTCTTGTAAAATACGATATCGCCATGGATAAAGGTTTAAAAAACAAAGATCTTCCAATTCTATACGTACCATATGCATACCTAAGCGCTGTGCAATTGGGGCGTAAATATCCAATGTTTCTTTAGCAATACGATAACGTTTTTCTACAGGTACTGCGGATAAGGTGCGCATGTTATGCAAGCGATCGGCCAGTTTTATGATAATGATACGAATATCTTTTGCCATAGCTAGCAACATTTTGCGAAAATTTTCTGCTTGAGCTTCTGCACGGCTTTGAAATTGAATTTGCGTCAGTTTACTCATCCCATCGACAAGCTCTGCTATTTCGCCGCCAAATGTTGCAGTTAAAACCGTTTTTTCGATGGGAGTGTCTTCAATAACATCATGTAAAATTGCGACGATTAGTGTCTGAGCATCCATGCGCATTTGCGCGAGAATTTTAGCAACTGCGATAGGATGGCTAATGTAAGGATCGCCACTATGGCGTTTTTGACCAGAATGGGCCCTAGCGGCAAATTGATAAGCATTATAGACTTGTTTTATTTGCTCTGGGGACAGATAGGCTTGTATTTCTTGTTTGAGGTCACTAAACATGTGCATGCAAGCGCCCCCGGGTTTTTTACAAGCCTGTAGACTGTGACCCACTTAGGCCGCCACCGGTTTCTTGCTCTGATTTTTCCCCGGCTTCATTGAGTTTCCCATCAGCGATTTCTCTCAAGGCTATCACTGTAGGTTTATCGTTTTCGGGGTCAACCATGGCCATGCCGCCTTTAGCAATTTGCCGGGCCCGTTTTGAGGCTATAATTACTAATTCAAAATGATTTTTGACTTTCTTTAAACAATCTTCAACGGTAACGCGTGCCATATAAATTCTCTATTAATTGAGCGAAATTGAACCTAATACTATAACATTATTTGGCTATATCTATACTATACTCCTCACACTTGAATTTTTGGACTATGTTGCCGTTCAACTCGTAATCCTCATGTATTTTGATGAAATGAAGCCTTCTTCCGCTTTCAAGGTGCTTTGTCATAAATCCAATTGCTATGAGTATATATTTCCGATAAAAGTATAGCTTTTTTCCTGTTTTTTCGGGATTAAGCGTTTAAAGTGGCTTTTTCCCGCTAAATTAAGCTGCTTTCATCAATGCGGTGGTAACGTCCAGCATTCGATTAGAGAATCCCCATTCATTGTCATACCAGGCAAGAACCTTAACAAAGTCGCCTATTACCCGAGTTTGCGGTGCATCTACCGTAGAAGAAGCTGGGTTATGATTGTAATCGATAGAAACCAGAGGCTCCTCACTATAATTAAGCAGACCTTTCAATGCACTAGTTTCAGAAGCTTTTTTTAAGATTTCGTTCACCTCTTGAGCGGTTGTTTCGCGTTTAGCCTGGAAACTTAAATCTACTAAAGAGACGTTTATCGTAGGAACGCGTATTGCTAAACCGTCGAGTTTTCCAGCTAGTTCAGGTAATACTAGACCGAGTGCCGAAGCGGCGCCTGTTTTAGCAGGAATCATGGAATGGGTTGCGGAACGTGCGCGGTACATATCAGGGTGATACGTGTCGATGAGCACTTGATCGTTGGTATAAGCATGGATGGTGGTCATTAAACCATGAATAATCCCTAAATTTTCATGCAAGGCTTTTGCTAGAGGAGCCAGACAATTGGTGGTGCATGAAGCATTAGAAATAATGGTATCGCGACTTTTTAAAGTATGGTGATTAACACCATAAACAATAGTCGCATCAACCCCTTTACCAGCGGGAGCAGAGATGATGACTTTTTTTGCCCCCGCTGTGATATGTTTTCCAGCCTTTTCTGGGGAAGTAAAGAGGCCGGTACATTCATGAACGACATCAATATCTAATTCTTTCCACGGCAAATTTTCTGGATCGCGTTCCGAAAAGATTTTTATTCGTTGATCATTGATAATTAAATAATCTTTATCAATGCTTATGGTCCCTATAAATTTTCCGTGAGTGGTGTCATAACGTGTCAGATGAGCATTAATATCGATGTTTCCTAAGTCATTTATCGCAACAATTTCTATATCATGCTTCTTAGGGTTTTCGAAAAAAGCTCTCAATATATTTCGGCCTATACGGCCATAACCATTGATAGCAATACGGGTTGTCATAATACTTCTCCTGCTTCACCTGTTAATAGTTGATTTAATGTTTTAATAAGGTTTTCTGTCGTAAATCCAAAATTTTTAAAGACTTCTGTGCCTGGCGCAGATTCGCCAAATTGATTTAGTCCAATGATTTTGCCTTTATTGCCTACATAACGATACCAAAAATCTTTACTTCCGGCTTCTATAGCGACACGTAATGTAATCGAGTTAGGCAAAATTTTAGTTTTATAGGCCGAATCTTGTTGTTCAAAACGATCAGCGGAGGGCATAGATACCACTCGGATTTGTCTGCCCTGTTCATTTAAAGATTGCGCAGCACTGATGGCTAAACTAACTTCAGAACCTGTTGCTATGATGATGGCTTCAGGTGTTGATGGACTATCGAGAAGAATATAGGCGCCCCGATGGATAGATTGTAAGGTTTCTTGGCTATGCGTTTGTTGAAATACGGTTTGGCGCGTGAGTAATAAACAAGTAGGGCCTAAATGTTGTATCGCTTGCTGCCAGGCAATGGCGGTTTCTAAAGTATCACAAGGCCGCCAGACAGAAAGGTTAGGAATAAGTCGTAAGCTATTGATTTGCTCTATAGGTTGATGCGTCGGACCGTCTTCTCCTAAACCAATAGAGTCGTGTGTATAAATAAAAATAACGCGTTGCTTCATTAATGTGGATAAGCGAACCGCATTACGTGCGTAATCACTAAAGACTAAAAAGGTTCCTCCATAAGGAATCAATCCTCCATGCAAGGCTAAGCCATTCATCATGGCGGACATACCGAATTCACGTACACCGTAATGAATATAATTACCGGCTGGATTTTCACTAGTTAAAACTTGAGATCCTTTCCAAAAGGTAGAATTAGATTCTGTTAGATCTGCAGATCCACCTAATAATTCTGGTAAAAGAGGCGCAAAGGCATTTAATGCATTTTGGGAAGCTTTACGTGTTGCTATTTTTTCCGAAGGATTTTTATAAATGCTTTCGATAATTTCTTTAGTTTTTTCTGACCAATTTAAAGGTAATTTTCTATTAATTCTCCGTTGATACTCTTTGGCAAGTTCGGGAAATGCGGTTTGATAGGCGGTCCATTTTTCTTCCCAAGCTTTTTCTAACATGTCTCCTTTAGAACGAGCATCCCAAGCTTGATAAATATCTTCTGGTATTTCGAAAGGTGGATAATTCCAATGTAATGCAAGTCTGGTGGCAGCTACTTCTTTTTCACCTAACGCTGCTCCATGTGCTTGATGACTGTCGACTAAATTGGGAGCGCCAAATGCAATTTTGGTTTTACAGCAAAGTAGACTGGGTTTATCAGTAACCTTACGAGCTTTTTCGATAGCTAGTTTAATTTGTTGTGGATCATGACCATCAATTTCAGGAATAACATGCCAATGATAAGCTTTAAAGCGCTCGGGCGTATTATCTTTAAACCAGCCTGAAACATTGCCATCAATAGAAATATTATTGTCATCCCAGAAAACAATTAATTTACCTAAGCCTAGACATCCTGCCAAAGAAGCAGCTTCATGAGAAATCCCTTCCATTAAACAACCGTCACCCAGAAATACATAAGTAAAATGATCGACGATGGAACGAGAAGGTTGATTAAAATGCGCAGCCAAATTTTTTTCTGCTAGCGCCATACCGACTGCGTTCGCGAATCCCTGACCGAGAGGCCCGGTTGTTGTTTCTATTCCTGGAGTTAAACCTACTTCAGGATGTCCTGGAGTTTTGGAGTGCAATTGGCGAAATTTTTTAATTTCATCTAATGAAAGATCATAACCGCTTAAATGAAGTAATGCATAATGTAGCATCGATCCATGGCCATTCGATAAAATAAAACGATCACGATTACTCCATTGTGGGTTATTGGGGTTATGGACTAAAAATTTTCGCCATAGGACAGTGGCAATGTCCGCCATCCCCATGGGCATGCCAGGATGGCCTGAATTGGCTTTTTCCACGGCATCTATGCTTAGAAATCGAATGGCATCAGCATATTTTTTTTGGTAAGACATTAAAGATTTTCCTATTTACCCCATAATCAGGAATATTTTAAAACTCAAAAATACAATTTGAACGGCAATACAGGCAAAAATTCAACTACAAATATATAGCTTAAAAAATATCAACTATAATCGCATGCGCAATGATAATAGAGGAGGCCAGGATCAGCAAACTTAATAAAATTTTTCCACCCATTAATCGATAAGGCGCATCGATTTGTTGACTATAACGTCCAGACCAAGCCATTAATGCGGGAAGCAAAGCCAATAAGATGGCACACCATATGCCAGCATAATTCAAGGCCAGCATAAATGAGGCAGGGTAAAACAAAACCATGATTAAAGGAGGTAAAAAGCTAAGTAGGAATACAATAAATTTATTTTTTTCCGTTGGGATAAACGCTAAACCATCAAATAAGAAATCTGACAAGCTGATACCTACTCCTAAAAAGGAAGTTGCTAAACAAATGGAGGTAAAAATCCAAGCAAATAAAGTAATGCTATTTTTATTTAATAAATGGCTTAGCGTATTAGTTAAATGACTAGTAGACTGACTGGACTGGGCAATCGATAAAAGTTTATTGATAGGGATAACCCCCATAATGGCTGCATTCCAGAAGATATAACAAATAAGAGGTATTAAGCTACCCAATATAATAACTTGGCGTAATTGTTTAACATTACTATGGAAATAACTGCGTAAACTAGGAATAATGGCGGCAAAGCCAAACGATGTAATGATAATAGTTAGGCTGTTGGGTAAGTAATGTATATCGCCCTGTGCCAGTTGCTTAGTTGATATAAAAGGGAATAGAAATAATATTAACAGGCAAAAAATAAGTAATTTTCCTCCCATCAGTATTCGATTTATCAAATCTACGGAATGCATGCCTTTATAAACGATGGGGCCTAAAATAAATACAAATAAAAAGACTGTAACTACTGCTGAAAAATGCAAATCTATTTTTTGTAAAATGCCTTGTAAAAAATCTGAGCCACCCGCGATATATGCTGCTAGCAAAGCATATAGCAATAATAAATAACATAACCAGGCAATAATCTCGCCAGGAATACCTAAAGTAGCGCGCGCCATGGAAATTAAATGGCTATTAGGTGGGAACCAAAGGTTGACTTCTAAAACCAACAAACCACCGGCTAGCATAATCCCCCAACAAGCGATCAAAAAAAGCGATGAGTTTAAAAAGCCTGCTTGAGCGGTTGCAAGCGGTAAAGCTAACATCCCGCCACCTATAGCATTACCAGTAATTAATAAAATACCGCCAAATTGTTTAATATTCATAAGATTTTTTAGCGAATAAGGCTTAAAATAATAATAAGTAATGCAACAAGCATTAAGCTAAATAGTAAAGATTTTCCACCTACAACTTGATACCCCGAAGCACATTTTTTAATATAGCGTCCACTCCAGGCCATCATGGCAGGAAGAAGTATTAATAGGATGGCACAAAGTACTCCTGCATAAGATAAAGCCGTGATAAAAGCATGGGGATTATGATTGGCAATGAATAATGGAGGAAAAAAAGTAAGTATATATAGAACTAGCTTTTTTAAACCTTTTTTTTCAATTTGCAGCCCATCACTAAAAAAATCAAATAGGCTTAAAGCTACACCTAAAAAAGAAGTAGCGAAACAAATGGAGGTAAATATTTTTGCAAAAAAATTTATTAATTTATTATCAAATAAATGGTTCAGGGCAGACATTAAATCGCTAGTGGAATGTCCTGAATGATACATGAATATTAAACCCGAGTTTCCATGTGTAGGTATAGCGCCCATAATAGTTAATTCCCACAGAATATAGCACAATAAAGGAATTAAGCTGCCGATTAGAATAGCTCTACGCAGCATAATCAAATCATTACTAAAGTAACTGCGTAAGCTTGGCACTATTACCGCGAAACCAAATGAGGTCATAATAACCGTCGTACTACCTAAAATAATACTAAGCTGATAAGCATTTTCCAAACTGAATAAGTAATGAATAGAAATAAAAGGAAAAATACACATCACCAATAAAATGAAGGTTAATAGCTTGCTGAGCATTAAACCTCTGTTAACATAATCAACCGATCCTAATCCTCTATAAACAATTAAACTCAATAATCCTGCAAATAATACCGCAGAAATTTTTGTGGATAGGTGCAAGTGAAATGTTAGCAGGAGATGCTGTAAGAAATCGCCACCTCCCGCAATATAAGCAGCTAGTAAAGCATACAGCAGTGAAAGATAGCTAAGCCATGCGATGATCTGACCAAACCTACCTAATGTATTTTTAGCCATGCTGATTAAGTTACTGTTTACGCTGTGCCAGAGGTTAACTTCTAAAATAAGCAATGCAGCAGCGGTCATCACCGCCCAGCACAGTACTAAAAAAATGAGTGAATTGATAAAGCCTAACTGCGCTGTAGCAATAGGTAGAGCTAACATTCCTCCGCCAATGCTGGTACCAATGATAAGTAATATGCCGCCGATAAGTTTATTATGCATGTTTATTTTTAATAGAGATAAGGATCGCCTTGAGGACGTGTCTTAAAGCGTCGATGTATCCAAAGATACTGGTCGGGGTGAGCACGAACAGCTTGTTCCAACAATTGGTTAAAAAATTGTGTATCTTGGGAATCATCACCCTGAGCAAAATTTTCTAAAATAGGCCCAATAGTAATTTGGTAACCTTTTCCTCTAGCAAGGCGATGATAAAATAAGGTAACAACTTGTGCTCCTGTTCGACTTGCATAACGACTTGGTGTTGAAATAGTAGCAGCGGGAATGTTAAAAAATGGCGAAAAAACACTGTGTGTAGGACCATAATCTTGATCCGCTGCATACCAAATAGCTTTGTTTTGTTTCAAGGTTTTAATAATTTGGCGAATAGCATGACGATGTATAGGTTGCATCCATTTAAAATGACGATGTTGTTTTAATAACCTATCGATGACTTGATTTTTTTGTTCCCGGTAAACAACATGCATTGGAAAAATGCTAGAAAACAGACGACCACAGATATCTAACGATGTAAAATGACCACTTAAAATAAGTACACCTTTGTTTCTGCTTATAGCTTCTTGCAAGTGTTCCAAGCCTTTTACATGAACAAGCGAATCTAATTTATGATCAGGCATCCACCAAGCCATGGCAGATTCGACGAGTCCCATTCCCAGAGATTGAAACTGTTTTTTAAGTAAGTTTTTACGTTGTTTGTCGGACAATTCGGGAAAACAAAGTTTCAGATTAATTTCCGCGATTCGTCGAAATCTTTTCAATAAAAAATAGGAAATGCGCCCAAAACTTTTACCAAATTGTAGTTGTAAGGCGTAAGGTAGTTTTGTAGTGAGATATAAAACTCCTAACCCTAACCAAGTAGGCCAGTAACGAGGATGTATCAGCTCTAAAAATTTATTTTGCATTAGATAATAACAACCGATGTACTATTTGTTTTTTAATTAAGTGTTGTTTAATAATTTCGTCAATATCTTGTTGTGTATTGTAGTGATACCAAGTACTTTCGGGATAAATCACCAATAACGGCCCTAAGCTACACCTTCCTAGACATCCGGAATGACTTACTCGAATTTTTTGCTGCTGATTTTCCATCAGTAGTTTTATTTTTGTTTTTAAATAGTCTAATAAGGGTTTGGCTCCGCGTTTAGCGCAACAATCCTTATTATTTTCCCGTAGATTAGTGCATAAAAAGATATGTTGTTGATAATAGGACATAACTATGTTTTATAGCAAAAATAAGAAAGTTTTTACTTTACCAGAAATAAATAAGTATCTCTATCTAGCTGCCTTATCTACGTTAAAAATCTGAATTCTAGACAAAAAAGCTGACGTAAACCATTTAACTCATCAAAAGTGTCTTTTTGAGTTAGACTAATGGTTTAAGCAAGGAGGAAAAAGTTTATGTCAAATCTTATGCGCTACCGATCGCCCTCTTTATTACACCAATTGCACCGCCTATCGCAAGAGTGGGATCAATTGTTTGATCCTAGTCACCAAAGCGTTGAAGATAGCTCGATGGTTGAAACTAGCCAGTGGGCACCTGCAGTGGATATCAAGGAAGAGCCTAATCGTTTTATGCTCTTTGCAGATATTCCGGGTGTGGATCCGAAAGATATTGAAATTTCTATGGAAAATGGGATATTGACGATTAAAGGTGAAAGAGTAGAGACTCATTCGGAAGAAAGCCAAGGATACACCCGAGTTGAGCGATCAAAAGGTAGTTTCTATCGGCGCTTTGCTTTGCCGGATACCGCTGACGCCGATAAGATAACAGCAGAAGGAAAGCATGGTGTGCTTAGAATCATTATTCCAAAAAGGGATAAAGCGTCAGTCAAGAAAATAAGGGTGGAAGATAAAAAAGATTAATTTTTTAATTCCTAGCTATATTCACAGCAGTTGGATTTTGGGCAACATGGACAAAAATTTAAGTGCGAATACTATATGAATTGGGTTAAGAATTCGTGTATAAGCTAATAACCTTTTAGGAAGGTGTACTTGATATTCTAGAGCATGCTATACATAAGGATGTTAGAGTGATTTTCTCAAACTATGGGTTTCACTTCAGCCAAATATTATTGTGTGGCGATGGAGATCACCATTAGGATCGTTCCAGGGATGTCTGAGCTATGTACACCAATGCCTAGTTACTTTGCCAACGATAAGTAAGCGACTTATATGAAGGTTTGTGACAGGTCTAGGGTTTAAAGGTAAGTGATAGTCACATTGCGAATTGAAGAAGCAACATGGGCAAAAATTCAATTGCGAAGAGTATACTTGCCAAATGGGTATTACACCCACTAAAGTAAGCGCTGAAATAGGCTGCTTTATTTAATAGGTAGGATCTATGGAGTATAAAGAAACAGAGGCTTTATTAGAAGAAGATGATGGTGATGGAAGTAGTGATACTGAATTACCACCTGATATCTTAGACATTGAAGATGAAGAATTAGATACATGGCCTGAAGAATTGGCCCTAGATGCATTGAATAAGAAAACAAAAGTCTCGCCCGTTCGATTTTCACTTGAAAAGCGCCGAGCTATTGAAGATTATTTAGAGCAACGACGATTACGCGAGGAATTCGACTATGAGTTTGAAAATGAGCTCATTTCAGAAACTTCAGATGCAACAAAAAGTGAGTAGCTATGCACTTTAAGTTTTTGGATTTTGAACAACCTATCGCAGAGCTTGGGGCAAAAATAGAAGAGCTGCGTAAGCTAGGTAATGATGCTGACCTTAATGTCAACGAAGAGATTAAACGTCTAGAGCAGAAAAAAATAGAATTAACCGAATCTATTTTTCAATCATTAAATGCTTGGCAAATAGTACAATTGGCACGTCATCCACAAAGACCCTATTTTTCGGATTACATAAGTAGAATTTTTTCTGATTTTGACGAACTGCATGGCGATAGAGAGTTTTCAGATGATCCTTCTATTATCGGCGGTGTTGCTAATTTAGCAGACCAACCCGTGGTTATTATTGGTCAACAGAAGGGTCGTACTACCAATGAAAAAGTCCAACACAATTTTGGAATGCCCAAGCCAGAAGGTTATCGTAAAGCTATCCGCCTGATGGAATTGGCAGAACGGTTTAAATTGCCGATTTTGACTTTTATTGATACACCTGGTGCTTATCCTGGCATTGATGCAGAAGAACGTAACCAAAGTGGCGCGATTGCACAAAATTTACAAGTGATGTCTCAGCTGAAGGCACCCATTATTTCTACGATAATTGGAGAAGGTGGCTCAGGTGGTGCTTTAGCTATAGGTGTAGCCGATCGAATCTTGATGTTGCAATATAGTATTTACTCAGTTATTTCACCTGAAGGATGTGCTACTATTCTTTGGAAAAGTGCTGAAAAAGCCCCTGAAGCTGCTGAAGCGATGGCCATGAATGCTGGGAGCTTGTATAAACTCAAATTGATAGATGCAGTGATTCAAGAGCCTTTAGGTGGTGCGCACACTGATTTTGATGAGATGGCTAATCAACTAAAGATTGAACTTATTAAACAATTAGCGCAGATCCAATATTTTTCTATGGAAAAACTACTCGAATTGCGCTACAGCAAGATTTTAGCTATGGGTACTTAATTTAGATTCTTAGCTTTTAGTCCAGCCATTAAAATATGAAGTTTTTCGCTATCGAAACCCTAGCTTTTATGTCAGGCGTGGTAAATGTTTACCTTTTAACTCGTTGCAGCTTATGGAACTGGTTATTTGGAATCATAACAGTTTCTTTATATACCATTATTTTTTTTAATACCAAGTTGTATGCTGATATGTGCTTGCAGGGAGTTTTTTTAATTTTTCAGTTTTATGGACTCTACCAATGGCGATATGGTAGTAGTGAGAAGAACCCCTTAGTTATCCAAGTAATAAATAATTCTACTGGCTTGTCTTTAGTACTAGCCGCTATTATTTTATTTTTCAGTATTAGTTTTATTCTAAAATATAATACAGATTCTACTACTATTTATGCCGATGCCGCGATTACCACATTGAGCTTGATTGCCCAATGGATGATGAGTAAAAAATATTTACATCACTGGGTTTTATGGATAGTGGTTGATTTGCTTTCTATAGGTTTGTATATCAGCAAAACCTTGTATTTAACAGCGCTGCTCTATTCAGTATTTATGCTGCTATGTATCAAAGGCTACTATCAATGGAGAGAAACTTTAAATAAATCCAGAGGGTCACATTCCATCGTATACGCTAAATCTGGCTGAGATCAGCTTTGTCCCTTTTCATCCCTAGGTTTAATTGGTTTTGAGCGTAGACTTTACAGTTGCTGGGTAAATTTTGTATGGTTAGTTCATGTTTACACACGAAAAACTCCAGTTTTTATTAAAACAATACGCAGCATCCGCTAGGTTTTGGGTGGCCTATAGTGGTGGCTTGGATTCACAAGTTTTACTCTATGCTCTAAGTCGAATAGTACCTGCAAAGCGTTTAAGAGTTATCCATGTCAATCATGGCTGGCATGTTGACTCGATAAAATGGGCTAATATTTGCCAACAGACCAGTGAAAAACTCGGTATTTATTGTGAAGTTATTCCAGTAGATGCGCATCCTAAATCGGGTGAGAGCCCAGAAGCCTACGCCCGAGAAGCGCGTTATGGCGCTATGGCTAAAAGAATACCCGCAGGAGATTTTTTACTAACGGCTCATCATCGCAATGATCAAGCGGAAACCTTATTATTACAGTTGTTACGTGGTGCAGGTCTTAGAGGTTTAGCGAGCATGCCATTTTGCCAGGCATTTTCGAAAGCTTATCTAATACGACCCTTGCTAGATTTTACACGTAAAGAGCTTTATGAATATGCTCAAGAGCATCAGTTAACTTGGATTGAAGATGATAGCAATAAAGATTTACGTTTAAATCGTAATTTTATTCGTCATCAAGTAATGCCATTTATTCAGCAACGCTGGCCTCAAGCAGATAAAACCATCGCTAGAGCTGCTGCAAATTTAGCGGAAGCGAATTCCTTGCTGGACGAGGTAGCCCACCAGGATTGGTGTCTCGTTAGAGGGTCCGCAACTAACATATTAATTATTTCTAACTTACAGAAGCTAAGTAGTATGCGTCGAAGTAATGTATTACGTTATTGGTTAAAGCAGTTACATTTTTCTTTGCCTAGTCAAAAACAACTACAACAAATTGATGTTTTGCTAAAAAGTAGAATAGATGCATCTCCGCGGGTTAATTGGGGAGATATCCAGTTACGTCGTTACCGTGATTGTTTATATGCTCTAAATTTAGTAGAAAAAGAAAAGCTTTTTAGAGTTGGGTTTACTACATGGAATTTGGCTCAGACAGTTACATTGCCAACATTAGATCAACTGACGTCAAAGCGTGTTTTAGGCACAGGCTTGAGTTATTCATTATTAAAAGAGCAGCAAGTCGATGTGACTTTTCGTCAAGGTGGAGAACGATTTTATGCGAGCAATCATCAAGGTTCCCATCCATTAAAAAAGTTATTCCAAGAATGGGGTGTTCCTCCTTGGCTACGCAATAAGCTGCCTTTAATTTATTATCAAAAAGAATTAATTGCAGTAGTTGGATATGATATAGATCCACGCTTTGCAGCAAAGCAAAATGAGTTAGGTTTTGTTATTGAATGCATTCCGAAATTTCCCAACTCAGAATTACTTAACGACATCAAACAAGCTCTAATCAATTGATCATTAATTAGAATGATCAATTTTAATTAGAAGGGTTTTATTTGATTACCACAAATCTAATGCCGCCGCGGGACAATACGTTAACTAAAAGTTCTTGTTTACTTTGCTTGGCGATATCTTGTAGTTGAGCAACATTAGTTATAGCTATTTGATTCGCAGATGTTATGACGTCCCCAGGGCGGATACCCGCATGCCAGGCCATACTGTCTTCGTCGGTATCAACGACTTCGACCCCAACCAAATGACCTTGGCCGGTAATAGTTTGGTTAAAGTCACGTAATACTAATCCATAGAGAAACGGATTATCATGTTCAGCAACTTTTTTATAATCTTTAGGATCAGTCAGATTTATTACTGTATTGATCGTCTTCCCCTTGCGTAATAGCTTAATAGTAATTTTATCCCCGACTCTTAACATACCGACGATATTTTTTACTTGTCCGCCATTATGGATGGAAGTGCCGTTAATCGATTGGATAATATCGCCGGTTTGAATGCCTGCAGTTTCGGCGGGTGAGTAGTTAGGCACTTGAGATACTAATGCTCCGTTGGTGTCAGGGGCAATATGTAAAGCGGTAGCTAATGCAGGGGTTAGGTCTTGTACTAGCACGCCCATTAATCCGCGTTTTACCGAACCATGTTCAGCTAATTGTTTCATCACGCCGTTCGCCATATTTATGGGTATAGCAAAACCAATACCTATATTTCCTGCATTCGAGCCTGGAGCTAATATGGCAGTGTTGATACCCATTAATTGGCCTTGCAAATTAATTAAAGCTCCACCGGAATTACCTGGGTTGATGGGGGCATCCGTCTGAATAAAATTCTCGTAGCCTTCTATCCCCAATCCTGTGCGTTGTAATGCGCTAACTATGCCTGAAGTGACTGTTTGATTTAGCCCGAAAGGATTGCCGATAGCGGCAACAAAATCGCCTACCTTTAAATTATCTGAATTACCTAAAGGAATAGCGGTTAAGTGATCAGGTGTGATGGTGAGTAAGGCTATATCAGAAGCGGGATCTGAACCTTTGAGCGTCGCTTTAAAAACCCGGCCATCGCTTAAGGTCACGGTGATGGTTTTAGCCTCGTGAATAACATGCGCGTTAGTTAAAATATAACCTGCTTTAGCGTCTACAATGACACCTGAGCCCATACTTTCAAAATGACGCGGATATGGGCGTCCTGGCACAGGAGGAGGTAATTGATTAAGCGGAATATCGCCTTGAACAGAAACATTCACTACAGCTGGCAGTATAGGTTTTAGCATCGAAGAGATACTATCTTTGTTCATTTGGTGGGCTAGACTAAAAGGCCAACCTGCATAGCTTAATGGGCAAAAGCCGATTATAAGTAAGGAACTGAGTAATAATTGGTATAATAATTTCTTCATAGATTTTGCGATATCAAATTAATAGCCGCTAAGCTTAGCGTATTTTTTGGTTTTGTTGCAATTATTGAGTATTATACACGCTAAAGGTTATTTAATGCGCTATTATTCTGCTTGGGACCAGTTAATTTTACAGTTCGACGAAGCTTTATCGTCAATACAGCTGCTTTCTGGGTCCATGCGGGCCAATCCGGCTGCA
>CANJLU010000002.1 GCA_947475085.1 Coxiellaceae bacterium
CTAATTTTCTCCAAGCGAACCAACTGGGCCTGTAATCGAGAATCCAGCTTCAAAGGTTGAAAATTTTTTGGGAGCATGTTGCTTCCACTTAGAATTAAGGCTACTTTGTGACCATGACATCTTTACATGGTTTACGGCTCCTCATTACCCGCCCTGTTCATCAAGCAAAAGCTTTAGCTGCTCAAACGCAGTATTATGGTGGAGTCGCCAACCAACTCCCAACTCTGGAAATTATCGGAACCAATATAAAAAAAGTAATATTAGGCATAAAAAAGCTGAAGGAATACGATTTTGTCATCTTTATTAGTCCTAATTCAGTCTTTAGCACTGCCGAGATTATCCATCGTATTTGGCCTTTATGGCCTAAAAATACCAAAACCATCGCCACAGGCCCTGGTACTGCGTTAGCTTTAAAGGAACATAATCTACCTTGCGATAACTGCCCAGAAAGGGATTTTAATGGTACTGGCCTATTAAATCTCACTACGTTACAGGATATAAAACAAAAAAAAATACTCATTATAAAAGGGGAAGGTGGTCGCTTATATCTAGCAAAGGGCTTAAAAGCTAGGGGTGCTCAGGCAGATAATCTAAATGTTTACAAGAGACGGCTGCCAAAAATTGACAAAGATAATATCCCGCATCATGAAGCCATTGATGTCATTATTTGTACTTCTAGTACCGGACTCAAAAATTTAGTGGGTTTATTATATCCATACTGGCAAGATATTTTATTTAAAAAACAATTGCTCGTCATTAGTCCTCGACTGGCTGACAACGCTAAGAAACTTGGTTTTGTCAAACCGCCCTTAATATCGGATAATGCAACAAATGCAGCCATTATACAAAACCTAGTTTCCTGGCGGGAGCAATCACTATGGAATCACAGCCCACACCCAACTTAGAAGAAACAGAATTAAAGGTCAAAAAAAATAAACCTAATAAACCTTTACGTTCTAAAAGCTGTTTCACCGCTTGGTGTGCAATAGGATTGTTACTCATCACCTGGACAGGTTTATTTCTAGGATTAGGTTTTTTTTGGTTAAAAAATAGAGGGGATCTTAACGAATATCATCGTCAACTATCCGCCATACAAACGCAGATCTCGCAAAGTCAAACTGACAGTAAAAACCTCCAGCAACATATCTCACAACTACAAAATTTTATTGAACAAAAATTCTCAGCTAATGATAATGCTATTCTGCTCGCTAATGTTAATCAACTGATTCAATTAGCTCAGTATAATCTTGTTTATTTTCATGATACCGACAATGCTTTGTCTGCATTGTCACTAGCCGATAAACAATTAAGTACAATAATAAGTCCAGATGTTCGGTTAGAAAATCTACACCAGTTATTAACTCAATACTTAACTAACTTAAAAGCTTTACCTCATATTGATTTAACGGCTATCTTAGCCCAGCTCCAGACTTTAAAAGCACAAATTACACAATTGCCTTTATTGGCAACATCTAACTCTGCCACGCCGAAGCCTGAGGCTACTGTCGGAAGTTCTTCGGAAAATAAATGGGTAAGTATGTTGAAAAATAGTCTAGACAGCTTCCGACAACTAGTCGTTATTCGACGTCTGAATAAACCTATAGAGCCTTTATTACCAGAAAGAGAGCAACTATATCTGCAACATAACCTGATATTATTGTTACAACAAGCTCAATGGGCACTAATACATCATGAGGCAATTATCTATCAATCCAGTTTGCAAGAAATTCAAGAAAATATAAAAGATCATTTTGCTGCTAGCTCACCTCTCACACAAACAGTTATGCAAAATATTACGCAATTAAAACAAATCGATTTACAAACTCCGTCTCTTGATTTAAATCCATTACTCGAGGCAATTTCGATTATCAAAAAAACGCCCGCTAATCAAAAGGAACCCTCTTGATGCATCGGTTTTTTATATTTTTATTGGTCCTTGCCATTTCGGTCTGGATCGGCGCTAAAATAACTCTCGATCCAGGTTATATGTTGATTACTTGGCATCAACTTGCCATAGAAATGCCACTGTGGTTAGCAACTTTAGCTCTAATCATTAGCTTTATTTTAATTTATTATTTAATTCGGTTTATTAGATATTTATTAATATTACCAAAAAAATGGCGCCATAATTTAGATGAAAAACGTTCTCAAAAAATCATGGCTTTGGATGATCAACGCCTATTTTCTTCGCTTTATCAAAAACCACAAAACTGGCATAATATTATAGAAATTTTGCCTCAATTAGAAAATAAGACCTGGATATCTAAAGATCAAATTCAACAATTACAACAAGAAAGTTATGAAAATTTATTAAGTGAAGGAAAATATACCTACGATTTGTCCACGCTTGAGAATATTTGGAACCATTCACCCTCTAAATTAAAAAAAGATCCTTTACTCTTAAATTTTTATATCCAAGGTCTTATACGATATCATGAAGATGCAAAAGCTGAATCGTTAATAATAAAACAATTAAAAAGACAATGGTTTGGCCCACTTGTTTCAACCTACAGTCTTATTAAAAGCCCTAATCCTGCTCGCCAACTAGCTATAGCGGAAAAATGGCTTAAAAAGCATCCTGATGATCCTTATCTTTTGTTAAGCTTAGGTCGCCTATGTAAACAAAGAAAATTATGGGGCAAAGCTCGGGATTATTTGGAAAAAAGTTTAGTCTATGATTCTTCTAACTCAGAAACTTATCTGGAATTAGGTGAATTATTTGAAGCGTTGGAAGAGCCACTTCAAGCTTTAGCATGGTTTAAAAAAGGATTAATAAACAAATAATCATAGTTTTACCAAGTCATATGCATAGTTTTTTAATATAGTAGTAACCGGCCAACCTCTCAAAAAGCGCCCAGCAAAGGGTGACCACTGACACTTAGTACTAAGACGCTGGTCTTCCACCTTTTTCGTTAATGATAAATCGACTAACACGCAATCCTCAGGAAAATCTGGCAAGTCGAATATTTTTTTTGCCCGACGAGAAGTTAAATCCACTATATTGTTTAAAGTAAGTAAATCTTGATGATAGGCTTCCAGTAATAATGGTAAAGTGGTTTCTATACCTGGCACCCCGGATGGACACATTCCATAAGGTCTAGCTTTTTCTTCTAGGGTATGTGGGGCATGATCAGAACCTATAGTGTCAATAATACCCGATTTTATTGCCTTAAATAATGCTGTTTGATGCTCTGTAGATCGCAACGGTGGATTCATTACCGCTTTACCTTTTAAACTCGCATAATCAGTTAAATTTAAAAATAGGTGATGCGGAGTTGTTTCGGCAAAAACCGGGAGGCCTTCTTCTTTGGCTCGAGCAATTAAATCAATTTCTTGGTGCGTACTCGTATGTAAAATATACAAACGCGTCCTATATTCGCGAACTAGCTGAATGGCTTTTTTTACGGCTAATATGGCCGCTGTTTCATCGCGAATTTTTGAATGTATCGAATAATTTTGTGGTCCAGAAAATTTTTTTTCGTTTCCTTTTAGACGTAGCTCATCTTCTGCATGAACCGCAACTAACATATTTTCTTCAGCTGCTATCTTGAAAATAGCATGTAAACTCTCATCATCATCGATAACTAGACCGCCGGTACTACATCCCATAAAAACTTTAATACCAATGACTTGATCTTTTACTTTTTTTATTTCATTTAAGTGATGCTTATCAGCACCAAAGAATAAATGATAACGTAAAGGTATTTTTACTTCTTTTAATTGCTGGTCAATAAGTGCTTTTTTTTCTTGCAAGGCAACTTGTGTAACCGTTGGAGGCAAAGTATTAGGCATATCGAAAACCGTAGTATAGCCACCTTTTATACTAGCTTTAGCAGCAGTTCTCCAATCTTCTTTGTATTCCAAACCAGGTGTTCGAAAATGTACATGGGGATCGATTAATCCCGGCAATACTAATAAATGATTGCCTGAGATAATTATTTCTTGTTCACTATCTATAGTAATATTTTGACGTTGATTTTCTATATCGAGAATATTAGCTATCTGTATCATAAATAAATTTCTTCAACTTGATCGCGGTCAAAAGGTTTCTCGCAATAAAAACAATGCAGTTTTAACTGATTTGGAGACCCCTCTAATTTAAAATATCCTTTTGATTCAATATGATTGATACAGTTGTGATTAGGGCACACTAATATATCACGTATAGTTTTAGGTAATTCGCAATTAATCTTTTCGGTAACTTTAAAATTTTCAATTCGACTAATCGTAGCGCCTGGAGCAAGGATCGCAATATGCTCAATTTCCCGAGAATTAAGTAATCGATTTTCAATTTTGATTAAATCTTTGAGTTTTAAAGATGTACTCCGCAAATTTAATCCTAATGTGACACGCTGTTTACTATTAATTACATGCAACAAACGCATAATTTTAAGTGCTTGGCCTGCTGGAATATGATCGATAACAATACCATTATCAATTGCAGAAACCGAACGTGTTTTGATCATACGTTTAATCCAAAAAAATCATTTAGAGCGTTAACTTATCAAGTAATAACGATAAAATCGCTTGTCTGATATAAATTGCATTGACTACTTGCTTAAAATATAAAGCATAAGGTGTTTCATCAACGGCTTTATCAATCTCGCGTCCACGCGGCAAAGGATGTAGAATATTTAAATTAGTTTTAACTTTTTTTAACTTTTCTGGCGTCAGAACATATTGATTTTCAAACAGCCGGTGTTCTGATTGCGGAAATCTTTCTTGCTGTAATCTAGTCATATATAAAATATCAATTTTAGAAATCACTTCATCTAGACTTGCATGAAAGGAAAAGCGAATACCTTTATGTTTTAATTCATCGCAAATTACTTCTGGCAACGCCAGTAACGAGGGCGCAATCAAAAATAATCTCATGTTAAACAAAGCACATAGTTGTACTAAAGAATGTACAGCACGGCCATATTTTAAATCTCCTACCAATGCAATCGATAATCCTTCCAAATTTCCTTGTGCTTCCTGTAATGTGAATAAATCGGCTAAAGCTTGGGTAGGGTGTTGATTTGCGCCATCTCCCGCATTAATAACGGGTTTATCCGATATTTCTGCAGCTAAACGTGCGGATCCCTCTAGTGGATGTCGAATTATAATGAGATCAGCATAACAAGAAACCGTTTTGATTGTATCCTGTAAATCTTCACCTTTTTTGATAGAAGTATTTTCACTGCCCGAAAAGCCAATGACTTGTCCTCCCAAACGCAAGGTAGCTGTCTCAAATGATAAACGGGTACGAGTTGAAGGCTCAAAAAAACAATGTGCAATTATTTTATCGAGCAGATATTTTTTAGGTGAACTTTTCTTAAATTTTTTGGCCAGATTTAATATACTATTTACTTCTACTACCGAAAGATCTCGAATTGATATAATATTTTTACCCAAGACTTTAGACATCATTCACCCACACTTATTCTGGTTTAGAACCAAATTTTGCCAAGATTCTACTGGCAATTCTTTACCCCACAAACTGACTAAACATTGCAAGATTATTAGTGCGACCTGCGCATTCGTAATTAAAGGAATATGATGATCAATAGCTAAACGCCGAATTAAAAACCCATCTGTTTGCTGCAAGCCTGTCATCGAACTGGGTATATTAATAATCGCTGCTATCTTTCGTTGAGTAATTAAATCTCTAATATTCGGTTTTTTTGCTTCACTCGTTTTGTTAACAAAATAAGAGGCTATACCATGCTGAGATAAAAACTGGTGAGTTCCTTCTGTGCTGTAAATAAGCCAGCCTTGATCATCAAGCTGTTTGATCCAAGGTAAAAGTTTAATTTTATAGCTATCTGCGACACTTAATAACAATTTCTTTTCGGCGATATTTTGATCCGTTGCCAACCATGCTTTATAAAATGCTTCCACTAAATCCTCGGCAATACATGCCACTTCTCCTGTAGATGCCATTTCAACCTGAGCAACAGGGTTGGAACCTTTTAAGCGACTATAAGAAAATTGTGCTGCTTTGACACCCACATAATCTAGCTCTAAAGTTTCATAATGTTTTACTTGGTGCTTATTTAGCATCACTTCGGTGGCTATTTGTATGAAATTATGACCCGTTACTTTAGAAACAAACGGAAAAGAACGTGATGCGCGTAAATTACATTCAATAACCTGAATATCATTATTTTTAGCAATAAATTGAATATTAAACGGTCCCGTTATGTGTAAAGCCTTTACAATTTTGCGCGCTATACTTTTAGTACGGCGTATGGTTTCTAGATACAACTTCTGAGGTGGTAACACAACAGTCGCATCTCCAGAATGAACCCCGGCGTTCTCGATATGTTCTGAAATAGCTTGAATAACAATATCACCCTGCTTAGCAACTCCGTCTATCTCTAATTCTTTTGCTTCTTGAACAAATTTGGATATCACTACTGGATAATCTTGTGAAACATGCGCAGCGGCTTGTAAATGCTGGTCCAAAGATTCCGGATCGAAAACCACATTCATCGCAGAACCTGACAAAATATAAGAAGGTCTAATTAATACCGGATAACCCACTTTAGCTGCAAAGCTTTTTGCTTTACTCAAACTTGTAATTCTTTCCCAAGCAGGTTGATCGACATTAAGCGTATTTAATAAGGCAGAAAATTTTTCTCGATTTTCGGCGCGATCAATAAACGTCGGATCCGTCCCCAATAAATGGTAACCCTCTCTAGCTAAAGGTACAGCTAAATTATTTGCAATCTGTCCCCCTACTGAAACAATAATCCCCTTTGCGGATTCAAAATCCACAATATCTTGTACACGCTCAAAAGTAAGCTGTTCGAAATACAATCGATCCGATTCATCATAATCCGTAGAAACAGTCTCAGGATTTGAGTTGATAATAATGGCAGTTTCATTTAAACGACGCAAAGTCTGAGCGGTGTTAACTGCACACCAATCAAATTCAACAGATGATCCTATCGAGTAAGGTCCCGAACCTAACACAATAATAGGTCGCCGCTTTGCTGGGGAAATATCATGTTCAGTGGCATGATAGCTTAGATACAGATAATTCGTTTGCGCGGCAAACTCCCCTGCCAAAGTATCTATTTGTTTCACAAAAGGCTTAATACCATTTTTTAAGCGTAGAGTTCGAATTTGCTCTACTGATTTATTTTTGGTTTTCGCAATAAAACTATCTGAAAAACCCGCTTGTTTTAATTCACGTAAAAAATTTTTGTCCAATTTATGGTGATTTAATTGCCTTTCTAATTCTGTAAGTTGATGTATTTGCGCCAAAAACCAAAAATTAATCTGTGATAAACGTTCAGCTTGCAGAACTGATCCGCCATTTTTAAAAAATTGGTATAAAGCAAATAAACGTCTATCGGTGGCAAATTGTATTTCTTTGCGTGGATTATCAATTTTTTCTGGATAATCCATTAAGCAAGTGGCTCCTTTATTTAACATACCCACTGCTTTTTGTAATGCTTCGGGAAAAGAACGACCAATTGCCATGACCTCACCCACGCTCTTCATTTCAGTACCAATCGTTCTTTCAGCTGCTTTTAATTTATGAGTATCCCAACGTGGAATTTTTACCACGATATAATCTAATGCTGGTTCAAAATAAGCACTCGTCACCTGAGTAACACTATTTTTAATTTCACATAACTGATAACCCAGCGCTAATTTAGTGGCAATGAAGGCTAAGGGATAACCGGTAGCTTTGGAAGCCAAGGCACTGGAGCGTGATAAACGCGCATTCATTTCTATAACTCGGTAATCACCATTTTTAGGGTTAATAGCAAATTGAATATTACATTCACCGATAATGTTAAAATGTTCGGCAACTTGTAAAGCCATATTGCGCAATAATTGGTGTTGCTCATTGGTTAGAGTCTGTGCCGGCGCTACAACGATACTTTCTCCGGTATGGATACCCATTGCATCCATATTCTCCATATTACAAATAGTTAATGCATTTCCTCGTTGATCACGGACAATTTCGTACTCAAATTCTTTCCACCCAAATAAATATTCTTCTATTAAAATTTGCGGTGCGGTGGCCAAGCTTTCCTGTGCCCGCTGTTCAAGTATTTCTCGTTGTGTAATTTTCCCAGAACCTAATCCCCCTAGAGAAAACCCTGAGCGCAACATAATGGGATAACCGATTTTTTCTGCAGCTTTCAACGCCTCGGCAACTGTTTTGACTGCAAAACTAAGGGGTGTTTTAATTTTTATCTTCGCTAAAGCCGCTTTAAAAAGATCTCGATCTTCTGTTTGACGTATCGATGCAACAGATGTCCCTAATACTCTCACCTTATATTTTTTTAATATTCCTTTTTCTTCTAAAGCTAATCCTAAATTAAGTGCAGTTTGTCCGCCGACACCTAGTAATATTCCATCTGGCTTTTCTTTGATAATAATCCGTTTCACGGTATCAAAATTTAAAGGCTGTAAATAAATTTCATCAGCTAAATTTGCATCCGTTTGTACGGTAGCTATGTTCGGGTTTATTAGCACCGAATTAATTTTTTCTTCCTTTAGTGCTTTAATGGCTTGTGAACCGGAATAATCAAACTCTCCCGCTTGGCCTATTCGTAAACCACCAGAACCTAAAATTAGAATTTTCTTGCCATTGAACCGTTGTATTTTCATAATTTTTATAACATGCGATAAAAACGTTCGAATAACCATTGCGTATCCATCGGCCCAGGGGCAGCTTCAGGATGAAATTGTACTGAGAAAAAAGGATCTTTCTTGTGCTCAATCCCTGCAACCGTTCCATCATTTAAGTTTCGAAATAATACTCGCCAATCCTTAGGAAGTGTTTTTTCGCTTACAGCATAGCCATGATTTTGTGAGGTCAAATAGCAGTGCTGTGTGGGCAAATAGATACAGGGTTGATTTTGAGAACGATGACCAAAAATTAACTTATAGGTTTTAGCACCGACTGCTAAAGCCATTAATTGTGTCCCTAAACAAATGCCGAAGCAGGGCTTCTTTTTAACTAAAGCCTTTTTTAAAATAGCTACTGTTTTTTTACATAATTGCGGATCACCTGGACCATTGGAAATAAAAACTCCATCATAGTCTTCCTGACTATAATCGTAATCATAAGGAACTCGTTTAATTTTTAGTGGAAATTTTAATAAGCAACGCAAAATATTTTCCTTAAGGCCGCAATCTACTACAATTATTTTTTTTCTACCTTCACCATAATGAAAAGGCTCGGCAATGGTTACTTGCTTTACCCAATCAATAGATTCAAATTCAATAAAATTTTCTTTACATTTATTTAATCGAGTAATGATTCCCGGTGTTACCCCATTTACTCTTAAGCAATGTGTTAAAGCACGTGTATCCATGCCAGTAATAAAAGGTATATTTTCAATTTCTAACCAATTTAATAATGAACGTTGCGCGGTATGATTTGAATAAAATGGCGCTAGTTCTGAAATAATCACGCCTTTTACTTGAATTTTGTTCGATTCCCAAGTATTCGGCGCAGAAACGCCATAATTTCCTATCAGGGGATAAGTAAAACATAGTATCTGTCCTGCATAAGAAGGATCGGTTAAGGATTCTGTATAACCTAACATCCCTGTATTAAATATAACTTCACCGGAAACTTCAGCTTCCTGGTTGCATGGAATATATCCCTTAAAGCTCTCACCTGTTTTTAATATTAATTGTGCTGAAACTAATTTTTTCATGATCTCGTTTGTTGGTGAAATTGCATAGCAAGATATGGATTCCACATCATGCCGGTTGCCGAAAGAGCTAAGTCAGCGCCTATATTAAAAAATTCGTTAAAATGTTCCGGTAAAGTGATTCCACCTATACCCACTATAACTAAATTTAATTTTTCAGCCTGATTAATTTGAACTAATTTTTTAACACATTGCAATGCTAATTGACGAATCGGATAACCAGACACTCCACTATAAATCCTTTTTCCAAATGCCGGGCGATAACTTTTATTTAACACACGCATACTGATGGAATTGATAGCACTTATTCCACTTGCTCCGGCACCTGCTGCAGAGATTAATAAATTAACGAGAGATTCATGTTCATGAATCAAACCTAATTTTAGTAGTATGGGAATACCACGCACACATTTTGCAACACAGCATGTTATTTGCGATACATATTCATTACTCCAATATAGAGGTTCTCCTGATTGCATTAAATTGGGACATGAAAAATTTAACTCGATAATATCAGCGCCTGCTTCTTTGGCCATTAATGCCGCTGCCGCAAAATCTTGTGACATGGATTGTAGCGAATCACCTTCACCATAAACAGACACAATCAACACTTGGCCTTCTGCTAGAGAATTTTTTGCAAGCGCTATATCTTGCATAACTATCTTAGGTTCCAAACACCCGTTGCCAAATGAATTACTAATAGCAATTTTGTCATTTATATTTTCAAATTTATTCTTGATAAAAAGAACCTCCTTTAAATCAGAATAATCAAATAATTTTTCACAATTGAGATGAACAATATTAGGTAATGGATGCGTAGGATATGCTTGGCGTCGTATTGTTTTATAGGTTAATACATCAAAACCTAGTTGTGCTAATAATGCAATTCCTTTTCCGGTTGTTGCAGCACAAGCCGCCGCGCCCACACGAGATACTAAAGGATAGCCAAATAATGATATCCACTGGGTTTTATCTGGCCAAATTCGAGGCAGTGGTTTTATTGATGGGAAAGAGGGATTGCTGAAGTTTTCTTCAAAAGTTTTATTAATGTCATAGAGAGGCGATGAAACGCTCAACATGCGATATGGCTACAAATAATTTCGACTATTTAAACTGATTTTCCTGAAAATACCAAGTTTTTTATCATCTTATTTTATATTTTTTCCATAATAGTTTCTTTACCGATCTGCTATATCAGAAATCGAACGAAAAACTATCTCTAGCACGAGAAGATAATAAGAAATTATGCGGTATAAAAATTATAGATTCAATACGAATCAAATTGAACGCTCTTTTTGAGAATTAAAGAACTTTATTGGTGCCGAGAAGAGGACTCGAACCTCCAAGGGTTGCCCCACAAGTACCTGAAACTTGCGTGTCTACCAATTTCACCACCTCGGCAAATTTCTCTTCTAAGGGCAGGCATTATTTGCTCATTTTGATAGTGGATAAGTTGCTTCTAACCAAGCTCGCAAACCGCCTTGCAGAGAGGCAACTTGGCGATAACCCATTTTTTGTAGATTATCTGCCGCCAGGCAAGATCGAAAACCGCCGCTACAATAAACAACAATCTCTGCTTCAAAATCTGGAATGTATTTCTCGATATCTCGCTCAATGATCCCCTTACTAAGGTGGATTGCATGAGCAATCGATCCTCCTTGAAATTCATTTTGTTCACGTACATCGATCAAATAAAAAGAGTCTTGATTGTTAATTTTTTTATTTAAATCAGCAACCGCCAACTCTTTTATCTGAGGCTTTATTTTATCGATTAACTTTATAAAGCCTGATTTATGTTGTTTTTGATTGATCACGATAGACCTCTTGCATAAGCTGCGTGCTAGACTTGATTTCATCGTTAAACGCTAGTCTACGGCCCTCATTTACTCATGTAAACTCCGGTCCTCGACTATCTTTTGCCTCGAACTCAAGCCCATCACTGGGTTATGCAAGAGCTCTAATGTATTTCGTTTTCCATTTCTTCTGCTTCTATATCTTTCATAGTTAATCGAATTCGGCCTTGTCTATCTATTTCTAGTACTTTAACCTTGACAATTTGACCTTCGCTCAATACATCACTTACTTGCTCAACACGCTCATTAGAAATTTGTGAAATATGTACTAAGCCATCACGACCAGGTAATACGTTAACAAACGCACCAAAATCGGTCAATTTAACAATTGCACCTTCATAAGTACGACCCACTTCCACTTCTGCTGTTACTTTTTTAATACGCTCTATTGCATTTTGGCAAGCCTGTAAATCAGATGTCGAGATACGAACGACACCATCATCACTAATATCGATTAAAGTTCCAGTTTCTTCAGTAATAGCGCGAATTGTTGCCCCACCTTTTCCGATTAAATCACGTATTTTTTCAGGGTTTATTTTTAAAGTGGTTATACGCGGCGCGTAAGGAGAAACTTCTATACGTGGTTCAGGCAAAATTTCTTGCATAATATTTAATATATGAAGACGACCTTCTTTTGCTTGATTTAACGCTACTTGCAATATTTCTTCAGTAATACCGTCAATTTTAATATCCATTTGTAATGCAGTTACGCCTTCTATGGTACCTGCAACCTTAAAATCCATATCTCCTAAATGATCTTCATCACCTAAAATATCAGTTAACACCGCAAACTGTTCGCCTTCTTTTATTAGGCCCATGGCGATACCCGCTACATGTTTCTTTAAAGGCACGCCAGCATCCATTAAAGCAATACTTGCGCCACAGACTGTTGCCATAGAGCTAGAACCGTTTGATTCGGTAATTTCAGAAACAACACGTAATACATAAGGAAAATCCGATTCACTTGGTAATACTGCACGTAAAGCACGTTTCGCTAAATTACCATGTCCAATTTCACGACGTTTAGGACTTCCCATTTGGCCAGTTTCACCCACGCTATACGGAGGAAAGTTATAATGAAGCATAAATGTTTCACGCCCTTCTCCATCTAAGGCTTCTACCGTCTGCGCATCTCTATCCGTGCCTAAAGTAGTCACCACTAATGCTTGGGTCTCGCCTCTAGTGAATAAGGCCGAACCATGCGTACGTGGTAAAAATCCTGGCTGAATAGTAATAGGACGAACGGTAATCTTGTTGCGTCCATCAATCCGTGTTTCGCCTGATAAAATACGGCCACGCACTATTCTTTCTTCTAAATTTGCTAGGAATAACTGAACAGCTTTAGCGGAAATTCCTTTTTCTTCATCTAACCATTGTGCAATAAAGCTCTCTTTTAATTTATCTAACTTTATTTTACGCTCAAGCTTTTCCGGAACTTGATAAGCTTCAATTAAGGAAGTTTCGATGGATTGAATCATCTCTTTTTCCAGACCCACATCCAAACCAGAAGTTGCATTTTTTACATCCCAACCGGTTTTGCCAGCTTCTGCTGCAAGTTCTTTTATAGCTTGAATAACACCTTGCATTTGTTGATGCCCAAATAAAATGGCATTCAACATAATTTCTTCTGGGAGTTCAGCGGCCTGAGATTCCACCATTAAGACGGCTTTTTCTGTGCCCGCAACTACTAAGTCTAAATCCGATGTTTCAAGCTGCTTAAAACTTGGGTTCAAAATGAACTGTCCTTCGGAATAACCTACTCTTGCTGCTGCTATCGGACCCTTAAAAGGTAGACCCGACAAGCTTAAAGCCGCAGAAGCGCCAATTAATGCAGGGATATCGGCATTAATATCTGGGTTTGACGACAAGACAGTCGCAACAATTTGTACTTCATTATAAAAACCTTCAGGAAATAGAGGTCTTATCGGCCGATCAATTAAACGCGAAGTTAAAATTTCTTTTTCAGTGGGTCGCCCTTCCCGTTTAAAATAACCTCCTGGAATTCGTCCAGCTGCATAGGTGCGTTCTTGATAATGAACTGTCAATGGAAAAAAGTCTCTTTCTTCACCTGCTGGCTGTTTGTTACCTACAACCGTTACTAAAACAGTAGTACCATCCAAACTTACGACAACCGATGCTGTAGCTTGGCGCGCAACTGCCCCAGTTTCTAGAATTATTTCCTGCGAACCGAACTGCACGACTTTCTTAATAGAATTAATTAAAGTTGACACGCTTACATTCCCTCAAAAAAAACAAATGGGCGCAAATTACCGCCCATTAGTACGAATAAAATGTCTTCAACGATGGGCTGAAGAGTATGAATCCCGGACTTAACCACGCAAGCCGAGTTGTTTAATCAGCGTCAAATAACCCTGTAAATTAACGCCTTTGAAATATTTTAATAATTTACGACGCAAAGCTACTTTCTTTAATAAACCTTGTCGTGAATGATTATCCTTCTTATGCACTTGAAAATGGCCATTTAGCTGTTCAATAGCTCCAGATAATAAAGCAATCTGAACCTCTGGGGATCCTGTATCACCCGGAGAACGTTGATATTTAGCCAATATTTCATTTTTAGCCAACATAAAACCTTTTACCTCTTATAAATGAACCCGCTATTCTATGCATAATCCCTGCAACTGACAAGGAATATTTTCTCAAATTATCTTTAACCTAGTTAAATATCGATAATCTTCCCAATTACAGGAGTCTCCATTAAATTGTCAGTAAAATACTTACTTTTAATTCTCATATTATCCTAATGTATCAAAAGACTTTTAAAAAGTTTCAATTTACTTTGAAAAATAAAAAATCCCTAACGGGATTATATCTTATACAAAAATTTACTGCCTTCAGCTGGCACGATAAATCATATCATTATTTAGCATAAACGCTCTGTCATGTTAGAATACCCACCCGCCGCTGACAGCTATTTTGGACTCGTTTGTCAGCGTTGGAAATTATCAGCATGGACAGGTAAAATTACCGCTAATTAATAAGTGAAAATGATATGAAAACTACTAGTAGCATGAGCAAAATTCTTAAAGGATTAATGGGTGAGTTAGGAATTAATGAATCGGAACTAGCGCGACGCACCGGGGTAGGTCAACCTGTAGTACATCGAATTTGCTCTGGTGAAACCGATAATCCCAAAGTCGCTACTTTGAGCCCGATTGCCAATTTTTTCGCTATCTCTATCAGTCAACTCATTGGCGATGAACCCATATCAGCTGATCGGATTCCAGGCACTTTTAATCCTGACGCCCAAGGTTGGCGGCAAATTCCATTGCTTAGCTGGCCGCAAGTGCTACATTGGCCTAATCTCACTGAAAAATTAGCACCCTTACCAACGGTTTCTACTGATATCGACATGAGTCAGCATGCTTATGCGGTTTCTGCTAGAGATACTACTATGGAACCTCGTTTTCCAGAAGGCACCATACTACTTATCGATCCTGATCTAAAACCAAATAGTCTTGATTTTGCTATTGTTCACATTGAAGGACATGATTTACCTAATTTCAAACAAATTTTAATTGATGGCGGACATACCATTCTTAAACCTCTCAATACTGATTTCAAAACTTTGCTATTAGATAAGCCTCATCGATTTTTAGGGGTCATGGTCCAATCAAGAATGGATTTTAAAAAGAAAAAATAAACTTCTTTAGGCGTATTGATAATTGTAACTAATGTGAAGGGTCACGTCAGTAAAGTGTTCATCGTCATTGCGAGCGCGTAGCGCGCGGCAATCCATTGAAAAACTTAATTTTTTGTGGATGGCCACGGCCTCACTGACGTTTCGACCTCGCCATGACGGACTGTTTTTTAATTTTTATACTGTGATCTAAATTGTCATGAATCAAAAAAAGCGTACAGCAATTTTTCAACGTTTTCACACTGATAATCCCCACCCAACAACAGAGTTAGTTTATTCCTCACCTTTTGAGCTATTGATTGCGGTTATTCTTTCCGCGCAGGCAACCGATAAATCAGTTAATCAGGCAACGCAAACATTATTCGTTAAAGCAAATACACCAAAAAAAATAGCCAGATTGGGTTTAACTGGTTTAAAAAAGTATATAAAAACTATCGGCTTATATAATACTAAGGCAAAAAATATCATAAAAACCTGTAAAATTTTGCTGGAGCAATATCAAGGAAAAGTTCCTAGTAATCGTGAAGCACTAGAAAGTCTACCCGGCGTTGGACGTAAAACAGCTAATGTCATTCTTAATACTGTTTTTCATCAACCCACCATTGCCGTTGATACGCATATTTTTCGAGTGTGTAACAGGACGGGTCTCGCACCTGGAAAAACCCCTTTGGCCGTTGAGAAAACCTTATTAAAAGTCGTTCCCAAAAAGTATTTAAAAAACGCTCATCATTGGTTAGTGTTACATGGGCGCTATACTTGTTTAGCTCGTAAACCCAAATGTCCTGAGTGTATCATCCAAGATCTTTGCGAATATCCCCACAAAACTGTACTCAAATAAATCAAACCTTGTAAACCTCACTGTTTTGTGAGCACTTAGCGTCTCTAAGTACCCGTATTTAAAATCCCTTTTAGAATTTCTTCAACACCAAGATCACGTAAATTCTGTGCGGCTAAAAATCCAATTTTTTCTGCATCGGCAATAGAACCTTGCTTTTCAACTTTAATGAGTTTTGTGCCTTCTAGATTTCCTACTAGAGCCCGCAAATTCAATTGGCCGTAACCCAGTGTAGTTGCATAAGCCGCTATAGGCACTTGGCAGCTGCCTCCGAGTTCTCGGCTTAAAGCTCGTTCAGCTAACACACAATAATAGGTATCCGGATCAGTCAATTTAGAAATAGTTGCTATGCTTTCTTCATCATCTGCGCGGCACTCAATTCCTAAAGCACCTTGCCCTGGCGCAGGCAAAAAACAAGTGGTTTCTAAATATTCGCTAATACAATCTGTTTTTTTTAAACGTATTAGTCCTGCGGCTGCTAAAATTATTGCGTCAAATTCGCCTGCAGCCAATTTGTCCAGACGCGTTCCTACATTTCCCCGTAATACTTTCACTTGTAAATCTGGACGCAAAGCCAATAATTGCGATTGGCGCCGTAAACTTGAAGTTCCTATATAAGATCCAGACGATAATTGTATTAAAGGTTGCGCAAATCTTGAAATTAATACATCACGAGGATCTTCTCGCTTGCAAATGGCCGCTAATACTAAACCTGTTTCTAAATCCATCGGCAGATCTTTCATGGAATGAACGGCTATATCTGCCTGATGATTAAGCAAAGCTCCTTCTAATTCTTTAACAAACAAACCTTTACCACCTAATTTACTTAAAGAACTATTTTGCTGTCGGTCACCTTCTGTAAGCAAAGGAAGCAGACTGATGGTTAAATATGGAAATAGTATCTCCAATTGTTCTTTAATGGTATTGGCTTGCCAATAGGCTAAGGGACTTTTTCGAGTAGCAATACGTAAAAATTTTTTCTTATCCAAAACTCGCCCCAAGTATTAAAAATTTTGTAATTGAGTTTTGATAAGCTGATCTTTTCTTTCCCATAGCTCATTCAGTTTTTTTTGAAAGTATATTCGATATTGACGATCATTTTCATAATCACCCAACCAGTCTTTTGTGATAGGTATTGCTTCTACATCAACGATTATTTTTTCTATATTTCCTGATAAGAAATCTAACAAGCTGGCCTGATGAGGGGGGTAAATAATGGTGACATTAAGAATTTTATGAAAAAAATCACCCAAAACAGCAAGACTAAAAGCCATACCCGCTGCTTTGGGGCGGAGTAAATGTTCATAAGGCGATGCTTGTAATTCTCTTTTTTTCTGCGAGAATCGAGTACCTTCAACAAAATTAGTAACCGTAGTGGGTGTTATTTTGAATTTAGCGCTAGCTTTTTTAGTTTCTTCAATATCCTTATCTTTAAGTTCTGGATGTTTGCTTAGTTTGGCTTTGCTATATCGATGCATAAATGGAAAATCTAATAACCAACATGCCCAACTTGCTATTGGTAAAGTCCAAAGTAACTCCTTTTTTAGAAAAAATTTCAAAGGGGGAATTTTACCGCTAAAAATAGACTGCAAAATAAGTATATCTGCCCAGGACTGATGATTAGAAATGAGTAAATACCATTCTTTATAATGTAGTTGATCTAATCCTTTTATCTCCCATTTAATATGAGTTATCCATTTTAAAAGAAAATAATTACTGCGTAACCAAACCGCATGTAAAAGCTCCATTAATTTTTTGGTAAGTTGTCGCCATTTTTTCCAAGGAATAATAAATCGCAACAAACCTACTATCGCTAACGGAACAAACCAAACAGTAAGAATAATGAGATATAAAGCCGCCGTGAGCCCAGCTCTTAAGAACTTAAACAAATTATTCATAAATATATTTCGCACATTTCCGATTAATTCTCAGTGTGCATATACTCTTCGCATATTTTTTTTGAATTAATTTACCTTCTGTAAAAAATCTAGATCTTATTGAATAATAAATTGGTACGATCGACTAAATTACGCCATATGCCGCCTTTTGATAAACTTTCTAAAGCAATGAGCGGCGCTGAGGCAATAGATTTATCGTTTAATACCACATCGATTTGACCAATGACCTCACCTTTTTTAATCGGCGCTTTTAAATTCGGTGTAAAAGTCATGGTCGTTGCGGGTTTTTTATTTGAACCAAGTGGAAGCGTTGCATAGAGATCTTGCGCTACACCAACTTTAATTTGCGGACGTTGGGCAAACCAAATCCTAGTGGTGGCCAAATTAACCCCTGCGTTATATAACTTATGCGATTCAAAAAAGCGAAACCCATACGTCAGTAATTTTTGGCTATCTTGTGCGCGCATTTCATCAGTAGGGGCTCCCATAACGATGGTAATTAAACGCAAACCGTTTTTTTGACCTGAAGCAGCTAAACAAAAACCTGCTTCATTGGTATGGCCTGTTTTAATTCCATCCACATCGGGATCACGCCATAGTAAGCGATTACGATTGGGTTGTTTAATTCCGTTGTAAGAAAACCATTTTTGCGAATACCATTTATAGTCTTCAGGAAAATCAAGGATTAATGCGCGCGCTAAAATGGACATATCACGTGCAGTGGAGTAATGGTTAGGATCGGGTAATCCATCTACATCAACAAAATGAGTGTTGCTCATACCCAATCTTGCTGCTTGCTGATTCATTAAATTAACAAAAGACTCCTGACTTCCCGCAACATATTCGGCCATGGCCACGCAGGCATCATTACCGGAATCAACTATCATGCCTTGCATTAAGTCTTGGACACTGACTTTATCACCGACCTTAACAAACATTTTAGAGCCCCCTGTTTTCCAAGCAGCTTCGCTAATGGTTACTAAATCAGCGGGATGTATATGCCCTTGTTGCAAAGCCATAGACACAACATAAGAAGTCATCATTTTAGTTAAACTGGCAGGAGCGACACGCTCATCAATATTTTCACTTGCTAAAACTTTACCGCTATAGGCATCCATTAATAGGTATGCTTTAGCATTTACGCTAGGAGCAATCGGTGTCAATGTAGGTTGTGCAGCAGCGGGAGCTGTTATGGGTATCACTGGATCAGCTTTGCATACTGAGCCGAATAACCCCACTATTAAGAATACGAGAGTAAAACACAGTGAATATCGCTTAAACATGATGTAAACGCCTTATACAGTTTAGAACTATGTGAGTATACTAATATTAGTTTTTAATATAAGTCCAGATAAAAAGAGCCTATAAATCATTTTAGTGATTTAATAATATACTGCAAACACTTGACTATTTATAGGATAATAACTATTCCATCAAAAATTTCTTTCACTGTCTCTTTCACCTTTAAACTTTATTTTCGCAGTTGTTTACGGTAAAGTGCGACTAGTTTAATCGCTGCTTTCGTTAGGAAATTTGAAGGTAAGGTGTAAAAAATGAGTAAACACTTAAAAATATCAGAATCTGCCAACTCCTTCTTCCAAAATGCAGTACTTAGCACTATCTTTGTTTTTAAGTCAAACATTTATCAAATAGGCTCGATATTTGAAAAAATTCTTGCTCCAATTTTGTTTCCGCTTGTTATTATACCCGATGCCATAGCGAGTTTGTTAGCTCTTTATCATTTTGCCAGCGCTAAAAATAAAAATCTAGGTAAAACCTTTGATTTAATTCATGCTCCAATTAAAACCGCATTAGTTTTCACTGCTGTCTTTGCTGGGCTTAGTCTCATTTTCGTACAAGGTTTATTTCTGACTGCAGTGGGTTCCAGTGTCATTTACCATCTTGGTTTGTCAGTTTTTAATGCTTATCACTGGCTTAAATCAGAAAAAAATTCACCTGCTAGAACCTTGCATAGAAATAATACTATAAATAATGTTATTGCGAGCACTATAGGGGGTATAGTCGTTGCGGGTATTATTTTAACCATGGTAGTAGCTCCCTATTTGGCCGCTAATATTCTAGCAGTGGCAGGTATAACAGCGGCTACGCTGCTCATGCTAACAACCGTTTTTGCAATTTATCGGAGCTTTAAAAATCCTCCTATCTCTCCAACTATTGCTCCAACCCCAATAGCAGAGGCCGAAAACCCTGAAGATTTTCTTAATCATTCAGCTTCGTTTAATCATTCGGATTCGAGAAACTTCACACAATCTTCCGATGTAATGCCAAGTTCTTCCCAACAATATCAAAATTCTAACTATTATTACCGTGCATTTCGTTCTGAAAAGCTAAAAGGAAATCTAATAGGGGATGCAAAATTTCTTAACACAGAAATTGAAAATAAAATAAAAAGACTTGAGCTACAAATAACAAATTCTAGAAACAGTTTTCTCAGACATTTTTGGTCTGAAGAAATGAAGCGCCGAGCTAAGATAAAATTCCTTGTATTACTTAAAAATAAAATAGAAGCTAATGGATCAGATGAAGTCTTGCCGTTTCCATCTAAAGCATTCCAGTCTTTTTTCAGAGCCTTAGGCGATGTCCAAGATATTAATCAAGCTACCGAATCTTATTTCAAAAACACTATCAAAATTAATTTGTAAGCTTTTTCAGTACAAATCTATCATGTTTTATATTTAGCGTAAAAATGGTTATTTTCTCCAGAAAATCCTAAAAACCACGCAAATATAACACTTTATAGACTGTTTTAGGCTTATAAGCTTTACTTATCGACTCATATTAGGTATTTATTTAACCTAATATGAGAATAAAAATAAAATTGGCTATAGCTATCTTAGCACTATTAAATATCTTTTTTATCCCTTCAGGATATGCAGAATACCCTCGCCTAGCTTACCAAATACAGGGCCTCAATCCAGACCTTATGGGTCCTATTCAACAACGTCTGGATAGTAGCCTGCAAAGCTTAGTCGACCCCTCCACTGAAGCTGTTCAATTCTGGTATCAACATTCTATCTCTGAGATTAAACAGTCATTGGCAGCTCATGGGTATTTCAAACCATCTATTAAACATTCATTAAAAAAAATCAACGCTAATTGGAATGCTAGCTATCAAATTTCTGTAGGTCCTCCGTTAAAAATCACGACTTTAAAAATTTCAGTTGACAATCGAAAACCAGATCCAAAAATAACAAAATTAATAGCTGATTTTCCTCTACATCGAGGTGACATCTTTAATAGTGAAGTTTATGAGGAAGCGAAGCAAAAATTACTCGCTAAGATTGTTGCAAAAGCTTATCTTTCTGCTTATTTTTCAAAACATACCATTTTAATTAACCGACAAGCTTACACAGCTAAGCTCATCCTAACTTTACATATCGGCCCACGTTATTATTTTGGTCCTATTACTTTCCAGCAATCGATACTCAATAATAGTCTATTACAACGTTATATCCCTTTTAAATTGGGTGATCCTTATTCTTCAACTAAACTTTTAAAACTACAAGATAATTTAAACAAAAGTGGATATTTTCAAAACGTTTCGATTCCTGATGCGCCAATCAACAAACAAAATCAAAATTTACCTATTGATTTTATATTAACACCGCGTCCATCTCAGCAATATTTAGCAGGGATAGGTTATGGTACGGATGTAGGTATTCGTGGAAAGCTAGGCTGGGAATCTCGTTATCTAAATAAAGCCGGTCACCGCTTAAATATTTTATCTCAGCTATCTAAAATACAGAATAGTCTACAAACAACTTACACTATCCCTGGAAAACATCCCAATACTGACAATTACAATATTAATTTTGCTATCGTCAGAAAAGAACTTACTCAAGTAACTACAACCACGCAACAAATAGGCATAGGCAGCGTGGATAAATGGAAAGGCTGGCAACGCAATTTATTTTTAAATTATCAAATTGAACGTTTCAACTATCTCAATCAACCTAAGACTAACTCACATCTATTAACTCCAGGTATAAATTTATCCTATAGCAAATTTGATAACCCGCTTTTTGCATTACATGGCTATCAGTTAGATCTTAGATTACAGGGGGCAGATAGAAATTTATTATCTAATACCAGTTTTTTACAAACACAAATACAAGGGAAATATATACTGAGCTGGCATGATAACAGTCGCTTACTGTTTCGCGGTAATATCGGCTATACACTAACTCCTAGTCTGGAAAATTTTCCTCCTTCTTTGCTTTTTTATGCGGGAGGAAGCCAAAGTGTACGTGGATATGCATATCAATCCTTAGGCCCCGCACGTTATTTAATGTCAGGAAGTGTCGAATATCAGCATCGACTTATTAATAATTTTTATGGCGCTGTTTTTTTTGATGCTGGAAATGCCGTTAATAATTTTCCCATTAATTTGAAAAAAGGAACGGGTATTGGCTTGGTTTGGGCATCTCCCTTAGGGCCCATGGAAATTACCGCAGGTAAAGCCTTGGATCTTCCTGGACGCCCCATAAGATTTCAATTTACCATGGGGTTTGATTTCTTATGATAAATAACAAGAAATTATTTTTGGTGAGCTGGTTGTTGAGAAGCTTATTAGCCAGTGTTTTTTTATTAAGTAGTTATATAGTTCTTAACACAGAAAGCGGTTTAGAAACGGTTGTATTAATCGGAAAACAATTTCTGCCGGGCCAATTAAGAGTAAATGTTATACATGGACGGCTGTTAGGCCCAATACAACTAAAAGAATTAACTTATCAAAATAATAAAATTAACCTCACTATTTCTGAAGTAAAGTTTGAAGGTTATTGGCGCGATTTATTACAAGGAAAATTAAATTTAGGTCCAATTTATGTCGATAATTTAAATCTTTTTGTAAAACAGCAATCTAATCAAAAAAAATCCAATCCTTCTCAGAGAAAAAATTTTCAAATTCCTAAAATATTTCATTTTTTAAAATTCGATTCGGTTGTTATTCATCAAATGAATATTCAGTCGAACAACTTACACCTGGAATTACAAGGCTCCATTCAACAGCAATGGCACATTAATTGGCAGTTAGCTATTAAAGATCCAACAAGCTATGTTCGCAATCTACAAGGCAAAGTAGCTTTGCAAGGGTCAATAAACGGAATTTTCCAACAGCCTGAATTTAACCTGATTTTTGAGAAAACAAATCTGGAATGGAAAGAATGGCAAGTCGAACAAATTCAGGCTGAACTGAATATAGACACTAAAAATAAAAAATGGCTTTTTAATGTAGCTGCTGCTCAGCTCAGTAATACATCATTTCAGCTTGCACCTCTACAATTAAACTTATCTGGATCTTTATCACCATTTTCTTTACGAGGAAATTTATCTGAATTTAAACTGAATAGATTAGTTCAAAATGAACAGTTTCCAAAAATAATAATTCCTAATACACAAATTAATAGTCATGTATCGAAATATGGATTAGAAACTTCACTACAAACATTTAAAGGAAATACGAACCAATTATTTGCTTACCTATTACTACCGAATTATCAAGCACGCTCGTGGCTGAGAGCCACACAACCGGTACATGCTAGCATTGATTTAAACTTTAAAGATTTAAATTTTTTGAGCCAATTATTTCCTGATGTTAAACATAATAAAGGAACTTTTTATACTCAATTGAAAATTTCAGGTTTAGTAAATAAGCCACTATTTAATCTAACGCTTAATCTTCAGCAAGCTAGCTTAGATATTCCTGATTTAGGACTTAATTTAAAAAATATAAACTATCAGTTACACACCTATAAGAATAATTTAATAGGCACTGGCCAAATTCAATCTGGAAAGGGATTCTTAGAGCTTCAAACTACAACCGATCTATTAAAACCAAATTTACCGACATTAATCGATTTACAAGGAAAAGATGTCACTATAATTCATAATCCAGAATATCAAATTACTGCTACGCCAAAATTAAAAATTCATGCCAATATTCAACAAATTGAAACGGATGGTTATATCTTATTTCCAAAAGCTAGAATTAAAATTAATCCTAAAAATAATAATTTAATTGAATTGTCTAATGACATAGTGTTTGTGGGGGATAAGAAAAAAACTTTTACTTTCCCTTTTGTTTTGAAAAATACTATTAAATTAGAAGCCGGTGATGATATTCATTTGCAATATCAAGGACTCAACACTAAATTAAAGGGTTCGCTTACAATAAATCAAGATTCGGATCATCCATTATTAGCCACAGGACAACTAAAGCTTTTTCCAGGTGAATATAGCTATTATGGTCAAAGCTTAAAATTAAAACCTAATGCTTCATTAAATTTCGCCAATACGCCCATTAATAATCCTGTAGTAAATATTACGGCCAGTCGAAATATTTTAATCTTGCCTGTATCTACTGCTGATACCTCTACCGATATTAAATCTAAGCTTGGCTCGAGTAATTTTATTCAATCCGCAATGTCTTCTTCTCAATCTATACCGACTCAGTTAGAAGTGGGCCTACATGTGAGAGGGACACTACAAAATCCTCATATCATTCTATTCGCCGATCCTTCTAATATTATTAGATCGCAATTAGATATGCTTTCCTATTTAATTACCGGCCAAGCCAGCAATCAACTAAGTGCCGCAAGTACGCAACTATTATTAAATGCTGCTGCCAATTTAGGGAGTGAAAAAAATAATATTGGTCAGCTTATTAGCAAAGTGCAACAGGAAATAGGTTTAGATCAATTAACTATCGGGTCTAAACCCATCTTTAATCCCACTACCAATAGCTTACAACAGAATACTTCATTGATAGTCGGCAAAAATCTTTCACCTAAACTTAATGTATCTTATAGCCTAGGCTTGCTGGATCAAATCAGTATTTTAGAAATAAATTATCTTTTAAATAAAAATTTTTCGTTACAAACTACCAGTAGCAACTTCGCTAATGGCTTAGACTTACTTTATAAACTTGAAAAGCATTAGAAAGCACCTCTTAACGATTACAGGCTAAACGATACATCAAGATGGCTGCTTTCTGTGTCTGTATAGGCAATGACTTAATGTCCAATGTTTCTTTTTCTGAATGCGCCCCCGTACCAACAGGGCCTAAACCATCTAAATTAGCTTGCGTAATCGCGGCAATATGAGAAATATCAGCGGCTCCCCGCAAGCCCGGATCTAGAGGCGAGACGGGCCCGTAACCCAGGCTAATACTAATTGCACTATATTTTTTAAGTAGTTCAATATTATTAGCAGTGGGGGGCATACTTGGAATTCCTTCCTGAAAACTAACGCTCCCAGTAGCACCGGATAAATGTTGCTTGACTATCTTCGCGATATTCTCTTTTGCGCTAATCTCTTGTTGAGGAGATATAAAGCGTAAATCGCCTGTAGCCATTGCGGTTTTAGCAATAATATTATCTTTTCCATACGCTTCACCACCAAATTTATCAGCATTATAATTGACGTTAGTCCCACCTAATATAAGGCCAGGACTAAAAGATAAATCCTTTTCAGCACCCAGTTGATTACGCATCGTGTCAAGAATACGCGTTAATTCAAAAATAGCACCATAATCCGCTGGTTTTTTAAATATTCCCATTGAATGGCTACCATTACCTTGAGTATTTATCTGCCAATGAGCAACACCGCGGCGAGCAATGGTAACAGTATTTGGGAGCGTGGCCCATTCAAAACCTAAAGCAACATCACTATGCTGAGCTGCTTTGAATAATGGTTCTCTCGAAATACTGGTGGGTTTTCCTGAATCCTCCTCATCTCCAGTCAGGACAATTGTAATATTCATATCATCTAAAACATTGGCATTCTGCAATGACTTTAAGGCATAAAGAATGACTACATCTCCGCCCTTATCATCAATTACACCGGGTCCAGTCGCTTTATCTCCGTGATGTTCAAATTTCTGAAATAGACTTTCTTTGGCAAACACTGTATCAAGATGCCCAATTATTAATATCCTTTTCCCTTTTGTGCCTAGATGTTCTGCAACCAGAGTTCCGGCTCGTTGCATATAACTTGGTTCTTCAACCCAATAGGTCTTAAAATCAAGTTGCTCGAAGAGAGGCCTTAAAATTTCACCTATTTGATGAACACCAACAATATTAGCCGTACCACTATTGATATTGACCAATTTTTCTAATAATGAGAGTTGTTCTGATTGCTGTTTAGCAATGTAAGCTTTCATTTGGGTTTCTATGGGTGTTGCCTGAGCTTTTACTATTTGTGCAAAAAGTAACTGGGAACAGAAAATAATTAATAAAAATGCTTTCATATGATTTTATAATTGTAATATAGGATAATAATAATTCATCGATTGATTGAAAAGTATAGTAGCTTATCAACAATTAATTGGGCAGCATCGAGCGGCTTGAATTGGGTTAACAGACTTTTTAACTGATCCAAATTCTTATAGCTTTCGAACAAGGTCTTAAGTAATTTCTCATCTGAAAATTCTTCAAAGTAAATAACCTTGCTTAAGCCTAGCTGAGCGAAATATTTTGCGTTGTCAATTTGATCTCCTCGGCTCGCTTCTTTTGATAAGGGTAACAAAATATTTGGCTTGTTTAAGGCGAATAACTCGTAAATGGAGGTTGCACCCGCTCGACTAACCACTAAATCCGCACTCGCCAACACATCAGCAAATTCATCATGCAAATATTCGAATTGTTTATAATCTTTTATTTTACTAAACGCGGGATCAGTTTTATTTTTGCCGCAAATATGAATAACTTGAAATTTTTCTGTTAAAGGATTAATTAAACGACGAATGCTTTCGTTCACAATAATCGAACCCAAACCACCACCCATGATTAATAAAACCGGCTTTAATTTATCTACAAAACCGCAAAATTTTAAACCTTTTTCTGGACTTCCATGTAGCAAAGCATCGCGAATAGGCATGCCGGTCAATAAAACTTTAGAAGTATTTTTAAAATACTTAACGGTCTCAGGAAATGTAATACAAATCAATCTTGCAAAAGGAAAGCTGAGACGATTGGCCAACCCTGGGGTTAAATCTGACTCGTGAATCACAACCGGAATGCCATTTAATTTAGCTGCGATAATGACAGGCAAAGCAACAAAACCACCTTTTGAAAAAATAACATCCGGCTTAATTTTTCGACAAATTAGTAAACTTTGTGAAATACCTATCAACAATTGGAAAGGAGTTAATAGATTTTTCCATGTCCAATATCGATGTAATTTACCTGTCGTAATCGCATAATAAGGGATTTTTAAAGGTTTAATAAGCGTATGTTCTATACCTTTTTTAGAACCGACATAAAAGATATCAACACCTTTATTCCATAAAGCTGATATTAAAGGGAAACTTGGTATAACATGCCCCGAAGATCCACCACCAGTGAAAATAATCTTAATTTTTTTTTTCATAACACAAACTTAAACCGATGGATTGGAATTCAGCTCTAACTTACCTTCGAGATGTACATCATGCGGAGCTTCTGGCGGTAAAATACCTTCATTAGTGAAGCGATCCCATAAGCTAAATAAAAATTGCGAACGTACACCAGAACGGGAGCTAATATGATTCAAATCAACATAATATTCAACTTTAAACTCTAACAAAACCTTATCAATTTCTTTAAAATATACCTCTGGTTTAGGATTTGTTAAAATTTTGGGTATTGTCGCTAGTACTTCTAAAATAATATCTTTTATACGTTGCGGATTATCTTTTCTATTCGTTCTAATAGTTACTAAAGCGCGTACTACACTATCGCGGTGCGTCCAATTAATAAAATTTTTGCTAAAAATATCCGCATTAGGAACTAATAATTCTTGGCGATCATCCGTTGTCACGGTAATCGAACGAGCTCCAATATGTGATACTTGGCCATCATAATTACCAACGGTAACCCAATCTCCAACTTTAACTGGTCTTTCAAGCAGTAAAAAAATTCCGGTAAAGAAATTATTAAATAAATCTCTTAATCCTAATCCTACACCCAAGGAGAAAAGACCCAAAATAACGGAAATATTTCCCCAATTTAAGCCTAAAATGTTTAATCCAATCGTAATCCCAATAGCAATAAGCGTGTAATGAGTAAAAATTGCCAAGCTATTGCGTAAACCTAAATCTTTGGTATGGGCAAATAGCCACCGATAAGCAAATTCTCTAGACCAATGAGCTATCCAAATTAAAATGACTATTAGCACAGCTAATTGTAAAATCGTTAAGCCCGTTACCGTTGCTGTACTGGCTATAACAAATAATTTCGTAGAGAGTAACTTTGCTAAGCTAGTATTCAATAAAGGAACACGATCACCCCAGCCATAAAGTTCGAATAGACCCATTATTGATAAAATTAATAATGCTAATTTTAAAATTTGATGAAATGGTTTTAATAAAGCCTGGCTCCACAACCAACCATTTCTGAAATGACGAATACATTGCTCAGACGCCCAACGGATTAACTCATCTAAGAGTCCTCGAAGCAATAAATAAGCAGTCAAAGCAACCAAAAATAGACCTTGGTAGTGTGCGATAGCCCAAGCTAGTTCGACATATCCGACTAATCCTATTAAAGCATTGGTTAATAAACTAAATGGAATTAAGAAACTTAACCAGCGGATAACCCGCTTTAAATAAGCATGCTTGTTTTCTATATAAGGTTCTAACAATGTTGGAACAACTTCCCAACTCTTCATCAAGACTAAAGCTACGATAAGTAGAAACAACATGAATAAACGGCCAAACAAATCCTGAACTTCGTAATTAACGGGTAATTGATTAACTAAAATAGTTGCTAAAGTCACTATACCGCCGATCAATAATGTGGTCCGTAAACGATAATAAAGCTTGACATCATGACCACTTTCATCCGTGGTATTTTCAAGCAATAAAATATGAGCGAGCTGAATAACAATACTAAATATCAAACAAACAATGCCCATACTAATTATCAAAGAAAATAATTTGATCGGAATATTTAATAAAAACAATAATCCTATTAAACCTGCCAATAACATAATTCCGGATAAATGACGCTGCAACAATTGCAATACCACTATTACCGTTTGTGCTGAAAAAAAACCTCTACTACGTTGCTGCAAACGCACTCTATCCACGGCCAAAAATCTTCTTAATTTTAACCAGGTAGCAAACCAGATAAGCGCACCGAGCAATACTATGAACCATTGCCAATTTGATACTAATTCTAATTTGTTAAAAACAGGCTCGTAAAGTCCTGCTAATTTATCTACGGTTAAGCGAGGAATTTGAAAAATGGTTTGGCCCAAACCGATCCAGGCATTCACATTCCAACCTGGCAAGGCTTGTCTATTTGCTAGTTGTAGTTTTAATTGTTTTGCTATAAGAACTTGTTGCGCATCGGCTTCTTTGGACAATTGTTGCATTTTTACCAACAAATTTTGATAGCCAAGAATAATTTCTCTTAATGGCGCTAATTTTGCCTGATCATTCGCAAAGTTAGGTTCTCTTTCTTGCAGATCTTTATTGATTAAATTCAAGTAATTTTTTAGAAATTTGACTTTATTATGAAATAAGTCAAGCGAAGTATTTATTTGCTCACTTAGATTCTCAATTTGATGTTGCAAATTACTCAGTGTACTTAAGGATAGTTTTTGATTAAATGCAGAACCTAAATCTTGTAATTTATTCGATATTTTAGCGGTATTTAGCTCTGTCTCGAGTAAATTATTTTTTTCTTCCGCCTCAAATATATTAAACTCTATTTGATCATAAGAGTAATTATTGATAAACCCTGTTGTTTCGGCCTTTTTTAATTCTTCACTCCATTGTTTTAGGCGTTGCATCCAATTTTGTTGATCCAGTTGTAGACGCCCGGCTAATACATCCAGAGACTCTTGTCGATGCGTCTGTTGCTGTAATTGATAGTTTCTCTGTAAATTTTGACGCCATTCTTCAGCAAAATTAATAGTTTGTTGCACAGTATCGCGCGAACGTTGCAAAACCTTGATGCGTTTTTGTTGTAAATTGAATAAATTTCGCCGCTCTTGCAAAGTTTGTTGTAAATGTGCCTGTTGCAGTTGAATTTCTTGAGAAATAGATAAGCCTGGTGTTGAAATTTCCCATTGATCAGGCGTGTTGCGGATGGAATCTTGAATCAAATCGGTAGATTGTTGGGTTGTTTTCAGGCTTAAGCTGATACTTTCTAAATCAGCTTTTGCCATAGCAATCAGTAAATCCAGATGCGCCAGAGATTGCTTACTAACAATAGGTGAAGCAACCTTCTGTTCATTACGCCATCCCTCTAACTTTCTTTTAAGTAAATCACTACGCGTTTGCTCAGCGATTAATTGTTGCTGAGTCAAATTCACTAAAGGAGATTCACTAATCTCAGCAAAAGCTGAGGAATAAAAACCGCCCAATAAAATAACTAAAAAAACAAATAGCTTGTACAAACTATGCCTCAGGGTAAAGGTAAAGGTTGCTCAGTTACGTTTATAACGTCCTTTGAGGAAGAGCGCCATTTCATCCAAACATAAACAGGCGCGCTACTAAGTAATAATAATGTTCCATAAAATACCGTTTCTTTACCAGAACCTATAATAACCCAAAAAGAGTAGATTCCAGCTAAAATTGCTATCAGGACCGAACCAAATAATTTTCTACCTTTTTTAAAAAGTCCAGGATATTTAAAAAAGATAACCAACTCAGACATCGTAGTTAAAAAATACGGAATCAGCGAGGCTAAAGTTGCTAATAAGATAATAATTGTAAATTGTTTAACCAAACTATGATTTAAGGTCATCAGCAATAATAATGAAATTAAAACACTAGAAATAACTAAACCTACAATAGGGGTCCCATTTTCTGTTTTTTTTAAAAAAATACTCGGAAAAAGTTTATCTTGGGCTGCCGCTAATGGAATTTGACCCTGAAGTAAAATCCAACCATTCAAAGCGCCTAAACAAGAAATAACTGCTCCAATAGCCACTAAAGTACTTCCTATAGGACCAAACATGATATTTGCAGCATCAGCATAGGGAGCATTGGAATGCGCAAGCTCTGTTAACGGCATAACCCCCATCACTGCAATGCTACTCAATATATAAACAACTGTGGCTATGATTACTCCCAAAATAGTGGCTTTAGGGATAGTTCGGGTAGGGTTATCTACATGCCCGGCGGGAACCGAAGCCGATTCTAAACCGATAAAAGACCATAAAGTCAACGTAGCTGCGCCGCTAAATGCACTTAAGTTGGATTTACCAGATAAATTGAATGCGCTCAAAAAATGCGGATGAATATAAAAAATACCGACAAAGGCAATAAGCAATAAGGGGATCAATTTTAAGATCGTTGTCAATAACTGAAAAATGCCCGCATGCCGAACACCTAGAATATTGATAAATGTCATCAACCAAACCAAACTAATACTTACCAAACAAGACCATAGGACATTTTTAGCCAGTAGTGGCCAAAAAAAGCTTAAATAACCTGTTAAAGCGATAACTATTGCAGCATTGCCTACCCACAGTGCAATCCAATAATTATAAGCCATCTGAAATCCAATAAAATCACCAAATGCCTCTCGACAGTAGGCATAAGGTCCTCCTACAAGGGGCATCACATTAGCTAGCTTAGCAAATACTAATGCTATTAACAAAGCGCCCAATGCCGTAGCAATCCAAGAGAGTAAGCTAATACTGCCATAGGCGGCCAAGGAGGCAGGTAATAAAAATATTCCTGAGCCTATCATATTGCCGGTAACTAGAGCGGTTAACATCCACAGCCCCAATTTTTGTTGTTTCATCTTTTTGGACATTTTGAATCTAACCTCTGAGTTTTGCGCAGAATAAAACGCTATGTCATTATACCCATCTCATATCTTAATGCGAAAAGTTTTATGTCAAAAATTCCCGGCCTTTACGTAGTTGCCACGCCCATAGGCAATCTGGAAGACTTTAGCGCCAGAGCAATAGAAACTTTACAAAGTGTTAATCAAATTGCCGCGGAAGATACTCGACATAGCCAAAAATTACTTAGGCATTTTGCTATTACCACACCATTAATTTCATTACATGACCATAACGAAACGGTTTGCAGCAAAATTCTTTTAGATTGTCTAAAAAAAAATCAATCTATCGCCTTAATTAGTGATGCAGGAACTCCCCTGATTAACGACCCGGGTTACCGTTTAGTAAAATTAGCTCACCAACATGGAATTCCAGTTATTCCTATTCCTGGTCCCTGTGCGTTGATAACTGCTTTATGCGCCTCGGGTTTAGCCTGTGATAGATTTATTTTTGAAGGATTCCTACCTGGAAAAATTGTCGCTCGACAAAAAAAATTACTAGAATTCCTATATGAAACACGGACAATTATATTTTATGAAGCACCGCATCGTATTCTAGAGTTAATAAATGATATGCTTGATGTTTTTGGGCCCAACCGTTATGTAGTTTTGGCCAGAGAATTAACAAAAACCTTTGAAACTATTCATGGAGATAATTTAGAACAATTGAAAAATTGGCTGAACTCAGATAAAAACCAACAAAAAGGCGAGTTCGTCGTCCTAGTGGAAGGAGCGGAATATCTAAGTCCCTACGAAATAGACGCGCAGCGAATTTTAGGGGTTTTATTAGATGAATTGCCGATTAAGCAAGCAACCTCGCTAGCTGCTAAAATAACTCATGAGAAAAAAAATAAATTATACGCTTTGGCGTTAGCTATAACGGGTAAATAACATGAATGATAATACTTTAGAAATCTTTCAACGAGGAACTACTGAAATCCTTGTGGTTGATGAATTAAAGCGTAAATTAGAAGAAAATAGACCTTTACGCATTAAAGCAGGTTTTGATCCAACAGCTCCCGATCTTCATCTCGGCCATACTGTACTTATCAACAAATTGCGCCAATTACAAGTGCTAGGTCATGAAATTGATATTATCATTGGTGACTTTACTGCACTCATTGGTGACCCTTCAGGCAAAAATGCTACTCGCCCCGCTTTAAGCGTCGATGAAGTTGCAGCTAACACTAAAACCTATCAGCAACAATTCAATAAGATATTGGATCCTAAAAAAACCAATCTGCGATTTAACTCCGAGTGGTTAGGAAAATTATCAGTTACCGATCTCATTAAACTGGCCTCGTCTTACACGGTCGCTAGAATGCTAGAACGAGATGATTTTCACCAACGTTATCGCCAGCATCAGTCTATTGCAATCCATGAGTTTCTATATCCTTTACTTCAGGGCTATGATTCTGTCGAGTTAAAAACCGATATAGAATGTGGTGGTAACGATCAAAAGTTTAATTTATTGCTGGGAAGAGAATTACAAAAACATTTTAAACAAACGCCCCAAATAATTTTAACCACGCCTTTGTTAGAAGGTTTAGACGGCATACAAAAAATGTCTAAATCACTGAATAATTATATCGCTATTGATGAACCGGCAAACGACATGTTCGGAAAAATTATGTCGATTTCTGATGAGTTGATGTGGCGTTATTTTGAATTGCTTTCTTTTAAAAAATCTTTAAGTGATATTAAATCGATGCAGCAAGAAGCAGCGCAAGGAATCGCCAACCCGCGTGATTTTAAAATAGAATTAGCGTTAGAAATTATTGAGCGCTTTCACACTAAAGGGAATGCTGAAAAAGCATTAATGGAATTTCAACACCGGTTTAGAGATGGTGCCATTCCTTCAGAAATTAAAGAATTGGATATAAGCATACCTGGAGAGAGTGTATCAATTGCCAACTTATTAAAGCAAGCGGGCTTAGTTACCAGTACCTCGGAGGCATTGCGTTCAATTGAGGCCGGCGCGGTTAAAATTGACTCTCTAAAAATTGAGGATAAGAAGTTGTTAATTAAATCTGGCACTAGCCATATTTACCAAGTGGGAAAAAGACGCTTTGCTAAGGTCATTATTAAGAAAAACTAATCTCGACTTGCACCTACGAATTCCAAACGCTCCAGATATTGCTTCCAATAATCAGCATAGTGCTTGGATAGTTCGTATAGTGTTTCCCAACTATAGATACCTGACTGGTGATGATCATCAAAGATCAATCGGATGGCATAATGACCGACTGATTCGATGCTGATGATATTCACATTTTTTTTGCCGCTAACTAATTTTCCTTCGCCATGTCCATGTCCCTTAACTTCTGCGGAAGGGGAAAAGACCCTCAAGTATTCACAGGACAGGCTAAATTTCTCTCCACTATCAAAAAGGATTTCTAATACTCGCGTTTTCTGTAGAAGTTTTATATCAGTAGGAATAGGGGTCATGTTATAGAATAAAATGACTGGTATCTTGATCTTGCGCTAAGGGGGTTAGATGTTTATCTACATAATTAATATCAATATTTACCTTTTTATCCGTATAATCTGTCGCTTCAAAAGATATTTCTTCCAATAATCGTTCCATCACCGTATATAAACGACGGGCGCCAATATTCTCAGTCTTTTCATTGAGATCATAAGCAATTTCAGCAATACGTTGTATAGCAAGCTTATCGAAATTTAATTCTAGTTCTTCAGTCCCCAATAAGGCCTGATATTGCACGATTAAAGATGCTTGCGGTTCCACTAAAATACGTTCAAAATCTTTCGCCGTTAATGCTTTTAGTTCAACTCGAATGGGCAAACGACCTTGTAATTCAGGAACTAAATCGGATGGTTTTGATAAATGAAATGCACCGGCTGCAATAAACAAGATATGATCGGTTCGGACCATGCCATATTTTGTTGAAACAGTACAACCCTCGATTAAAGGTAACAAATCTCGTTGTACTCCTTCACGAGAAACGTCTGCACCGCTCATTTCACCTCGACGACATACCTTATCAATTTCATCGATAAATACTATTCCGTATTGTTCTACCCACTCTATCGCTTTACGCTTCAGATCTTCTTCATCAAGTAATTTACCTGCTTCTTCTTTTTGTATCACCGCTAATGCATCTTTTACTTTCATACGACGCGTACGAGTACGCGCTGTACCAATATTTTGCAGCATATTTTGCAGCTGGTTGGTCATATCTTCCATACCGGGAGGTCCCATGATCTCAACCCCGGCTGGTAATGCAGCTACCTCCACATCGATTTCTTTATCATCTAAGAGTCCTGCTCGCAATTGCTTGCGAAAAACATTTCTTGCTATGGATTTTTCTTTATTTTTCAGCTCATCTGCTTCACCTTTTGCGGGACGTGCAGGAGGAACAAAACTATCAATAATTTTGCTTTCCGCCGCCTCTAGAACCTGAGGCTGAAGGCGAGTAATCGCTTCTTCACGTAAAAATTTAAATGCGGAATCTACTAAATCTCTAGGTATAGAATCTACATCGCGCCCAATGTAACCTACCTCAGTAAATTTAGTGGCTTCTATTTTTAAAAAGGGACAGCCTGTGATTTTAGCCGCGCGACGACCAATTTCTGTTTTGCCTACTCCAGAAGGACCTATCATGAGTATATTCTTGGGCGTCACTTCATCCCTTAACACAGGTTCCAGTAACATACGACGTTTACGATTGCGTAAAGCGATGGCAATCGCTCGTTTAGCTTCATTTTGTCCAATGATAAAGCGATCAAGTTCATGCACTATTTGTTTAGGGGTCAAATCGATTTTACTTAAATAATCTACTCCAACAGACAAATCCACATCATTGTTGACTTGATTTATTTCTTCTGAAAAATTAGCATCCATCATAGTTAGCTCAGAAACTTGAGTGGTTTCGTCGGTAGGTGTATCAATTAAATCGAACGAATTAGTTTTCATTATTAAATAAGTAATTAGTTTATAGTTAGTTTATTATTTTTTATTGTGCACAGAATCAATTTCTTCAATGGTACGTTGATGATTCGTGAAAACACAAATATCAGCTGCAATGATTAAACTTTTCTCAACGATACTACGGGCATTTAATTTAGTATTTTGAAATAATGCTAGTGCCGCTGATTGTGCATAAGCTCCGCCGGAGCCTATAGCAATTAAATCATGTTCTGGCTCAATTACATCACCATTTCCACTTAGCATAAACGATTTTTGTTTATCAGCAACCAAAAGCATTGCTTCTAAACGCCTTAAAACTCGATCAGAACGCCAATCCCTTGCAAGTTCAACTGAAGCTCGGTCTAGTTGCCCATTACATTCTTTTAGCTTGTTTTCAAAGCGTTCTATTAATGTAAACGCATCAGCTGTTGCGCCTGCAAATCCGACTAATACTTGATAAGTTTTTAATTTTCGGACCTTGCGTGCATTTCCCTTTAAAACAATCGCATTGCCCAATGTCACCTGACCATCTCCACCGATGACGACTTTATCGTTACGCCGAACTAATAATATTGTTGTACCATGTAAAGATTGCACTATTGACCCTTTATTATAGGACTTGAAACTACCACTATGGTGGCTAACTTAATATTTTCAAGAGCCCTAAAGAATACACGCTAGGGGTTAAGGGCTAATTTTAATCAAAATGGCTGCTAATCCGGCTGCATTTAATCGTTTCTTTTCCTGACTAAGCTTATTTAAGTCTGAGGGTCCCATGACGATCTGATATATTGGCTTTCCATTAACCAAATTAACCTTTTTTTGCACAGGAAATCCCTTCAGCAAGGCTTGAGCTTGCAACTGTTCTGCATGAGCTCGATCAGTAAAATTGCCTAACACAAGCATATAAACTTCATTATTAAATTGGCTCATTTCTTCTTCTAACTGTTTTTTAGCCTCAGCAATAGCTACTTGTTCTGGAGCCGGACTTAACATTGCATCTATGGGTGTATGTCCAGAAGCAGGATGAATAGATGTACTCATATCATTGGACAAAGCAATTTCCTTCATCGCTGAATCAACATGTGAAGATAAATTCGAATTTTCCTGAGGCAGAATATTATAGAAATCAAATTTAGGTTCTGGCGATTGAGGTGCGGGTACTTCGATATTCTTTTTATTTATTATCTTTTCGGCAGACTGAATAGGTTTTCCTTTATGAATAGATTTGAGAAAAAATAAACCAAAAATAAATAAAGCGACTGAAATTCCTAGCATCACCCAAATATAACGGTGGTTTTTACGCCTAGGAGTGAGATATTTATATTTTGTATATTTCTTTGCATAATCTTTAGCCATTACATTACTTCCAAAGTCTCTACACCTAATAGGCTTAGGCCATTTTTAATTACTTGTGCAATTGCAACAATTAAATTGAGTCGTGCATTTCGCAAATGATCATCCTCTATCAGAAAAACAAATGAATTATAATAAACATGAAAGCCTTGCGCTAAATCTCTCAAATAGTGTGCAATGATATGCGGCTCGTAAGAAATAGCTGCTAATTCTAATATTTCTGGATAACGATTTAGTAAAACTAATAAATCTTGTTCTTGCACTTCCTTTAATTCTTTATGCGCGGTTATCCCTGAGGATTTATCCCATGTCCACTGTTTTGCAGTAAGTTGACGCATGACACTACATATTCGTGCATAAGCATATTGTACATAATAGACAGGATTAGCGTTCGACTGTTCCTTAGCAAGCTCTAGATCGAAATCCATATGTTGATCTGCACGTCGGAGTACATAAAAAAACCGCGTCGCATCAGTTCCTACTTCTTCTCGGAGCTCTCGCAAAGTAATAAACTCTCCGCTACGAGTCGACATCTGAAGTTTTTTATCCCCGCGATAAAGAATAGCAAACTGTACTAACAAGGCTTTTAAACTATCCGCAGAGAAACCTAAGGCTTGGATAACCGCGCGGATTCGAGGCACATAGCCATGATGATCTGAACCCAATACATTAATTATTTTTTTAAATCCGCGTTTTTCTAAGATACACAGCCGATAAGCAGCATCTGCCGCAAAGTAGGTGGGCTGTCCATTTTCGCGTAGCAATACCCGATCTTTATCATCACCAAATTCTGTTGATTTAAACCATAAAGCTCCATTAGCTGCATAGGTTTTTCCACTCTCTGTTAAACGCTTTATAGTTTTATTGACGAAATCGGTCCTAAACAAACTGTTTTCTGAAAACCATTCATCAAAATTTACTCTAAATGCACTCAGATCTTCTTTAATATCGATTAAAATAGAGTTTAAGCCCGCCTCAAATATCTTTTCATACTCAGCCGGACCTAATAAACTCTTAGCTTTGGCGATAAGACCATCAATATGATGCTCCTTGTTACCGCCTTGAGGTTCGTCAAAAGGAACATCTTTAAATACTAATTCAGCGAATTGGAAAAAATGTTTCCCATATTCTGAAAAAATTTGCTCTGCAATCTTATGAACATAGCTTCCTCGATAGGCATTGCTAGGGAAAATAAATTTTTCGCCACAAATCTCTAAATAACGCAACCAAACGCTAGTTGCCAAAATATCCATTTGCCTTCCGGCATCGTTGATATAATATTCTGCGCAAACTTGATAGCCTACCGCTCGCAATAATCTCACTAAAGAATCACCATATGCCGCCCCCCGACCATGGCCTACATGCAAAGGGCCTGTGGGATTAGCCGAAACAAACTCAACCAAAACAGGCTCATTATTGCCTAAATTTGAAACCCCAAATTGTTCTGTCTGGTTTAAAATTTCTTCGATAACTGGCAACCAAAAAGATTTTTTTAAAAAGAAATTAATAAACCCTGGCTTTGCTATTTCAATTTTTTCTAGTTTAGAGTTTTCTGAGGAACAATCTATATTCGATTTTATTTTTTCAGCTAATTGCAAGGGAGATATCTGTAACTTCTTCGCAAGAACTAAAGCAATATTACTAGAAAAATCGCCATGTGATTTTTCTCTCGCATAATCAACTTGGATAGACAGCGAAGAAGGTAAGGACAATTCGCCCATGCTTAACAAAGCGTGTTTTATTTCTTGTAGCACTATGCGCTTCATAAATATTAATTAACAGGTTAGAAGGACGAGATTATAGCGCAATACGCTTTAGGAAAAATATAGCCAATAAGCTGATATGTGCATTGTACTTCAAGATGGGGGCGGACATCTTGAAGTACCGTTATCACGATGAAGATTTTCAAGAAAGAAGCCTAATTCTCTTCTTGGATGGCTATGCCACATGGCTTAAATGCTTAATCTTTACTGGTAAATAGCCTCGGACGAGGTTAATATCTCATGAAAATAATAATAAGAGCATAAGCCCATGAAAATAATCGACTATTGTTTGTTTATCAGTCTGTGCCTTTTTAGCCTACTTGGACACGCACAATTACCCCCTCATAGGACACCCATAATAAGTAAGAATATCTCGATTAATGATTTCGATAGTTTAAATATCCAGGGGCCGGTTAATGTTTATATCGATGCCACCCAAACCCGTACTTCCTTACAAATTCTGGGCGATCCAAAAAGAGTCTTTGCCGTCACATGCAACCAAAAAAATCATATACTCTATCTTGGCACAAAATCAGTTTTTAACTCCGCGCCTGGTGAAAGATTAACGATTCGAGTCAATACATCTCCTGCGCAGATTAAACAAATCCAGTTTGATAGTAACGCTACGCTGTTCGGTAAGGGACTAACGGGGTCCTTAACTCTACGCGCACAAGGTACAGGTCAAATTAATCTTTACACCAACAAATTAAATCTAAAATCTCTTTATAGTAATGGTAATGCAAGTGTAATATTTCATAATATACTTAGCTCAAGTCTACAAATAGAAACGCATAATTCCCATAATGTTGTGATTCAAGGCATCGTTTCGTTAAATAGGGTTAATTTTACCGGAAATGGAAATTTGCTGGTTTATTGGGTTAATAGTCCTTACTTAAGAATAGAGGCTAATGGTAAGGGAAAAATTAGCTTAGCGGGAGCTGTGAAAACCTTAGATATAGATTTATCACAAGATATTCGATTGTTTGCCCAACATCTGCGCGCCCAGCAAGGATTTGTAAAAACTGAAAAACACGCCCAAGCAACCGTTAATGCCAGAAATACACTGAGAGCGTTTGCACAGGACAATAGCGTGATTTATTATTCGACTCCGATAAATTTTATAAACAAATACTCTGAGGGTAGCGGCTTGGTACTGAATAAAAATTAAATTAATTTTTTACCAGGATAATCTCCACGCGTCGATTAAAACTACTTGCTTTAACGTTTCGATTACTCGCAATAAAGTCATGTCTGCCGTATCCAATTGTGCGCAGACGTTGCGAACCTATTCCATGTGCCCATAAAAAACTAGTTATTACTTCTGCTTGATCTTGTGTAATAACAGTTGCGGTTTGGGGATCATAAAGATCGTCGCTATACCCCACTACTTGAATGAGGCCATCCCCATAAGACTTTATAAGTTTTATGGTTGAACTAAGCTGCTGAGCGCAGTTGGGGGTTAATTTCCCATTTGGCCTAAAACAAACATCGCTATAGGCAATAACTCTGAGTCGATCGGCAGCTTGGATTACTTGTATGACAGGTGGTGGCAACTCCTTTTTTTTCTTTGTGCTCATTGCCGTTTTTTTCTCAACGGAAGCTTTATCCAAGGATTGATTAGATGCACAGCCGGCCGTAGCAAGCAAAGCGCTTATCATTAATACACAATAAAAAAACAGCGAGATTGTTTTCATGATTTTCCCATCTTATTCTAGAATAGAGGCTCTAAGCTCTCTTGCGTAACCTAGCATAATAAAAGCCATCAGGTCCATGAATTTGGGGAAGAATTTGCCTCCCTACTGGACAAGCTATCCCCCATTTTTCGTCGATAAGCTCTTCTTTTGCGTCTAAGTAGCGAGATAAAAAACCTAGCAAAACCTCGCTATTTTCCTCAGGCAATACAGAACAAGTTACATATAATAAGATACCATTTGGCTTTAGTAGTCCCCAAAGACTCGATAGCAATTGATATTGCTGCTCAGCTAATTTAGGAATATCTTCTTCTCGACGTAATAATTTAATATCCGGGTGCTTACGAATAACGCCGGTCCCAGAACAAGGTGTATCCAATAATATTCTATCAAATAAATCTTCTTTCCAAGTGCTTTTGAGATCCTCTGCTTTTGCGCAGAGCAACTGCACTTTCGTATCTGCCAATCTTAAACGATTCAGATTATCCTCAACCTTATTTAAGCGGATTGCATCGTGGTCCACAGCTACACAACTTACTAAATCTGCCTGTGTTTCCAAAATGTGCATGGTTTTTCCTCCCGGCGCCGCACAAGCATCCAATACTCGCTGCCCAGGCCCTAACATCAATAAGGAGGCAGCCAATTGTGCCGCTGTATCTTGTATAGAAACTTCTCCCCCCATAAAACCTGGTAGTTTAAGTACTGGGTAAGATTCATCAAGTACAATTCCTGCTTGACTCAATTCGCTTAAAGTTGCAGTTATACCGTTATCTTTTAACTTTTGTGCGTAATCCTTGCGTGTAATTTTCAAAAGATTAACTCGTAGACTCATAGGGGGTAAATGATTATTGGCGGCTATAATTGCTTGCCATTCATTTGGCCATGCTTGTTGTAACTTTTTTATTAACCAATCAGGGTGTGCAAAATGACTATCTCTAGGTAATTTCTTTAATAAACTGTCTTTTTGTCGTTGAAACGAGCGTAATACCCCATTAATTAATGGCACTGCCCATACCTTATGCAGTTCTCTCGCGGCTTGAACCGTTTCATGGACGGCCGCATGCGGGGATGTTCTTAAATAGTTAAGCTGGTAAAGACCTATTAACAATAACGCATAAACATCTTGATCGTTGGCATTAAGCGGTTTTTTTAATAAATAGGAACAAAGCTGTTTCAATGGCGCATACCAACGTATTACGCCATAACACAATTCTTGAATAAATGATCTATCGCGCGATTCAATGCTAACATTTACGCCAGCTGCTAAAGCATCCTTAAGCGATATTTTTTCTGTTAAAACACGAGAAATGATTTGTGCGGCTATTGCCCGGGAGTTAGACATACATTCGATCTAAAATTGCTCCTACATGGAATAACTCCGATTTACCATGGATAAAGCTTGAAATCGGTAAGCATCTGCCTCCCGGCCATTGCACTTCTAATAAACGTAAAACACCCTTTCCTGTGGCCACATCTATACCTTCGCGGTCAGCTTTTAAGATTAAACCCGGCTTTTCAGAAGTGGTTTCATCGAGTACTTCTGCTTTACAAATACGCAATATAGACTTTCCTAATACCACGCGTGCAATTGGTTTAGGATGAAAAGCACGAACCATTCTATCTAAGTAAACCGCGGACTTCTCCCAGTCTATTTCTGCTTCCGATTTATTAATTTTTTTTGCATAAGTACTGTTCTTTTCGTTCTGCGGTTCTGAACGATAGGAACCGCTTTCAATATCACTTAAACTCTCTAATAACGCCCGAGCGCCTAAATCAGCCAATCGATCTTGTAAGGTTTTATTCGTATCGTTCGGTTCTATAATGCATGAAAACTTCTTTATCATTTCACCCGTATCCAGGCCTTCATCCATTTGCATAATGGTCACACCGGTTTCTTGATCACCTTCTAAAATCGCTCGTTGAATAGGCGCGGCTCCTCGCCAGCGAGGTAATAAGGATGCATGAACATTGATACAACCAAAACGGGGTATGCTTAATACTGCAAGTGGAAGAATAAGACCATAGGCGACTACCACCATTAAATCTGCGTGAAAGGCAGCTAGTTTTTTTTGTTCACTGGCGTCACGCAAACTGGCAGGCTGGTAAACAGGAAGTTTATTCTCTAACGCCAGCTTCTTAACCGGACTCATTAATAATTTTCGACCTCTTCCCGCTGGGCGATCAGGCTGTGTATAAACCGCACATATTTTATAGCTAGAGCTCAACAAAGCTTGTAAGCTGGGTAAAGCGAATTCAGGCGTCCCTGCAAAAATCAGTTTCAAAACTTACTCCTTTTCTTGATTTTATCGAGTTTTTTACGCGCTAATTGACGTTTAAGAGGAGATAAATGATCTAAAAATAACGTACCGTTGAGATGGTCTACTTCATGTTGTATACAATGCGCAAATAAATCTTCTGCTTCAATTTCATAAGGGCTTCCATGCCGGTCTAAAGCTTGTAATTTAACCCACAGTGCCCGTGGGGCTTTATCATAAACCCCTGGTACTGACAAACAACCTTCTTCCATTAAAGCCTCACCTTTTTTCTCAACAATGATTGGGTTAATTAAACACCAAGTTTTCGACTTATTATTAGAAACATCAATAACCGCTAACTTTTTGCTAATAGCAATTTGTGGAGCTGCTAAACCTATACCCTTAGCAGCGTACATTGTCTCAAACATATCCTCAATTAATTGCTGTAAACTTTCATCAAAAATGGTAACGGGTTCTGTAGGTGCGCGCAAACGTACATCTGGGAGCTGGATAATAGGATGAATAGCCATGTGTTTATCTTCTTTTACTCATCAAAATCAAAGGTAAATGTGATGCTTGTTCGTTATATTATACTAAATCTAGCGTCTGACAGTTCAGCGGCCAATTTTCCTTGCTTTAATTGGTTTAGTCAATCACTCTTTTTTGAAATTATTAGTGATTTTTGCTAAGAAAAAGCTTCGATTAGCAGTAAAATTCTTCAAATAGCTTAAAATTTATAGCAATACTGCTACTGCTTGTAGTCAAATGGCCTGATAGGCACAAGACCTAATTTATGCTACCGTGCTGGAAGGTAAAATAGTAGATAATCGACGCTGGAGACGGATTTTTTAGCTTATTGTAACTATTTTTTGCTGTTATTTTATTTAGCCTCGACTTAATCGACAAGGAGGTCTTTATAACTAAATAGTGATGAAAAAAAATATTTTTCCTTTCCTACCCGACGAAAATCTCTTATCTGATATCGAATGCTTACTTAAATTCCTCAGGCAGCCACTCCCTCTTGATGAGTTCTTCAAAAAATTTTCTAGTGATATTTTAAAAGCTAGATTGGATCAGCTAGAATTTAAATTAGAAAATCGTAGAAGTACTGAATATTTTGTTATTAAGTTTGATGATAATAAAATAGATACGGTTGAACTCACGAATAAACATTTTAGTCCTCTTGGTATTACTATCACAGATAAAACACAAATTATTCAACCACTTTTTGATGTTAAAAAAGACCTCCCGAAATCAAATCTAAAATATCAGCTGATTAATCTTATAGAGGCTAATAATAATAAAAATAAAGATTTAAATATTCAGGAACATATAAAATTCTGGAAGAATAAAACTTTAAATCTTTCTGGCAACCAAAATAAAGAAACCGAAATAAATATTTTTTTTAAATTTTTACGAAAATTAATAATACAAGAAAATATTTGCAAAAATTTTACTTATATCACTCCTCAGTCTTTGTTAACTATTGCAAATGACTTAACCTTATTAGAATCACAATTTCCAGATTTAAGTACTACTATTTCTGAAATGCATATCCTTTTAGGAATCAATTCTAGAAGTAAACTATTTAATGCTCCTCAAGTCTTATTAGCTTACGAAAAATTATTTTATAAGATTGAATTATATTTTCCTAAATCCGAAAATTCGGAAACAAAAATTCATAAAATTATAGATACGATAATTGAAATTGGAAACGCTGATAAAATTGTAAACGCAAACTATAAATTCTTTAAGTTATCTTATTTTGGGCAGAAAGGGTTTCGGTCTACTTTTGGAAACGAAGACGATATCAACCTGCATAAATCTATTCAAACAAGTCGTAAAAACTTTAATTCTTTAAAACAACAATATTTAGAAATAATTAATCTAATACGTGAATTACATATTATTGCTGATAATAACCAAGAAGTTATTAACTTGTCTAAACAATTAAATTGTTTAACGGATAACTATTTTCAAACTTTTCTTGATATATCGAATTCCAACGTAAATAAAGAATATTTAGATAAATTCAAAAAAAATGCTCTTACAGAACTTCAGGATTTAGTTAAGCAAAATATCATAGACTTTCGGAAAAAAAATACAGTTAGCTTAGACCGAATTAATATTTTTCATAAAATATTAAATGCTATAGTTAAGTTAATACCCGATTTTGTTATAAGTAAAAAAACAAGAATCGGTTTTTTCCAGCGATATACCCCGCAAAACAGAATATTAGTAAAATTAGAAAAACCATTCCACCGCATTCAGCTAAATCTATAAAAATTTTATAGGCATTGTTAATGCGGGATAAAATAACGTAATACCTTAGAAACCACGATAATAGTCGTCACGCCGGCTATATATAAGCTGATAAACCATAGCCATTGTCGTAAGCGTTTTTTCATAGATCAATAATGGATAACTGTTTTTACTTTCCCTCTAAAAACATGATAAGAATAAAGCGTATAAATTAATAATATCGGTAATATAATCGCCGCGCCGACTAAGATAAACTTTAATGTAGAGGGTGGGGCCGCTGCTTCCCAGACCGGAAGTACGTGCGGGATAATATAAGGCCATGCACTAATACAAAATCCCGTATACGATAAAACAAACAAGCCTATGGTTAAAATAAAAGGTAATCTTTCTTTTTTCTGATGTAGACAATAAAAATTATAAAAAACTAGCAATATCGTTATAATAGGCAAAGGAGACAAATAATAAAAGTTGGGTAATGAAAACCAACGCTGCATCACTTGTGGTTCAACAATCGGCGTCCAGATACTTACACTGACTAGAAAAAAAGCAACGAGTGGTAATAAAACTTTAGCTGCTTTATACATTCTTTCTTGTAACACCCCATCTGTTTTTATAATTAGCCATGTTGCTCCTAATAAAGCATAGCCGCAAACCACAGCAACCCCGGTAAAAATGCTAAAAGGCGTGAGCCAATGATATGCGGAATGTGATAAAGGTAGGTGGTTACCATATCCTTTTACAAACGTACCTAGAATGATACCTTGAATAAAAGCTGCCAATATTGACCCTGATGCAAAAGCAATATCCCAAATAAACTGACTTTTATGCGCCTTAAAACGAAACTCGAAAGCGACCCCACGAAAAATTAAAGCCACTAATAAAATCATGATCGGCATATATAATGTGGGTAACAAAATACCATACGCAATTGGAAAAGCGGCATATAAAGCCGCAGCGCCAAACACCAACCAAGTTTCATTTCCATCCCAGACAGGGACAACGGTGCTCATCATAATATCTCTATATTCACTTGACTTAATCCACGGAAATAAAATGCCTACTCCCAGGTCAAAGCCATCCAACAACACATACATCATAATAATTAAAGAGATAATCGTGGCCCAGGTAAGAATTAAAAGCATCTATTTACCCTCTGGCGCTAAATATTTAAAGGGTGTTTCAGTTATCACTTCCGTAACTGATTCATCGACTACCGGAGCAGTGGGTCCATTACGAATTAACTTAAAAAGATAAAATAGATAAAAAGTAAATATAATTCCATAAACAGTAACTAATAATGCTAAGGAAATAATTACCTGATGCAGTGGAACTATTGAAGCACCCTGGGAAGTGCTGATTAAATTATATACAATCCAAGGCTGCCGGCCAGATTCTGCTGTTACCCAACCTGCAATGGTACTCAGAAAACCTAAGGGTGCTATTAATATACATAAACGATAAAGCATATCGGAATTATAAAGTTTACCGCGCCATCTTTGCCACAAGGCATAAAGTGCAACGAAAAAGAATAAAAAGCCTATACCTACCATCACTCGAAACATCCAAAAGGTAGCCCCCACCACCGGTCTTTCTGCACGCGGAACACTTTTTAGACCTATTAACTTACCATCCCAGTGGTGGGTATTAATTAAGCTAGCGAGTTTTGGAATACTTATTTCATAGTAATTTTTTTCTTGCTTACTATTTGGAATCGCAAATAAAATCAAAGGAGCTCCATTTTGCGTTTTCCAATTAGCTTCTATTGCTGCAGTTTTAAGTGGTTGATATTCAAAAACTTTTAAGCCAACCATATCACCTAACAATATTTGTACAGGCGCTATCACCATGGCTGCGGCAAAAACAAACGAAAAACAAGGTTTAGCGATATCAAGATGTTTTCTCTTTAATAAATACCAGGCTGAGACGCCTGCGATGGCAAAACAAGTGGTTAACAATGACGCCATAACCATGTGCAGGAAACGAGGGACAGCAGACGGATTAAATACTACCGCCCACCAGCTATCTACCACATATTTACCGGCATCAATATGGAAGCCAGCAGGAGTCTGCATCCAAGAATTTGCAGATAAAATTCCTAAGGCAGAAAATAGCGTGCCTAAGGTCACTAGCAAAGTCGCCAAATAATGCAATCTAGGACCGACTTTGTCCCAACCAAATAACATGACACCTAAAAACCCAGCTTCAAGGAAAAAAGCAGAGAGCACTTCATAGACAAAAAGTGCGCCTATGACACCGCCCGCTGTACTAATAAAAGGCCCGAAGTTAGTTCCTAACTCATAAGCCAAAACAATACCTGAAACTACACCCATACCAAAGGTAAGAGCAAAAATCTTGGTCCAAAATTGGCAAATTCTTAAATAAACAGGATTCCCAGTTTTTAACCAAAATCCTTCCATCACCGATAAAAAAACGGCTAAACCAATGTTGAGCGTAGGGAATAAAATATGAAAACCAATCGTAAATCCAAACTGAATGCGGGAAAGCAGTGTAGTATCGATAATCATAGCGCACTTACATAACGGAAAAATTGCTCTTTAGTATACTCCAATTTCAGAAAAAACGAATCCTGTTGATTAATTGATGTATTAAATTTTTATACTCAGAAATATTTTAATGGAAATATACTCTTCGCACTTGAATTCTTGCGAGTGTAATATTTACCGAATTGAGTAATAAATTGAGAATAAAAACCAGTTTAAGTTAATGTTTACACATTAAATCGTCAATCACTGATAAAAGACAAGTTACAAACAAGATTATAATGAATGGTTGTGAAAATATTTGCGGTCACAGCTCGAAAACTTCTTGGAAAAATTTAATAAATGCTCTAGCATAGAAGCTTGCCTATTTTTCCATTAAAATAACGCGCTGTTCTGAATCTCATAGTCTTTAATAAGGAAGTTGCACTTGAGTACTCACGATCCTTTACGTCTATTTTTTGCCGTCGAACTAAATTCCGAACTACGTCAAGCCCTATCTCAACTTATTGATGAACTTAAACAAGAACCTTGGGGGCACCGCGTTAGATGGGTTCACCCGGAAAATTTACATGTCACCTTACGTTTTTTAGGTACAACTAATCCTGATAAAATTTCCGAATTAGCTAAACATGCGCACAATGCAATTAATAAGATCGAACCCTTTCCTCTGCAGTTGCATAATATTCGTTTTTTTCCATCTCCTACTGCGCCACGCGCCATAGCCGCAGATATTATTCCTACTTCTGAACTTTTTGAACTTGCCTATGCACTAGAAGAAGTTGCTTCGAACTTGGGTTTTACTCCAGAAACTAAACCTTATTTACCTCATTTAACTTTGGGCCGGATTATTCACCATCATGCACCCAATCTACGCGAAGAATTAAATTTAAATACCAGCCCTATGATAGTCAATGAAATCGTCCTATTTAATAGTAAAAAAACAGAATACAGTCAGAGTTATACGCCCCTCGAGTATATTTCGTTACAAAAATCCAAAGTAAGCAGTAGCACAGAGGTTTAAAATTTAATGGCATACAGAAAGACATTTCAATCTAGTAAATA
>CANJLU010000003.1 GCA_947475085.1 Coxiellaceae bacterium
GTGGAAAAAGGAGGGACGCTGATCTCTGAATTTTTTCCATACGCTTCACCCAAGGCAGAATATTTTCCTAGAAGAAATAGGATAATTAGTGGTTTGAGCCTAGGTGTTATTGTGATAGAAGCAACGCTACGGAGCGGGTCATTAATTAGTGCGCGTTATGCCTTGGAACAAGGTCGAGAGGTATTTGCTGTTCCAGGTTCTATCCGCAATCCCTTAAGCCAAGGCTGTCATGCCTTATTAAAAGAAGGAGCTACTCTGGTGGAGACCTATCAGGATATTACACAAGCGCTTTCATTTTCACCGAAACTGGCTCATAGTTGGGCTGATGAAGTCGCATCGACTAAGTCCCATAATGCAAGGGATTTTGTTAACAAAAAGGAGGCTGAAGGGATACTTTATGCTAATCAGAATGCTAATCTGGAGGGCGTTCTCAATCATGAGGTCCCGCAAATCCAACCGACTCAACTAAAAAAGGATCTATGTGGACTTGATTCGCAGGATACAAAGCTTGTAGAGTGCCTTGGATTTGAAACGACAAGTATCGATATATTGATGGCGAGAACTGGCTTAACTATCGATAAATTGCTAGCTCGTTTGTCGACACTGCAATTACAAGGGTATATAGACGTGGTTCCTGGGGGCTACGTGAGGAAATAAAATGGCAAAAAATCTATTGATTGTAGAATCGCCCGCTAAGGCTAAAACAATCAAAAAATATTTAGGTAAAGACTTTGAAGTGTTGGCTTCCTATGGCCATGTTCGCGACCTGATACCTAAAGAGGGCGCTGTGAATCCAGATCAGGGTTTTGCTATGCAATATGCTCTGATTGAAAAGAATGCCAAACATATGGATATGATTATTAAGGCTTTTAAGAATGCCGATGCATTATATCTTGCGACTGATCCTGATCGTGAAGGAGAAGCCATCGCTTGGCATATTTACGAAATTCTAAAGCAAAAAAAATTGCTAAAAAATAAGCCGACTTATCGAGTAGTATTTCACGAAATAACAAAATCAGCAGTTAATGCAGCGGTGGCAAATCCACGTCATATTGCTATGGATTTGGTAAATGCACAACAAGCACGTCGAGCATTGGATTATTTGGTCGGTTTTACGCTATCGCCTTTACTATGGAAAAAAGTTCGTCGCGGTTTGTCTGCAGGTCGTGTTCAAAGTCCCGCCTTACGATTAATCGTTGAACGTGAAGAAGAAATCGAAGCTTTTAAATCTCAAGAATATTGGACAATCACGGCTAATAATAAGTCGGATGAAAAACTTTTTGTGGCGCGTTTAATCCAGTATCAGCAAGAAAAGCTTAATCAATTTAGTATTACTACCGAAGAGCAAGCCACTGCCATCAAAGAAAATTTGCAACAACTAGCGCAAGGTTATTTACAGGTTATTAATGTTGAGAAAAAGCAACGTAAACGCAATCCTGCGGCGCCTTTTACCACATCGACTTTGCAGCAGGAAGCCGGCCGTAAATTAGGATATACAGCCCAGCGAACCATGCGTCTTGCGCAACAACTCTATGAAGGTGTTGATGTTGGTGAAGGTTTAGTGGGGTTGATTACTTATATGCGAACGGATTCTGTGCATTTATCCAACGAGGCTATAATATCGATACGTGAACTTATCGTGCAACGTTATGGGGAGAAGGATTTACCCGAAGCTCCTCGACATTTTCGTACTAAAAGTCGTAATGCACAAGAAGCACATGAAGCTATTCGGCCGACCCACGTAGAATTTTCACCTGAGGAGCTTAAAAAACATTTAAGCCCCGACCAATTTAGATTATATGAGCTTGTTTGGAAACGTGCAGTAGCCTCGCAGATGATGCATGCCACCATTGACACGGTTGCTGTCGATTTAAGTGCAAAAGCAGCTAAAGATCATTGTTTTCGAGCCAACGGATCGACTATCGTGCATGCGGGTTTTATGGCAGTTTATTTAGAAAGCTATGATGATAGCAAGTCTAAATCAGATGATGATAGAGCAAAATCCGAAGAAGAAAGTATGTTGCCACCCTTAGAGATAGGCGATCAAGTTAATCTTATGGATATTAGTGCCGATCAACATTTTACTGAACCACCTCCACGTTATAGTGAAGCAAGTTTGGTCAAGGCGCTAGAAGAACGAGATATTGGTCGGCCTTCAACCTATGTGCCTATTATTTCAACCTTACAACAAAGAGAATATGTCACGCTCGATCAAAAAAGATTTAAACCGACTGACGTCGGTAGGATAGTGAATAAATTTCTTACGCGTTATTTTATGCAATATGTTGATTATGCATTTACGGCGCGATTAGAGGATGAGCTTGATCAAATTTCTAGGGGAGAGAAAGAATGGATCCCTTTACTACAAGATTTTTGGACACCATTTAAAACATTGATTGAGACCACTGAGGAAACGGTACAACGAAAAGATGTAACTCAAGAAGCGTTAGATGAAGCTTGTCCTAAATGTGGTAAAACCTTATCAATACGTTTAGGTAAGCGCGGTAGATTTATTGGTTGTTCAGGATATCCAGAGTGTGATTACACGCGAAATATGGAAGGAGAAGTTACTACAGTAAGTGAGCCTGAGGTTGTACAAGATCGTTTATGTCCTGATTGTGGGCATGCTTTACATATAAAGATTGGTCGTTATGGGAAGTTTATAGGTTGTAGTAACTATCCTAAATGCAAGCATATTGAGCCTTTAGAAAAACCAGCAGATACAGGAATAGAATGTCCCGAATGCCATAAAGGCACATTGCTTAAGCGCAAATCTAGGTATGGTAAAATTTTCTTTTCTTGTTCTACGTATCCTACTTGCACGTACGCAGTGTGGAATGAGCCTATCGAACAAGCCTGCCCGCGTTGTGCTTGGCCAGTGATGACGATTAAAACAACCAAACGTCGAGGAACTGAAAAAGTTTGTCCTCGTAAGGAGTGTGGGTATGCTGAACCTATGTCAGAAGCTGCAGAAAGATAGATGATCTGCATGCTACAACTTAATTAATAAGCTCGTCATGGCGAGGCCGAGACGTTAGCGAGGCCGTGGCCATCCATGGATTGCCACGCACTACGGCGCTCGCAATGAGGAAAAATGCTTTAGGTTTAATAGAGGCTGAAGCAAAAAAAGCTAAAATTTTGCTTTAACTTCACAAAGTAATTCACCTTTGGCAAGCCTAGTAATAATTTCCTGACCCGGTTTTATTTCCTGGCTATCACGCAGGATTTTTTTGCTTGCAGCATCACTTACTATTGCATATCCACGCGCCAAACTAGCTAAAGGGCTTATGGCTTGCAATGTACGAGACAAACCCAAGAGCTTTTGCTGACGTATTTGTAATTGGTTTTTTATACTTAAATTGAGGCGCTGGGTTAATTCATCACAATGCTGAAATCCATCTTGTAATCGTTGCTGGGGATGACGTAAGCGTTTGGTTAGATTTTCTAGATTATGCTGATAACTTTTTAATAAGTATTGGATAGTTTTAATGAGATGCTGGAAGATTTTATCTAATTGCTGTTGGTATTCATGTCTATCAGGGCTCGCCAATTGTGCGGCCATAGTGGGCGTAGCTGCACGCACATCAGCAACAAAATCGGCAATAGTAAAATCTGTTTCATGCCCAATAGCACTTATAAGTGGTAATTCACTTTTAAAAATTGCTCTCGCCACGTTTTCTTCGTTAAAAGGCCATAGATCTTCCAATGATCCTCCGCCCCGAGCCAAAATTAAAGTTTCACATTCCTTACGTTGATTCGCGGTGTTTATCTGTCGCACAATTTGTGCTGAGGCACTTTTTCCCTGAACTAAAGAAGGGTATACAATGATATTAATGGCTGGAAAACGATGTTTAAGAACAATGCAGATATCGCGTAATGCAGCACCTGTTTCTGAACTAATTACGCCTATTGTGCTAGGAAACTTAGGTAGGGGTTTTTTATGTTTTGGATCAAATAAGCCTTCTGCGGCAAGTTGACTTTTTAATTTTTCGAACGCTTTACGTAAAGCTCCTTCACCCGCAGGTTCAAATTGGTCAACGATTAATTGAAACTCTCCACGCGCTGGATACAGGGAAATTTTGGCACGAGCTAAGATTTGCATACCATTTTTTGGTTGACTGTCTTTATAACGTTGTCGACCATTGAAAAGTGCACAGCGTACTTGAGCATTTTTATCTTTTAAAGAAAAATACCAATGCCCAGAACTAGGACTGGCGAAATTAGAAATTTCACCTTCTACCCAAATAGGTAAAAATGCATCTTCTAATAGATCTTGAACCATTTGATTGAGTTCGGAGATGCTATAAATTGTTTCTTTAGACATATACCGTAAATCCAATCAGATGAATAAATTTAAGAGGGAGCCTTTAATGATGCTAGGCTGAGACAAGAAGCACTGTTTTTTGAGTATCGTAACGGAGCATACACGTAGTATGTGAGTAACGAAACACAGAAAAACAGTGCTTCTTGGCCACGTGCCATTAAAGGTCCTCTCTAACTTATGATTTGTCTTCTGACATCAATAATATTAGGCACTTGTTTGATGCGATCTAAGACTTTTCCAAGTGAAAGTAAGCTGGGTATTTCAATAGTTAGTTTCATATACACCTTGGGGTCGGGTTTATCACTGGCTAATGTTAATGCGACTAAATTTAATTTTTCATTAGCAATCAGCGTAGATACATCACGCAGTAAACCAGGTCGATTGTATGCTTCAACGCAGATATCGACTGGATAGACTTGACTAACAGCTAGGCCCCAGTCAGCGTCTACTAAGCGATTTTGTTTTTCCGGCTCGAGATTGAGTAAATGCATACAATCATCACGATGCAAAACTATGCCACGACTTTGAGTAATGAATCCTCGGATAGGATCTCCTGGAACTGGTTTGCAACAGCCCGCAGTCTGCGTTAACAAGTCGGTAACGCCAGCTATACTAATACCTTCTGGTAAGCTGCTACGAGGTTTACCTAATAAAATTTCAGGTTGGACCAAGCTTGAGGCTAATTGTTTTTCTTGCGATTGTATCGCATTTAAAAGTTGAGCAGGCCGTAAATCACCACTGCCTAATGCGGCAATCATTTCTTTTTTGGTCTTAAAGTGAAGTTTGTGCGCTAACTTCTCAGGATCGAGCGTTGTTAATCCTAAGCGTTGAATCTCTTTATTAAACAAATCTTCGCCATGGAGTAAATGTTTTTCATAATCTTGAGTTTTAAACCAATGATGGGCTTTTGCTTTAGCACGAGCGGTGTATAAATAGCCTAAATTTGGATTTAACCAATCTAGGCTCGGATTTCCTTTTTTTGCAGTAAGAATTTCGATTTGCTCACCAATTTTTAATTGATAAGTTAAGGGAACAATAGCGCCATTAATTTTTGCTCCTCGGCAACGATGTCCCACCTCACTATGAATATGATAAGCAAAGTCCAAAGGTGTTGAACCTTTCGGTAGATCAAGGATATCTCCATTAGGTGTAAATACATACACTCGATCATCTAAAACAGTCGTGAGACCCGGTACCGTCGCTTTGCCACGTTTTACTAGTTCTTTTTGCCACTCTAATACTTGGCGGAGCCAGGCGATTTTTGTTTGATAACTTTCTTTTTGTTGTTGAGCAGTTTCTTTATATTGCCAATGCGCTGCTAAACCATGCTCGGATTCTTGGTGCATTTGATGAGTGCGAATTTGGATTTCAAGTATTTTTTGGCCAGGACCTGAAACAGCGGTATGAATAGAACGATAACCATTGGATTTTGGTGTCGCGATATAATCATCGAACTGTCCTGATACAGGTGCCCACAAGCTATGAATAATACTTAAAACATTGTAGCAGTCCTTAACAGTATTGACCAAAATGCGGATGGCATTTAGGTCATACAGTTCTTCAAATTTTAATTTTTTTTGTTGCATCTTTCTGTAAATACTATGGATATGTTTTACGCGTCCATATATTTCAAAGTTATGTAGTTGAGCATGATCTAAAATTTTTCGTAGTTGAGTTAAAATAATTTGTACATAGGATTCACGATCGATCAATCGTTCATGAAGGAGTTGGGCGATCTGTGCATATATTTTCGGTTCTAGATAATGTAAAGAGAGATCTTCTAGTTCCCATTGCAGTTGACCTACGCCAAGACGATTGGCTAAAGGAGCGTAAATATCCAGGGTTTCACGTGCATAGACTTGGCTTACTTTTCGGTCCAACATATCTAGCGTGCGCATGGTAGCGGTGCGTTCTGCAAGTTTAATGAGAACAACGCGCATATCTTCTACCATGGCAAGTAACATTTTTCGAATATTTTCTAATTGGGTTTGATGTAGATTAGCAGCGGTACTGGCAATACGAATGGCATTCATCTGTTTAGCGCCTTCGATAATTTTAGCCACATTTGGCCCTAGATGTTCGTAGACCGTTTCTAAACAGAGTTCAGCATAATTTACGCAACTATAAATTAAGGAAGCTGCAATGGTCTCTTTATCAAGATGCAAATCTAACAGAATCTCGGCCATGGTAAGGCCCTGTTGTAAGCAAGAGACATGTGTGGGCGTTGTTTTTGCTTCCCCCACAATTTGACTTAAAATAGAAGCTTGTCGAATTAATTTGAAATCTTCTTGGCTACGTTGCATTGCGGCATGGTGTAGCCACGTTTCTAAATTAATACTGCCATCATTATTTAGGTAGAGCGAATTTTTTATTTTAACCATTTTCAATTATCCTTATTTTTAGTTTGTAGCTCTAAAAAAATTAGAAAAATCAACTAGTTTATTTGTATAAATTTTTTGGACTAATTTTATACATAACTTCTAGCCAAAAACTCACAAATTCGATTTTCTAATAAGCGATAGCCTCCTTGATTATTTTTTCCAGGAACAGGATCGTTAATTAAAATAGAAAAAGCTAGAACTTGATTATTAGCGGTTCGAACATAACCGGCTAAGCTACTTATTCCATGCATGCTTCCCGTTTTAGCATGTATTCTACCGAGTGAAGGGCCGCCTAGACGATGTTTTAACGTACCGTCTATCCCTGAGCGAGGTAAGGATTCAAAAAGCAAATCGCTATCAGGTAATTGTGTATAAGCGAAATTTAACAATTTAACGAAGGCATTAGGCGTGACTATATTATTGCGCGATAAACCAGAGCCATCGACCATGACTAGATGCTTGAAATCAATATCTGTTTTGTTGGCGAGAATAGCCTGCACGGCATTTCTACCAGTTTTCCAACTACCTTGCACTGAAAAGTACTTTTCCCCTAGTTTTTTTAATAAACTATCAGCAATAAGATTATCTGACTTTTTTAACATATTTTTTATTAAAAAAGCAAGTTCAGGAGAGCTGTTTTCGGCTAATGTCCTAGCAAGAGGGGGGGTTCTCCCATAAACTAAATTTGAATAACGGATGGAGTATTTTCTTAATAATCCAGCCACAATATCGTAAGTAGCCAAATTTGGATTTTGTAAAGCGACTGCAAATGATAAAGGGCCCATCTTCGGGGAAAGATATCCCCTTAAGGTATAGTGGTTTTTGCTAGCTGCATTTGGCTTTAAATCTAGAGAGTAACTTCTTTGTCTTAAACGCTTAGTAACTGCTTGGTTATCGATAACTATACCTAAATTGCTATTACTTTTAGTGACAGTAGGATGTAATAAGTGTTGATTAGCTTTAACACTAAGACTAAAACAATTGCGATTGATGATAGTCGCCGTTACCGGAGCGGCATAGCAGAAAATTCTGTCGTCAATAACACGCCCTGGAGGCCAGGTGCTGCGATCGATTACTGTATCATCAATAACAATATTTCCTTGCACCTTATTTATATGTTGTTCATTTAATGTTTCTAACATGTCCTTGAGATCTTCGAGCGTTAAGTAAGGATCGCCGCTGAACTTTATGTATAGGTTTCCAGTTAAAACGCCATTACGAATCGACGCGCCGGGGTTAGTTAAAAAACGAGTTTTAAATTGGAAATGCGGCCCCAAATAATCTAAAGCGGCAATTCCGGTAAATAATTTTAAAGTGCTAGCAGGGACAAAGCCGCGATTGGCATTATATTGATAAAGTACTCTTCCTGTTGATAATGACTGTATGGAAACACCGGTGTTAAAGCCTTTAAAATGACTTAATATGTTATTTAGGTTTTGCTGGATGGATGTTAAGGAGACATCCTGGCCATTTTCATCATAATAGGCAAAACTTTTCATCGGGCTTATTAAAAAGAGAACAGTGGAAAATATTCCAATCAAAAACCAGAAATTCTTAAGAAATGTACTGTTTAGTTTATTCATACAACCTATTTAGTAAATAAACAAATTGCTTCGCTATGATGAGTTTGCGGGAACATATCCATTATTCCGGCTTGTTCTAAACTATAGCCTTGTTTTACTAATTCCCCTGCGTCTCTAGCAAGACTAGCAGGATTACAGGATACATACACAATACGCTCAACATTCCAATGTGCAATTTGCGAAATAATCTCCAAAGCTCCAGAGCGGGGTGGATCCAATAGAATTTTGTTGAAAGTTTGTTGAGCCCAAGCCTCTTTTAATATAGGGGCTGTCAAATCAGTTGTATAAAATTGTGTATTGTTAATTGAATTGTGTCTAGCATTGGCTTTTGCCCGCTCCACGAGTTCGGCATATCCCTCAACGCCTACGACGAATTGGCATCGGGTGGCAAGGGGTAAGCTAAAATTACCTAATCCGCAGAATAAATCCAATATCCGATCGCTGAAATTAGGTAAGAGCAATTCCATAGCTCGCTGTATCATCGCTTGGTTGATGTCCGCGTTAATCTGGACAAAGTGTTTAGGTTCAAATAAGAGTTCTAAAGGCAGATAACCCTTATTTTCCAAACGATAACTTAGCAATTTAGGATCTTCTGGCCAAATACAGTGAGTACTACTTTCATTGCCAGGCTGCAGGTAAAGTTGTATGTGATGCTGTTCGGCAAAGGTTTTGAGTTGTATTTGATCCGAGATGCCTAAAGGGGTGAGATGTCGGAAAACCAAGCCTATGATGTCATCCCCGATTGCTACTTCAATTTGTGGGATAGCTTGAAAGGCATTTAATTTGTGAATAAGCTGCTTTAAAGGGAGTAAAAGCTGACCAACTCTTGGATCTAATGTTTTGCAAGCTTGTAATTGTGCTAGATAGCGACCATTTTTTTCACGAAAGCCAACCAGCACGGTTTGCTTTTTAGCTACGTATTTAACCCCTAGGCGTGCCCGTCGGCGATAGCCCCAATTTGGGCCGGTAAGTGGCGATAGTAATGATTTGGGCTTAATTCCGGCAAAATGGTTAAGTTGTTCGATGAGTGTTTTTTCTTTGTGTTGCAGCTGAGCTTGGTTACTTAAGTGTTGTAAGCTGCATCCACCACAACTATCGTAATGCAGGCAACCCGGTTGGATTCTATCTGCTGACGCTTTTAGTATCTGAATAGATTTTGCTTCGTCATGCGAACGTCGCTTTTTGGTATAGGCGATTTGAACGCTTTCTCCAGGTAATGCATTTTCTATGAAGGTAATTTTACCATTGATATGGGCAATGCCCCGGCCTTCATGCGAAATGCCAGTAATAACAACAGGGGCAGTATCGGTAGATAAAGTTTTTAAATTTTCCATGCTTGTATAAATTGTTTAAAATGATGTTTATTTTCTTCAGCAATCGTTTCACGGACATAAGCACACTCTTTTTGATAAGTTTCAAAAGAGAAATTTCCGCGTATCAATTCAAAGCGAAGATAAATTAGATAGGTATTTAACACATCTGTTTCGCAATAATTTCGGATGGCTTCTAATTTACCCTCTAAAAAATAATCCCAAACTTGGCTACCGTCCATACCTAGCTTTCCGGGTAAACCTAACATGACAGCAATTTCCGTTAAAGGAGCATTTGCACGACCTTGATAAGCAGCTAAAACATCCATTAGGTCGGTATGACGATAGTGATACCGGCTTAAATAATTATTCCAGCGGAAACTGTTATCATCATTACCTACATTCCAATAGCTAGGGCTACTAATTCCGTATAATAATGCCCGATAGTGTAAAACGGGTAGATCGAAGCCGCTACCATTCCAGGAAATCAAAATAGGTAAATATTTCTCAATACATTTGAAAAACGCTTCTATAAGCGCAGGTTCCTCTGAATTAATATTACCCAAGGACCCTATTTTAAATTGATTATTAGTGCGTAAGGCAACAGAAATTGCCACGATGCGCTGCAAATGATGAGCAAGCCATCCAGAGTTACCGGTTTTTTCTTGACGTTTTGCTAGCATAATTTCGGCGACTTCACGATCGCTTTTTTCATTATCTATGTTATAAAGAATTCGTCCATTTTTTACATCAGGAACAGTTTCAATATCAAAAACAAAAGTATTCATAAGATCATCATAGTCACAGAGGTTAGGGATAAACCCCCTTTAATGTAAAAGACCCTACGTATTTTGTCTCTTTTTATAGTAGACTTCTTTCGAAACTTTGTAGATATACCGCTGGTACTTGAAGATGCGAAACTTTCGCATTCAGGGCGAACGGCATATCCCGATCACTTGACGGGGTTGCAAAATCAGAGAGTGATAAAAGCATATTTTTAGACTTCTGGCTAGTCTGAATCCGGCTTATAGATGATGTTTAGACACCTACTTGAGATAAAAATAGAACATGAGAATTATTTTATTAGGGGCACCTGGGGCAGGAAAAGGTACCCAAGCAAAATTTTTAACGATTTATTACCATATTCCTCAAATTTCTACCGGAGATATGTTACGCACTGCCGTGAGTCAGGGTACGTCTGTGGGTCTGCAAGCCAAAACTTTAATGGACTCGGGCCAATTAATTTCTGATAAAGTTATTATTGAATTGGTTGAAGCGCGTATCCAACAAGCAGATTGTGTCAATGGTTTTTTGTTTGACGGGTTTCCACGTACTTTACCGCAGGCAGAAGCGATACGAGCTAACGGAATTTGTATTGATTTTGTTATCGAAATCAAGGTAGAAGATGATGAGATCGTAAAACGCCTTAGTGGGCGACGTATTCATCCTGCCTCAGGACGTATTTATCATACATTATATAATCCACCAAAAATTCCCAACAAAGATGATGTAACCGGAGAAGAGCTTATTCAACGTAAAGATGATACCGAAGCAACGGTACGGGAACGCTTACGCATTTATCATCAACAAACTAAACCGTTACTTTGTTACTACGAAGAGTGGCAGCGTCGGGGTGATCCGGGTGCGCCCTGTTATATTTCAATTAATGGCCATGCTGATGTTGAAGAGGTGCATAGACATATTTTTGCAGCGCTAAAAGAAAACATGAATAGATAATTAATTAGCAGATAAAGAAGTTAAGCGTTTTAAAAATTGGCTTAAATCTTCTGGTAATTGAGCATTTAGCTTTATTGTTTCCTCTATTGACTGTAAAGTAAATTCAAGCTGGCTAGCATGTAAGAAAAGTCGTTTGCAACCTAATTGACGCATCTTTTTATTAATTTCTTTATCGCCATATTTTTCATCTCCAATGATGGGATGCTTGGCGAATTGGGCATGAACGCGAATTTGATGCGTACGTCCAGTAATAGGCATTGCTGCGACTAATGTAGATTCAGCATAATAATGTTGTACAGAAAATTCAGTTAAGGAATTTTTACCCTCTGTTTGGACACGTACAATGCGTTCTCCTGATTGCAATTGATTCTTATATAGAGGCGCGTCCACTTTTAGTAACGATTTAGGCCAATGTCCTGAAACCAAAGCAATGTAGGTCTTTTTAATCTCACCTGAACGTAATAATTCATGTAGTTCCTTTAAAACACTACTTTTTTTGGCAACTAATAAACAACCTGACGTATCGCGATCTAAGCGGTGGACTAATTCTAAGAATTTTAACTGCGGTCGCAACAAACGTAAGGCCTCAATAATTCCTAAATGTATACCGCTGCCACCATGGACAGCAATCCCGCTAGGTTTGTTGAGAGCTAAAAAATGTTTATCTTCAAAAATAATTGCTTTTTCAAGAAGTACTGCTAGTTTTTCATTTAAAATATTTTTTGTTGCGGGTGGGGCAAGTCGTAATGGAGGGATCCGAATAATATCCCCTTCTTGTAGGCGATAATCCGGTTTTACCCTTTTTTTATTGATGCGTAATTCACCCTTTCGTATGATTCGATAAAGGCGACTTTTAGGCAGACCTTTTAAGCGCGACATTAAAAAATTGTCGAGTCTCTGGCCTGAATGGTCATTGGTTACAGTTAAGTGTTGAATAGTTTGCACAATATCGTTAATCTAGCATAAATCTAGCACATCTTTCTAATAATTTGATAAAATCTTCAAGTTGCCGAGTAAATATCAGTATTTTATCTTTGTTATAAACACCCCCCTTTTTTAGGTAATTGCTAGTTTAGTTGGCGACAAAATTAAATTTATAAATTCAGAGGCTATTATGACTCAATCTGCGGAAGTAACCACTAAAGATTTGTCTTCTTCCACGGCAATTTTAACTGTTGATAGTTTATCTCCTATTCATTTGCCTGTTTGCAAAGCAACGTTAGGACCTGATGTTATTGACGTGACCCAATTGGCAAAAATTAATCGATTTACCTATGATCCGGGATTTCTATCTACCGCATCCTGTTCTTCTAAAATAACATTTATCGATGGTGATAAAGGTATCTTACTTTATCGTGGCTATTCGATTGATCAACTTGCTGAAAAATCAGATTTTATTGAAGTTGGTTATCTGTTGCTTCATGGTGAATTACCCGATCAAATTCAAAAACAAAGTTTTAACGAAGAAATTAATCAACATACGATGGTGCATGAGCAGTTACGTCATTTTTTTCATGGATTTCGCAGAGATGCTCATCCCATGGCAATTATGTTAGGTGTTGTTGGGGCATTATCCGCTTTCTATCATGACCTATTGGATATTCATAACAAGGAACATCGTAAATTGGCTGCGTTAAGATTAATTGCTAAAATGCCAACCCTTGCTGCTATGTCGTATAAATATGCGACAGGATTACCTTTCATGTATCCTCTCAACCATTTGAGTTATGCAGAGAATTTTATGCATATGATGTTTGGGGTTCCTACCGAAGAAAACCCACCTAATCCGGTGTTAGCACGAGCTTTAGATAAAATTTTTATTTTACATGCTGATCATGAACAAAATGCTTCTACTTCTACTGTGAGACTTGCAGGTTCAACGGGAGCTAATCCCTACGCCTGCATTTCTGCAGGCATAGCCGCTTTATGGGGCCCCGCTCATGGCGGTGCTAACGAAGCATGTTTAAATATGTTGCTTGAAATAGGAGATATTTCACGAATTAATCATTATATTGACAAGGCGAAAGATCCCAATGATCCTTTTCGATTAATGGGCTTTGGACATCGTGTTTATAAAAATTATGATCCAAGAGCAGCAGTGATGAAAAAGACATGCCATGATGTGTTGGAAGAAACTGGGCAAAAAGAAGTTCCTTTATTTAAACTTGCATTAGCTTTAGAGAAAATTGCTTTAGAAGATCCTTATTTCATCGAAAGAAAATTGTATCCTAATGTCGATTTTTACTCGGGTATTACTTTAAGTGCTTTGGGGATTCCTACTAATATGTTTACAGTAATTTTTGCTTTAGCTCGCACGGTAGGTTGGATTTCACAATGGGAAGAAATGATGGCTGATCCTAAACTTCGCATTGCAAGACCTAGACAATTATATATTGGAAATACGCAAAGAAATTATATACCTATTGAAAAAAGATAATGAAATCCCCATAAGTAACTAGCTAGTTTTAAAACTAGAAAGTTAAAAAATGCTTATAAAGAACACTAAATTTTTTAATAATGATAAAATATTGCTGAATTATCTATAATTTATCGATATAATAAAATTTCTATTTAGGTTTATACTTCTTGATTAAAGAAAATATTATTTAATATCACCTTAATTTTAAGAAGGTATATTGGTTGATTGATATTATATTAACTCTAAGGAATACAATATGACGAATGCTAAAATACAAACAACAACTAAACGAGGTAGACCACCCTTAAGTGCAGCAAAAAAAATGCAACGTAGTAAGGCTGCTTTAAATGCTCGTATGACTCAAAAAGCCTTACGTGCCAAGATTACTATGCTGAAGGCCAACTTCAAAGAAAAGCTGAAAATTGCCGAACAAGAAGCTTATCAAAAAGCGCTGGAAAAGGTTGTTAAAATTGAACATAAAAAAATGGAAGCTAATTTCAAAGCTTTAGCTGTTGCAAAGGCTAAAGGAAATAGAAAAAGAATGAAAAGAATGTTAACGACAAAAGGTAGAAGACCTTCTCAGCTCAATATAGCTAAAACAGGTACTATTCGTAAGCGTGGTAGACCGAGAAAAATGAAGTAATTTTTAATATGCTAGTTATAGAGGAAAATTAATCCATTTTTTGATTATAACAATAAAAATAGGTTGAAGATAAACGCTAAACTTACTTGAAATCTTGATAGAAAGGTCCCTTGGTTTGGACTATATAAAATGAGATTTTTAGAGTGTATTTAGCTTAGTAAGGATTACCAGAAATAACTTATTTTTGGATAGGATTATTCTATGTTGATAAGAAGTCGTATGGTTTTGAGCTAGAGCTTTGTCCTATGTCGAACTAAAGTAAGAAAACTAGAATAGTCCTTAAATCTCCAAATTTCAGCATATTAGTGACCGAAGCAAATATAGGAGCCACCAGCAGCTATAGCGTAATATCTTCCTCTAACAGGCTTTTTAGTGCTCAATTACTCCAATAAAGCCAGGAGTGCATGCGTTTTAACCCTAATAAAAGACGCATAGCGTCCATTAAAGGCTTACACGGCAGAGAGGAAAATGTAAGCCTTTTGACTAATAAAACTGGCTAAATACGTTCAAATATTGTACGAATTATGCTATAGTGGCTTCTTCTGCTAAATAAGCAGGAGGGGGGTTATATAGTGATATTAAAGAAAATAACAAGTTTATTACTGCTAGCCAGTGGTCTCTTCGTGATGACCGTTAATGCTAGTCCAGTAAGCCAAAACGCTAACGTGCAAGCTGAGCTACAACAGTTCAGTCAGCGAGCTCCAGGCCTTAATCCTAAAGTATTACAGTTAGGTTTAGAAGCTTATAACAAAGCTAGGCAGGAAGGTTTAGACAATCAACATATTTTAACCATTATTGATTATACTAAGCCATCAACAGCACGAAGATTGTGGGTGTTAGACCTTAACAACAACGCTGTACTTTTTAATGATTACGTTGCCCATGGACAAAACAGTGGTGGCAACTATGCAACTTCCTTCTCGGATAGACCAGGAAGTTTAGAGTCAAGTTTAGGTGTGTTTTTAACTGAATCAACTTATCAGGGTAAACACGGTTATTCTTTGAAGTTAAAAGGTTTAGAACAAGGATTTAACGATAGGGCGGAATCTCGTGATATCGTAGTCCATAGAGCGGATTATGCGACAGCGCAATTTGCGCAGCAGCACGGTCGTCTAGGACGAAGTTGGGGTTGTTTTGCAGTCAGTCCAGCAGTTGCCGATTCATTAATCCATTCGATTAAGAACGGGACGCTAGTATTTGCTTACTATCCTGATCCATCATGGTTATCAAAATCGCAGTTTCTTTCATAATAAAGAATACTAAAGATTAACCGCAAGCAGCCTTAGGGCTGCTTTTTTTTGTCTGCGCTTTAGGTCTTTTAATTTAATTAACAATAATTAGATTTTAACTAGAGTTTTCTTTAAAATTTCTTCATAAATTAAAGCCAATTGCTCAAGATCGTCAATAGAGACAGATTCATTAATTTGGTGAATTGTGCGATTACAAGGACCAAACTCAACAATTTCTGCGCCTAAAGGAGCAATAAATCGGGCGTCAGAAGTGCCCCCCGTCGTTGAAACGCTAGGCGTAATGCCAGTAAGTTTTTTTATAACATTAAGGCAAGCTAAACGTAATTGACCTGAAGGACTTAGAAAAGGAAGTCCGCCACGTTGCCAAGTGATTTGATATTTTAAATGATGTTTTCTTAAAATACCTTCTACGGTATCTTCTAATTTTTTAGCAGTAGTTGCAGGAGAATAACGAAAATTAAATTTAACCTCTATATTATCTGGGATAACATTACCCGCGCCCGTACCACCATGGATATTAGAAAACTGTAAGCTGGTAGGTTGAAAATTTGGGTACGCTATTCCTTCATCCCAGTTGGTATTCAGTAATTCGGCTAGACTTGGATTAAAACGATGAATCGGGTTTTCGGCTAATTGAGGATAGGCAATATGACCTTGTTTCCCTTTGATGATCAAATCGGCTGATAAAGACCCACGTCGACCAACTTTTAAAGTATCACCCAATTTTTCTTCGCAGGTAGGTTCGCCAACTAAGCAATAATCTATTTTTTCGTTTCTGTTTTTAAGTACTTCCGCGACTTTTGCTGTGCCATTGATGCTAGGGCCTTCTTCATCACTCGTAATTAACCAAGCTATGGAACCACTATGATTAGGATATTCATTAATAAATTTTTCACATGCTATTAACATTGCAGCCAGGCTACCTTTCATATCGGCGCTACCACGACCGTAGAGTTGGCCATTGCGAAGGGTAGGTACAAAAGGAGGGCTTTCCCATTTATCTAATGGACCAGTGGGAACGACATCCGTATGCCCAACAAAAACAAGTAAAGGGGATTCTTTTCCCCGTCTAGCCCAAAAATTATTGACATCTGCAAATGGTAAGTGTTCAATCGCAAAACCTAAGCGCTTTAAGTGTTGACATAAAATAGTTTGACAGCCCTCATCTTCTGGAGTAACAGAGGGTCGAGCAACAAGCTGTTGAACTAGTTCAATAAGAGATAACATAAGTGCTTTTTGGCTATATTAACTTTGTAAAATATGATTCTACCTTAAAGGGGCTACTTATAGGAAATAGGAAATGGGATTTTATGCATAAGTTATAGAGTTTTAGGAATTAAAAATAACTGAAATCAATACAATAAGTTTTTCAACTATTTTCATATGAAAAATAACTTAATTAAATATATTTTTTATAAAATTGGCTTAACGTTGTCGGAGTGCCAACCCTACCAACCTCGTGTATACTTAACAGCAAGTTTAGGTGATGGAAAGAATGCTTTATGACGAGCACTTTAGTATTTATTTATTTCGTTATTGTCTTAGCATTTATCTTCGACTTCATTAATGGTTTTCATGATGCGGCTAACTCCATAGCTATTATGGTCGCAACAAAGGTTTTAAAACCTTTAACCGCAGTATTATGGGCGGCATTTTTTAACTTTATTGCTTTCTTATTTTTTCATCTAAGTGTTGCGACGACTATAGGCTCAGGGCTTATAGAGCCTCATATCGTTACTCCTTATGTGCTTTTCGCAGCGCTAACGGGAGCTATCATCTGGAATCTTTTAACCTGGTATTTTGGTTTACCTTCAAGTTCGTCTCATGGATTGATAGGAGGGCTAGTCGGTGCGGCTTTAGTGGCGGGGGGCTGGCATGTTTTAAATTGGCATGGATTACTACCTGTTTTAATAGCAATAGTTTTGTCACCTTTATTGGGGTTATCAATAAGTTGGTTGCTGATAAAATTGACGCACTTTTTTTTAAAAGATGTAGATTCCAATAAGACTCAACGTTGGGCTAAGCGCGCCCAATTCGTTGCAGGGGCTCTATTAAGTTTAGGTCATGGTGGTAATGATGCCCAAAAAACAATGGGTATTATTGCAGTATTATTATTTTCTACCGGTCTTTTGAATGGACATTTCTATGTTCCATTTTGGGTAATCATTTCTTGTAATTTTGTTATGGGATTGGGGACACTGATAGGGGGGTGGCGTATTGTGCATACGCTAGGAAATAAAATAACCCAATTAACTCCTTTAAGTGGTGGATGCGCTGCGACAGGTGCTGCGCTCACGTTATTTGTAGCGACTGATTTAGGTATTCCAGTTTCCACTACGCATACCGTCACAGGAGCGATTCTTGGAGTAGGCTCAACAAATGGCTGGCTTAATACCCATTGGCCCACTATACGACGAATTATGTGGGCATGGATCTTAACCATCCCAGCAGCAGGATTAGTTGCTAGCCTTGTTATGATTTTAGCAACACCTTTGAAAATGGGTTTACATTAAAAAAATCATTACCTACTCAGCAATTTGGTTTGACACGCGCGATAACGAAATAAACGGAACGTATACAAGATAATAAGGATTGCGAGTTGGGCGGCAACCATATAATGTCTAAAAATTCTTATTCGTTATAAAAAATAAAAATTCAATCTTATTTAGGTCTAGACTTTTGTACTCGCATGACTTCGCTTTCATCGTCTGCAAGATTGGAACTCGAACATACTAATTTTTTAAAGATATTAGAGAATGAACTTCCTTCACTAGAAGTTGCTATTTTAGAAGAATTGGCTGAAGTTTCTGTGGATATTTTATTTGTATTTTCAGAGCTAGAATTACCTGAAGTCCCCTTATTAGGCTCAGTTGATTTCTGCATATATCACTCCTTGTGATGTTAATTTAGATCAACCTTAATTACAGATATTTTATCCTAAATACACCCATTAAGTATACTATAGAATGCTGTAGATAAAAATAATATTTAACATTATTTTTTATTACTTTAATGGTTTTTATATCTACTTAAAGACAATATACAATAAGATAAGTTACTTAATAAATAAAAATATGGCCCGCTGGACGTTAGGGTTTTTAATCGGTGTGGTATGGATCACGCATTTTTCGCATTTACCTTCAGTAAAACTAGCGTACTTACTGATTTCTCTAAGTGTTATTTTAATTAGCCTAACTTTTTTTAAGCCATTTTTTTCTTCGAACTGGATTTTACTTTTCGTTGCTTGTTGTTTAGGTTTTTCTTGGTCATTGATAATTGCCCATCAACGACTTACTCAACAATTTCCAAAAATATTGGAAGGGAAAACCTTGATGGCTAAGGGACGTATACTAACTATTCCAGAAAATCATTCGGGTGCCGTGCGCTTTGATTTCCTTATCCAAAACCTAGAGACTTCCGTACCTATACGATACCCCATACCTGTGCGTATTAAGGGATATTTTTATAAAAACTCAAAAATATTAACTGATTTTAAAAAAGGAGATATCTGGCAATTTGCCTTGCGTCTACGTCGACCCCGCGCTTTTTGGAATCCCGGTAGCTTTGACTATCAAGCCGAGTTATTTCAACAGAACATTTGCGCTACGGGGTATCTCCTAGACAAATATCCTTGGTATTTAATTCAACGCGCAAATGCTTATTATTTTATCGATAATTTACGTCAAAAAATTACTGAAAATGTAAAAAAAGCTTTGCAAGATTACCCGTTAGTAGGACTTGTTAGCGCATTGACGACGGGCATACGCTGCGAAATTACCGATGAACAATGGCAAGTAATGCGTGGAACAGGGACAAATCATTTATTTGCTATCTCAGGTTTACATCTCGCCTTTATTGCAGGAATGATTTATTGGATAGTTCGTTTTATTTGCTGCAGGTTACCCTATGTTACTTTGTATATTCCGGCACCGAAAATTGCCAGTGCCTTGACGTTGTTATCAGCCATTTTCTACAGTGCTTTAGCAGGATTTGCTATCCCGACGCAACGTGCTTTATTGATGTTATCCGCATTTTCATTGGCGATAATAAAGCGACGTTATCTTAGCAGTTGGCACTCATTTTATTTAGCATTATTGATTATTTTAATCATAGAACCTTTTTCAGTTTTATCAGCGAGTTTTTGGTTATCCTTTACAGCAGTTATACTCATTTTTTATGCTGTTTCAAATCGCATCAAGCCCCTAAAGAATTGGCGAGCTTGGTGTCGAATACAATTGACGGTTAGCTTAGGATTAATCCCTTTATCCTTATTATTTTTTCATCAAATTTCTTGGATTAGTTTTGCGGCTAATTTAATAGCTATTCCAACTATTGGGTTTTTAATTTTGCCGCTCAGTTTATTAGGTAGTTTACTGAGCTTAGTAAGCTTAGCTTTGGGTAGCCACATCTTAATTTTTGCTGAACAATTACTGGAGTTACTATGGAAAGTACTCAATTTTTTTTCAGAAATACGCTTAGCTCAATATTACGCATATTTAGCAAGTCCTTGGATATTAATTTCAAGTTTAATGGGTATGTTATTACTTTTGGCACCTAAGGGAATGCCAGCTCGGTGTTTAGGTTTCATTTGGATCTTGCCTTTATTTTTTGGACAAATCCAGAGACCAGAATATGGAGATATATGGATTCATCTTCTCGATGTGGGGCAAGGATTAGCCAGTGTAGTTCGTACGCAGCATCACGTCTTGATTTATGATACAGGCCCTCGTTTAAGTCCATCCTTTGATGCAGGAAAATTGGTCGTACTTCCTTTTTTACAAACTATCGGTGTTCAAAAGGTGAATTTAATGGTGATTAGTCATGGCGATAACGATCATAGTGGTGGAGCGATGATTATTTTAAAACAAATACAAGTCGACAGGGTGCTGAGTAGTATTCCAAAAAAATTTCTACCCAACATCGTAAATTTATGTGAAGAAAAGATGTATTGGCAGTGGGATGGAATTAGTTTTGAAATTTTATATCCCCCTAAGCATCATTTTTATATAGGAAATAATAGTTCATGTGTACTAAAGATTAGTAATCGTTTACAAAGTATTTTATTAGTGGGTGATATTGAAAAAGCAGCGGAAAACTATCTTATTCATGCAAAGCAAAAAGATTTGCAAAGTACAGTATTAATAGTGCCACATCATGGCAGCAAAACTTCTTCAAGCATAGAGTTTTTAAACCTTGTACAGCCACTCTATGCTTTATTTCCAACGGGTTTTCACAACCGATTTAAATTCCCACATAAAATTGTATTAAATCGCTACCAACGTTTAGGTTCTAAAATCTACAATACTGCGACACAAGGAACTATTACATTAAAACTAAACACATTCTCTAATACAATACAAGCAGAGACTTATTACGAAAAAAATCATCATTTTTGGCAAAACATTGAGGAATAAAAGATTTTAAATATTAATTTTGCGAAGCGCATTATAAATTAAAAAGGGCCGTAAAACGGCCCAAGGGGGTATATCTGTGTTAGTAACGTCCTTGTAGCATCCATGCTGACACTACATCCATGTAGTGTAGACATCCTTATCTATTCCAAATAACATAAGGACTTGCTAATTAATTTCCATATAAACAATCCTCTTAAGATTATTACCGAAAATTAAATCCTTGATTAGATCATTAGCAACACACATTACATAGATTAACAAAGTTATAATTTATTACAATGGGTGTTTGGCGGCTTCAGTTTTAACTTACACACTTTTGAGTAAAGACTTACAGAAGTAAAGCAATGAATTAAATAAATGCTAAAAGAAAATTTATAACTAAAATGAGTTAGTGTTTAATTATTTATGTCAAAAGATTTTGCTTTAAATCATCACAAAATATTGAAGAATTAAACTCATGATTTAATAACCATTTTTTAATTGATATTTCTTTTCCCAAATAACCGCCTAAACTTCCTTGGGCGATAACACGGTGGCATGGGATTAATATCGGAAGAGGATTTGCTCGACAAGCATTCCCTATAGCTCGCGCACCCGTTTTTAATTGTTGGGCGAGGGATCCATAACTAACGGTTTTTTGTTTAGGCAATTTGCTTAATGTTTGCCATACCTTATTTTGAAAGGGTGTTCCTTGTAGCTGGTAGGGGATGTTAAATTGAAAACTTGGATCCTGGAAATACTGATTAAGCTGATTTACGATACTTTCTACAATTTCTTCATTAGGGTCAATTAACGCCCTATCACCATTCAAGAAATCAAGTCTGGTAATTAGTTGATCGATAGTGGAAATTCCTATCTTACCAATGGGAGTTTGGATGATAGCTTTATAAAACATAAAACATAAAACGGTTAAGTTACTATACTCTTCTTTTGTTGCAGTTTGTAGCAAAGCATTTTTCGTCATTGCGAGCGCATAGCGCGCGGTCATCCATTGAAAAGCTTAATTTTTTCTGGATGGTCGCGGCCTCACGGGTGTTTCGGCCTCGCCATGACGGACCCATTAATTTTTGTACTGCACAAAGATTAGTGGCTATTCTAAAGGGTTGTTATCGCTAACATCTTCTTTTGTTGGAATAGAAGTTTGCATAGCGGTTACTAGTTTTTCTTTAATACGTGCCGCTTTACCGCGAAGATTGCGTAAATGATACAGTTTTGCTTTTCGAACATCGCCACGTCTTTTAATTTCTATGCTTGCTGTTAAAGGACTATAAAGAGGGAAAACTCGTTCCACCCCTTCACCATGTGAGATCTTTCTTACGGTAAAAGCAGAATTAAATCCACGATTACGTCGAGCAATAACAACCCCCTCAAAGGATTGTAATCGTTCACGTGTGCCTTCTTTAACCTTAATTTTAACTGCAACAGTATCTCCAGCACGAAAGTCAGGAATGTCCTTTTTTAATTGCATTTGTTCTTTTTCAATAATGTGTATGAGATTGCCCATCACTAACTCCAAATTTTATTCGCTATTCTCACGGATGAATTCGGCCAATAATACCTGCTCTTGCTGGCTAAGTATATGCTTTTTTAATAAATCTGGTCGGCGTTCCCAGGTTCGTCCCAAAGCTTGTTTTAAACGCCAACGAGCGATGGCGGTGTGGTCTCCCTGTAGCAAAACATCGGGAACAGTTTGCCCATCTATCTGTGCAGGGCGTGTATAGTGCGGATAGTCTAATAGTGTCGAGCTAAAGGAATCTTGCGAAGCAGATTCCAGATGACCTAATGCTCCTGGTTGCAGGCGGACTATAGTATCAATAAGGCACATCGCGGCTAGCTCTCCGCCACTCAAAATAAAATCCCCTATAGACCATTCCTCGTCGACTTCACTGTTTATTAGGCGTTGATCAATGCCTTCATAACGACCCGCGACTAAAATAAGTCCTTTACGTTGACTTAATTCTTGAGCCGCAACTTGATCGAACCCTTTCCCTTGAGGTGATAAACAGCTGACCAGTGGAGTCGTATGTAAGGTTTGTTGGCGCGACTTAGCCATCTTAATTGCGGCTAATAGCGGTTCAAATTTCATTACCATTCCGGGCCCGCCTCCGTAAGGGCGGTCATCAACAGTATTATGTTTATCTACCGTAAAATCCCGAGGGTTCAAATAGGATATTTTTATCAGGCCTTTTTTTTGTGCGCGCCCAGGTATACTCAAATTCAAAGGAGTAAACATTTCAGGAAATAGGCTAATAATTTGAATATCCATTAAAATTCAGCATCCCAATCGACAATCATAGTTTTATTCTCTAAATCGATAGACTTAATGGTTTGATCTAATAAAAAGGGAATTAAATGCCTTTTTGTATCAGTGATCACCAATACATCGTTAGCACCCGTCGCAAAGACAGCTTGGATTACACCAAGATAAATGTTTTTACAGGTATAGACTTTTAAGCCCTCTAAATCTGTCCAGTAATACTCACGCGCTGTTAAAGGAAAGAATTTTTCTCGGTCAACATAGATTTTATAATTTGTATAAAAACACGCCGATTCAGGCGCTGTGCAGTTTGCAAGTAGCGCTAATATCTGTTGACCGTGAAGACGGCAATCTATTATTTCAATTAGAATAGGTGGGGAAGAGGATTTATTAGGTGCTTCTAAATACCAGGGTCGGTAATCGATAATATTACTGACAGGTTCTGTATATGAATTAATTTTAACCCAACCTTTGACACCGTAAGGTTTTCCTATCGTGCCTACTAAGACCTTTTTTTTTGCCATCTTTACCTCTTTAACTCGAATTGCAGCGGTATTTATTAAGCGTCTAAATGTAGAGAGGTGGTCTTAGTAAGCTTTTGTATTAAGCGGCTATCGCCTGGTCGTCAGTTTTCTTAGAGTCATTAGCTTCATTTTTAGCTTTTTTCAGGAGACTTCGGACTTGCGCTGAAGTTTGAGCTCCTTGAGATAACCAATAATTTACCCTATCTTCTGCAATCTTTAACGCTACTTCTTTACCTGTAGCAACCGGATTATAAAAGCCCAAACGCTCAATATAGCGTCCGTCACGCGGTTTCCGGCTATCTGTTACAACAATGTGGTAGAAGGGGCGTTCGGTGCGGCCGCCTCGTGCTAAACGAATGGTAACCATGGAATAAGTCTTCCTCTCTATTTGTACTATTTAAACGCTCAATTGAGTGAGCTTGCGTTAATAGTTAATGTTTAACATAAGCTTGCTAGATTGAAACCTGCCCGGATTCTACGCAAATTTTACTAATTTGGGAAGGGCTTTCCTTAGGCTTTATAGACCCTTATCGCGGGTAGTGGTTCTGTAGCCCTTGTAACAGTCTGCTCATGGAGCCAGGTTTGGAGAAGCGCTTCATCATTTTTTGCATTTGATTGAATTGTTTTAGGAGTCGGTTAACATCTTGGATTTGGCTGCCAGAACCATCAGCAATACGGCGTTTTCGGGACCCTTGAATGATGTCTGGAAAAAGCCGTTCTTTTTTGGTCATAGATCGGATAATAGCTTGCATTTGAGAAGTCAATTTTTTATTGAGCGTATTTTTAGCGCTAGCCAATAAAGCCGCATTGTTGCTGTCAGGGAGTTTACCTAAGAGCTGCTCCATCCCCCCCATATTGTCCATTTGTATGAGTTGATTTAAAAAATCTTCCAGATCAAATTTTTTGCCTTTTTGCAGTTTTTGATTGAGTTTTTGTATCGCTTTTTGATCGGTGTGGCGTTGTACTTCTTCAACTAACGAAAGAACGTCACCCATGCCGAGTATGCGCGAAGCAATTCTATCGGGATAAAAAGGGTCAAGCGCCGTTACTTTTTCGCCGGAGCCGATAAATTTAATCGGTTTACCTAAAGTAAATTTTACTGATAACGCGGCGCCCCCGCGCGCATCACCATCCATTTTACTCAGGATAATCCCAGTAAGAGGGATAGCTTCATCAAAGCCCTTTGCTGTTTTTACAGCGTCTTGACCCATCATGCTATCGAGTACGAATAAAGTTTCTATGGGGTTACTGATCGCGTGGATAGTGCGCGCCTCATCCATCATCGCGCTATCAATATGTAAACGACCGGCTGTATCGATAATAACAACATCTATCCCTTTATTTCGGGCAGCTTGCATAGCAGTTTGAACAATAAAAGTAGGTGTTTGTGCGTCGTTACTCGCATGAAATACTACACCGATACTTTCGGCCAAGTTTTCCAGTTGTAAAATAGCGGCAGGGCGATGAATGTCGGTACTTGTGACCAAAACCGATTTATTTTTATGTTCTTTTAGCCAATAAGCTAATTTTGCAACCGTAGTTGTTTTTCCTGAACCCTGTAAGCCTGCTAGCATAATTATGGCTGGCGTTTGTGTGGAAAGATTTAATTCGGCAAGATTTTCACCCATTATGCTCGTTAAGGTATCACTCACGATTTTTATAAAAGCTTGACCAGGCGCTAAGCTTTCTGTGACTTTTTGGCCAATGGCGCCTTGACGCACTTGTTCGATAATTGTTTTGACAACGGGATAAGCAACATCCGCCTCAATCAAAGCTTTTTTTACTTCACGTAGACTTTCCTTAATATTGTGTTCGCTTAAGCGACCTTGGCCACGAATATTTTTAAAAGATTGTTTTAAACGAGCGGTTAAATTGTCAAACATGATTTTATAGTGATCCTGGATTTATCATAATTTTTAATGGGACTAAGTCTACACATAGTGGAAAAGCCCAAGTTTATAAAAAGCGACATGATGAATGACCCGAAAAATTCTGTTATTGTATCAGGTAAGCTGAGGAGTAAGCGAATCTCACTATGGTGCCCTATGCTGATTTTATTCATATTTTTCTTTCGACTCTAGCACTAATTGTGTTAGCCAGTGCGGCACTCCAAGCATTGCTATTAGCTGGTCAGGAATGGATGCTTAAGCATAAACAAGCTATCGGGTTTATTCAATATTTTCCTCCTTTAGAAGTGATGGAAGTCTATCTATTTAAACTGATTTCTATTGCTATCGTTTTACTGACATTGATTTTGACAACCAGCTTGATTTTATTTCATCCGGTTTTTGAGCAGCGATTATGGAGAAAGATACTTTTATCGCTGCTAGCCTGGGGAGTGCTGTTAATGTTATTAATCGGGAGAAGCTATTTTGGTTGGCGGGGGAAAATTGCGATAAGCTGGACGTTAATTGGCGCTAGTTTAGTTGGAGTAGTTTATTTAGGGGCGATTTCTTTCATGCCTAATCTTTAAAGGATGAGACCTTAGCGCATGCATTATTCATTTGCATTTCTAGTTGGTTTACTAGTTTTTTTATTACTAGCGGCTGTGTTTTTTTCATTGGCAGAAGCTGCCATGTTATCTATAAATAGGTATCGATTACGTCATTTAGTGAGGCAGCATAACCTTCTCGCTAAACGTGTACAGGACCTATTAAAAAGACCTGACCGTTTGTTGGGGGTTATCCTTTTATGCGGAACTTTTGCTGACATCCTGGCTTCGGCAGTAGTTACGTTGCTTGCACTGCACTACTTTTCGGCATCAGGTGTTTTTTTAGCAACTTTAGTACTTACTTTTGTAGTGTTAATTTTTTGTGAAGTAGCACCAAAAACTTTGGCGACTTTATACCCTCAGCCGATTGCATTATTTGCGGTATGGCCGCTAATTATTTTGCAGCATATTTTATACCCGTTAATTTGGCTAACAAATCTAATGGCGAATTCTACCTTACGTTTATTAGGTATAAAAATTCCAAAATTAAAGCCTGAACAATTATCACGCGATGAATTAGTAAGTTTACTGCGCGAAGGTACAGGGCATATGCCTAATGATTATAAAAATATGTTACTCAAGGTATTAGAACTGGGTAAAGTGACAGTAGAAGATATTATGATTCCAAGACAGGAAATTATTGGTATCGATATTAATCAGCCTTGGGACGTCATTTTAAAACAATTAATTAAGAGTGAATATACACGCTTACCGATTTATCGCGGTTCGCTTGATGAAGTAATAGGAGTTTTACATTTTCGAAAAGTTTTAAATAGCTTAAGTCAGCAACAATTAAGTAAAGAGGTATTAATCGAAGCGGCAGAAGAGGTTCATTTTATACCTGAAGCTACGGCATTAAATAGTCAATTGCTAAATTTTCGGCGAGAGAAACATCGTATTGGTTTAGTTGTCAATGAATATGGTGAAATTCAGGGGCTTATTACCTTAGAAGACATATTGGAAGAGATTGTTGGTGAATTTACTACTGATATGGCATTAATGCGTCGCGCTGTTTCATTACAAGCAGATGGCAGTTATTTGGTGGATGGAGGAATTGCATTACGAGATTTAAATCGTCAATTAAATTTAAACCTACCTTTGCGGGGTCCTAAAACCTTAAGTGGATTCATTATTGAGACTCTTGAAGTTATTCCAAAAGTTGGCACGGTGTTTCAGTTTGAAAATAAAACTATGGAAGTAATTTTGATTAAAGATAATATGATTAAAACCGTTAAGATTTTTCCAAATCGTTCTACTTTATCTGAAAATATATAATTAGATTTTCTATTAAATTTATTTTTTTGAAAAAAAATAAATAGTTGATATAATTACTTAGGATATTTTAATTGAATTAATTTTAGAAGGTTATCAAATGATGCGAAGAGTTACAGGGATATGTGCTAGTTATTGTACAAGAAATTCTCCATTAGATTTGGTGAAGAAAGACTTATATTGGCAAAAAATGAAAGGATTAGGATCAACCACATTCACTTCAACTTCTTTTGATAATAAGGAAGAGTCTTTATCAGATATGAACCAGGGATGTTTACCAGGAAATCAAGATAACTCAGGAAAAAATTTAAATTTTTTCTTAAAAAATTTTCCCAAAACAACTACAACGGAAAACTCTATAGAAAATTTCATATCTAAATCGCCCACACCTACCAAATAATTCTTTTTCGAATTTTTGAAAAATATACTCACAGCAATGGGATGTTTGGCAAGGCGCCGCGAGAATGAAGCAACCTTCGTTTATTCAAGATACATGAAGATTGCGAATTGAGCGGCAACACAGTCAAAAATTCAATTGCGAAGAGTTATATTAAAATAGATAGCGTATTCCTACACCTACGGCATTAGAGCTTAAGTTACCGGCGCCAAATAATCCCCAAGCACCACAGCGATGATGTGCTCTAACCACAAACTGCAAATCGGGGTGACTAGGTACTGCAAAAGTCGCTTCTACGACTAGAAAATTCAATAATCTCTTGGCATTATTATTGGATGAATCGTGTTCTTCGCGTAGAGGAATGCTGGTTACATAAGAGAGTCCATCTCCGATGGCGAAAGTCGTCGTGACGTAATGATCCCAAGGAAAAGTTTTCCAGCGAAAATTTAAGTAAGGGTCAAACTCATAAATGAGACCGTTTGGATCACGTCGCTGCGTTATATTTCCCGCGACTTCGATAGTACTGACCAAAGGACGAAAAAAACGGCGTAATGGGTTAGTTGGATCTAATTCATAGGACAAATCGATAGAGTTCATGGTTCCGTATTTAAATTTAACATCTTGGGCGGTTAGCACCGGCCCAATATTACTATTAGTCATCCAACTATGGTAGAACAGGATCCCCCAGCGCTTATCAGGCGCAGCCATACTCTTCGCATTTGAATTTTGGTCTGTGTTGCCGTTCAACTTGCAATCCTCATGTATGCTAATTAACGAAGGTTGCTTCGTTTTCGCGGCGTCTTGACCAAAATCCAATTGCTCTGAGTATATATTTTTAGCAGGTTCTGCTAATAAAGGGGTAGTGGACAGGCATAATAGTAAAGCCAAAAAATATCTATGCATAAATTTATTATTATTATTTTTATATTGCGCAATATTATAAGGGAGGCAGGGCGGTAATTCAACAAAAGACCCATTAATAAGAGGGTTAGACTTAAGGCAAGTTTATCCAAATAAGGCTCAGCATCCGACCTGTTATATGGTCTCTGCGGTAAGAGAAAAAACGCAGCTTATCCGAAAAAGTACAGTAGTCACCTCCATAGATGGAGCTTATCCCTCGCTTATTTAAGCGTTGCTTAGCCAACTCATATAGATTTGCCTGCCATAGGTTGTTCTCTATAGGCTGAAAAGCGCTTTCAGCAGCCCTATCTTTGGTTAAGAAAGACTGAAAAACCTCTTTTCCGACTATAAATGCTTGAGGGCCGATAGCAGGGCCTAACCAAACTAATATATCGCTTGGGGGCAGAGCGAGTGCATCGATAGTAGTTTCGATAATGCCGTTACTTAAGCCTTTCCAACCGGCATGTATGGCGGCAACACAGTAACTACTGAAGCTGCAAACTAATAAAGGTAAGCAATCGGCGGTTTGTACTGCGCAAACGGTTTGAGCTGTTTTTGAATAAATAGCATCAGCCGCAAGACTAGAAGGGGGATGATCAGCTGAAATAGCAGTGTTCCCGTGTACTTGTTCTAACCAGGTAATGGGCTTTTTTAAGTGTAAGTTTTTTTTTAGTAATTGGCGGTTTTTAGATACATCGTCCTGATTATCACCTACGTGCGTGGCGAGATTTAAACTGTTATAGGAAGCATGACTAAAGCCGCCGATTCTTGTCGTTGCGTAGGCCTTGATCCAATGTGGAGCTGGCCATTCAGGAGTGATCAAATCAAGCATTGAGTTTATCTTCTCGTAAACAATTAATTAATTGATGCATATCCTCAGGCAAAGGGCTTTGCCACTCCATGGGTTGCAAGGTAATAGGATGTATAATTCCCAAGCATTGTGCATGTAGAGCTTGACGAGGAAACTGTTGCAAACAATTAATCAGCAATTCGCTGGCTTTTTTTGGTAAGTGAAAGCGTCCCGCATAGGTTTTATCACCGACCAATGGATGATGGATATGAGCCATATGCACGCGAATTTGATGAGTACGTCCAGTTTCTAACTTTACTTTAATAAGTGTGTGATGATTAAAACGTTCCATGACTCGGTAATGGGATACCGCCGGTTTTCCACTCAATAATTCTGTGACGGCCATTTTCATTCTTAGTCTCGGATGACGACCGATAGGTGCGTTGATAGTTCCTCCGGCGATTAACAAACCTTGAATAACAGCGATATATTCGCGTTTCATGGTTCGTGCTTGTAGTTGTTTGACCAATTTAGTATAGGCGTTTAAAACTTTAGGAATAATCAACAAACCAGAGGTGTCTTTATCTAAACGATGTATAATTCCTGCCCTAGGAAGGTTTTTGAGCGCTGGTAAATAATGTAGTAGCGCATTAACCAATGTTTTATGCGTATTTCCTACCGCGGGATGGACCACTAATCCAGCGGGCTTGTTAACTACCAGCAAAGCTTCATCCTCATAAATAATATCGAGAGGAAGTTCCTCTGCTTCCCAACTAACTTCTGCACTCAAGCGGGCCAAAATAGTAATTTTAGCCCCTGCTTTTATTTTATCCCGTGGTCGCTTGAGTTCATCATCAACCCAAACTTGTTGAGAACGAATCCACAGTTGTAAACGCGTACGGGAATAAGCAGGAAATAGCTGACTCAAAATTTGATCGAGACGCTGATCTGCTAAATGTTCGGGGACGATTGCTTGACAATTTATTACTTGAGCTGTGTTTTTCATAGAATATCGCTATAATGCTGACGGGAGCGATGCCTTTTTATTATGACTTAATAGAGGATACTATCTATGTTCAATGTAGCAAGCAATCTTGAATCCAACGAACGCCTTTCACGTTTAGTGATTGGTATCGTCTTATTGATTGGTGTGTTATTGGGTCTAGGCAAATTATTCGCATTTTTAGTGGGAGTTATACTCATTATCGAAGCAATCATAGGTTGGTGTGGAATCCCCATTTTGGCAGAAAAATTTAAGCTGAATGAGATTTTCCGTAAAAAAGATTAAGTTTGTTAGTCAAATTGAATAATATACTCACAGTAATTGGATTTTTGACGAGGCCGTGAGAACAACGCAACCCGATTGTATATTGACATTCGGGATGGCGAGTTGAGCGGCAACATAGACAACCATGCAAATGCAAAGAGTATAAATTAATTTGATTTTTTGGACGTTGGATAAGAATAGCCAGTTGTTTCGCTTATTCCTTCCTTCACTTTAAAAAAGGGAATAAAGCATAGCTTTATTGAAAAAGAATTGTGAAAATATTTAAATTTGTTTTTTTAGTGGGTTTTATATTGGCTATGCTGACTGCATGTGCCAGTCATTCCAATGATCCATTTATTGCTTTTAAAGGGCAAACGGTTAATCAAATCTACCAAAATGCAAAAGAATCATTGCTAGACCGTAATTTTAGTCAAGCTATTAAGGCTTACGAAGCATTGGATGTGCTGTATCCCTTTAATCGCTATGCCGAAAAAGCTCAATTAGAATTGATATATGCATACTATAAAGATGGTGATGCACCGTCGGCGAAGGCCGCTGCGGAACATTTTATCCATCTATATCCCAATAGCGTACATATTGATTACGCATATTATATGCAAGCAATGGCCGACATGGATCAAGATCGAGGATGGTATTTACGTTATGTACCCATTGATCTATCTTTGCGTGATCCAGGTACAATGAGTTTGGGATATCAAGAGTTTGCTGAATTAATTCGTCGCTATCCCGACAGCCAATACGTCCCTGATGCACGCCAGCGCATGATCTATTTGCGCAATTTATTTGCAAGTTATGAATTACATATTGCTGATTATTATTTCCGTAGAAAGGCCTATGTTGCTGCGGCAAACCGTGCTAATGAGATTATACAACGTTATCAAGGAGCTCCAGAAGTCAAAAAAGCTTTGATTATTATGATTAAGGCTTATCGTATTTTGGGCTTAGAAGAATTAGCAAGTCAGAGTCTGGCAGTGTTTAGGTTAAATTATCCCGACGCGGATTATGTAACTATTTAACTATACTCTTCGTGCTTGACATTGACTGTGTTGCTGTGCAACTCATAATTCTCATGTGTACGTTGTTGCAGATCGTTGCATACGGTATTTGGCAAAAATCCAATTAGTATGAATGTAAAAATTATGCGCAGTTACTCATGTTGATAAAAAACCTGAAGTAATCGGGTAACGGCGCTCTCTGCCAAAAGCTCTGGGCGTTATGCGAGGACCGGGTGCTAATTGACGGCGTTTATATTCATTTTTGTTAACTAAATTAATAACTCTTTGCACTGTTTCTTTCGCAAATCCTGCTTTAACAATATCATCTATACTTTTATCTTGTTCTATGTAAAGTTCTAAAATTGGATCGAGTTGCGTATAAGGTGGAAGTGTGTCTTCATCCTTTTGATTTTCAGCGAGTTCAGCCGTGGGCGGACGCGTTAATAACAAATCAGGAAAAATACCATCCTGGTTACGGTATCTCGCTAATTGATAAACGCGAGTTTTAGAGACGTCCTTTAGTACAGAAAATCCACCGGCCATATCGCCATATAAAGTACCATAACCCACAGCTAGCTCACTTTTATTCGTACAATTTAAAAGCAAACTTCCTTCTTGATTAGATAACGCCATGAGTAAAATAGCACGGCAGCGTGCTTGGATATTTTCAGTAGCAAGCCCTGTAGGAGGATGTTTCGGATCGAGATTTAGCGTGCTTAAACAAGCCGAAAAACTTGGTTCAATAGAAAATACACTCAATTTTATCCTTAATTGTCCAACCAGTGTCTGTACAATCTCTTGACTCACTTTGGAGGTATAACGAGAAGGTAAAAAGACTGCATGAACACGATCTTTACCTAAAGCATCTACCGCAATAGCTAATACTAATGCAGAATCTATACCGCCGGATAGGCCAATTAATACCCCTGGGAAATGATTTTTTTTGACATAATCACGCACCGCTAACACTAAGGCTTTATAGATGGCTACATCAATTGTAGGTTTGGGTAAAAGAGCTTGTGGTATAAATTGAACCGATGAATTAATTTTGAGATTAACTAACCATAATGTTTCTGTAAAAAAACCTGCCTCTGCCACAAGATGTCCTTTAGCGTCAAAGGCTTGCGAACCCCCATCAAAAACTAAATCGTCTTGCCCACTGATGCCATGTACATAAAGGGCAGGCAGATTTGTTTCTTTTATGCGAGCATCCATGACCTGTAAACGTTGCTTGGGTTTTGTATAATCGAAAGGAGAAGCGTTGATACATATTAGTAATTGTGCACCATTCTCTTTAAGTTCTGAAGAAGGGTCGCTGTACCATAGATCTTCACAAATTAAAATACCTATACGCAACCCTTTTATTGTAAATAAACCATTTGAATTTCCAGGCTTAAAATAACGGGTTTCATCAAAGACGCCATAATTGGGTAAATATTGTTTATGGTAGGTACTAACAATTTTTTTATTTTCTATCAGGCTTGCAGCATTAAAAATTTCTTTAGCATGATAATCTGGATGACCCAATAAAATAGCGAGATCCGTAGATTTTTCTTGAATAATTTTTAAGGCATGTTGGATTGGTTTTTTAAAATCTTCTCTTAAAAGTAGATCTTCAGGAGGATAACCACTTAATGCAAGTTCAGGAAAAATCAATAGGTCAACTGAGTCTTGTTTGGCTTTTTGTATACTATCTAAAATTATTTGTGTATTGCCTTTAATATCACCCACTAAGAAATTTAATTGTGCTACGGCAATACGGAATATTGTTGGCATAATAACCTCGAGCTTAGGGTGTGTTGACAATTGCACGATGACGGCGAAAAAAAGTTGTTTTTCTGCGTTTCGTTACTTACCTACTCTGTGTATGCTCCGTTACGATACTCAAAAAACAACCCTTTTTCTCTCATCCTAGCACAATTGTCAATACACTTTATCTTGCCCAACGCATTAGTATAATAGCGATGAACATAAAAATGAGTATAGGGAGTAGCGCGGCTAAAAAGGGCGGCCACTGATAGACGATGGCAAATGGACCAAAAAAATCATTTAAAAGATAGAAACCAAATCCTACTGCGACTCCTGCAATAGTTTTTAAACTAGTAGCTAGAGTTCTTAAATGTTTAAAAGTAAAAGGAATAGCTAAGCAAAGCATAACCCAAATAGCAGCGGGTTGTAGTATACGTTGCCAAAATGCTAAAGAATATTGACTGATATTTAAAAGGTTTTTCCGACGATAATGAATATAATCATTCAGCTGTCTTAAAGACATTTCTTCTGGTTTTATAATAGAAATATTCAAGAGTTTAGGACTAAAAGAAAACGGCCAAATTTCATGTGCAGTACGTTTGGCTTGAATTTTTTTTAAGCTAATTATACTCGTTGCAATATCACTAGCATTCCAAACATTCCCTTCATAATTAACCTGTTTGGCAAAGCTCGCTGTCAGTAAATTATTGTTATCATCAAATTGGTAACGACTTACTTTATTTAAATGAGCGGGATCCAAAATAGATTGTATATAAATATAATAATGTCCATCGCGAATCCAAACAGCTCCTTGTTGAGTGATCAGGGTTTGTCCATTTGTGGTCAGCGAGGATTTATAATTTTCTGCGAGACGAGCAGCACGCGGTGCTAATCCTTCGCCAATCAAAACAGTCAGAAAAACCATCAGTAAAGTCGCTTTGATTAAACTCCAAGCCATTTGATAAAGAGACACACCATTAGAATGTAGTATCATCAGTTCGCTGTGTTTTGCTAAAACACTTAAACCAAGAATACTGCCAAGTAAGATAGCGACTGGAAAAAAGCTGTAAAATTGCGATGGTAGAGTGAGGAGTACATAATAAAAAGCACTTCCTAAGGTATAGTGACCATATCCAATATCGCGTGTTTCACTAATTAGTTTAATCAGAGAAAATAATACTAACAATATTCCAAGTACAGAAAGAGTTGTACTAATAATGGTTCTACCTAAGTAGCGATCGATGATTTTCATGGTCTTAGCTTAACTAAACGGAATAAGTGATATTTGACCCTATTCCATCCTAAAGCATAACACCAGGCAAATATGATGGTAAGAATGAGCAGACCATGTATCCACCAGAGACCCCAGCGGTAAGAGATATCAGCATTTTCTATCCAATTACGTCCTACCAGTAATAAATTAAGGTACATAATATAAATGATTATGGCCGGTAATATATGTAAATACTTTCCTTGTCTCGGGTTAACTCGACTCAAAGGTATGGCCAGCAACGCCAAAAGTAAAATCGAAATAGGAGCTGAAAGTCGCCATTGTAGTTCAGAAAAGTAATTTGGTTTATTAGCTTGACTCGCATTCCATAAAGTAATACTCGACAAAGCATCTTGTTGTTTATTAGTCGCAGTAGTATCTAAATCAATACGTATTCCATATTTAAGAAACTGCGTAATATAATATTCTGTTTGTCCGGGTATTCCCTGGTAGCGCTTGCCATTTACTGCGACAAAAAAAGGCTCTTTGGTAGCAGGGTTGATCATTTGATAACCACTGTTGGCACTAAGAATAGTCCAAGGTGTAATTTCAGAGGGTAATTTTTGTGGGTTTGTTTGCGCCAGAAAAATATTTTTTACTGATTTGTGATCTGAAGAGACACTTTCCACATAAACAATGCGATGCCCCCCATTTGTTTGTTGAAAACTACCAGGTTGTACAGTTTGTAATTCTACCGCTGTCCCCGTTTGATTCAGGAGTTTATTTCGATAACTTAATAAAAATGGGTTTAACCATAAATTTAAACCTGCGACTATAAAGGTTAGAAGGAAAATAAAGGGTAGACTTAAACGCGTTAACCGACCTAGACTAAACCCACATGCATTAAGGACCGTCATCTCATAATCGGCATAAAGGCGGCCATAAGTGAATAATATGGCAAGAAATAAGCTAAAAGGTAGAAGTATCGCTAAAAAACGAGGAGATTCGAGGATTATCAGTTCCCATAAAATACTGGCCGAAAATTTCCCGCCTGCTACCTGATTAAGGTAATGAACAAATTCATTACTCATTAAAATAAGGAATAAAAGGCTAGTAATGAGAGAAACGCTAGTGAGAATCTCTCGAGTTAGATAACGAAAAAGAATCATTTTTTAGGTTAAAAATAGAAGAGCCTAAATTATTTCATAAAGAGGGTATTGAATCTAGCAAATAAGTATAATTTAGGTAAACTGGTTGGCTAATAAAATAATTTGAGGTAGCTATGCAATATTCTATCAATTCAATTGATTTGATTAAACAAACCAGTGATTGTTTAATTGTCAGTACTTTTCAAGGTAAGCAGCTTTCTCAATCTGCTCAGCTATTAAATAAACATAGCCAGGGATATATCCAAAAAATTTTAGATCAAGGCGATTTATTGGAAGAATGCGGTAGAAACCTCATGCTTTACAATGTTCCTGGGATAGCTGCGCCACGAGTCCTACTTGTTTATTGCGGGGAAGCATCCAATTTATCCATAATGGATTTTCGTAAAATTATTGCTTGTATGGCATGTGCCCTGAAGTCTCTGCAAGTTGATGAAATAACAAGTTTTTTGACCGATATTTCTGTGAAAGCGTGTGATCTTGCGAAACAGATACGTCAGAGCATCGAGCTCATCGAAGATTGTTTTTATTGCTTTGATGAATTAAAAACGGATAAAAAAAATACAATGTCACCACCGAAGAGGTTTATTTTTAATCTTCCGAATTCGCAAGAATCAGCGAAAATCACTGAAACAATACAACAGGCTACAGCAATTACCAAAGGGATAAAGTTAACTAAAGACCTAGCCAACCTCCCAGCGAATTTATGCACGCCCAGTATCATGGCTGAATCAGCCAAAAAGCTAGCGACTGAAGCTGGGCTTACGATTAACATACTAGACGAAGCGGCGATAAAAAAAGCAGGGATGGGTGGGCTATTAGCCGTCGCGCAGGGTTCCGCCGAACCCGTCAAGTTTATTACTTTAGAATATCGAGGAGCGGTGGAACAAAAACCAGTCGTCCTAGTTGGGAAAGGGGTTACGTTTGATTCAGGTGGGATTTGCTTAAAGCTCGCTGCTGGTATGGAAGAAATGAAATATGATATGTCAGGTGCGGCTAGTGTAATGGGGATACTAAAAACTATTGCTGAACTAAAGTTACCACTGCATGTAGTGGGTATAATGCCATTAACTGAAAACTTACCAAGTGGTAGTGCAGTAAAGCCTGGCGATGTGATAAAAACATTATCGGGACTGAGTGTTGAGGTTATTAACACGGATGCGGAAGGACGCCTAATTTTGGCTGATGCCTTAACCTATAGCGAACGTTTTAATCCTGATGTGGTTATTGATATGGCTACTTTGACAGGTGCTATAATTGTTGCCTTAGGTGCAGTTGCGACAGGTATGATGAGCAATAATATGGAACTTGCACTGGAAATTGAGAAAGCAGGTCAACAAAGTCAAGATAGAGTATGGCCATTACCATTATGGGAAGAATACCAACAACAAATTGATAGTAATGTAGCCGATATTTCGAATGTCGGTATAGGTGGGGGCAAGAGTATTACCGCAGCTTGTTTCCTATCTCGATTTACTCAAAATCTGCAGTGGGCACATCTAGATATTGCTGGAACTGCTTGGAAAAGTGGGCCAGAAAAAACGGCGACAGGTCGACCAGTATCTTTAATAGTGCAATTTTTATTGAATCGCTGTAAAAATAATAAGAAATAAAATCCTCTTCTTATTATTTGAATTTTTATCTCACCCTATCGGTAACGATGGGGCGAGATAAATAATCGTTTTTATTGCCCTTGAAACTTAATAGCGGGCGGTAAAGCGGAACATTTTTTCTGAGCAGAAAGGGTACGTAGCCAATTGTCACGTAATTGGTAAGACTGAATTTCTATACGTTCAGCATCTGAAAAGTCCATAAAGAACCAAGGAACAATTAAAAAAGCCCCTGCAATGCCTAAACCAACATTTTTGCCGGTTTTATTTTGTTTAGGAATAAGGCCGGTAATTTTGGTTTGGTTATCCATTAACTCTTGCTTTAATGCACTACAGCTCAGAGTTTCATCACCTGGTTGGCGTTGAGGAATTGGATTTGGCGTCTTGCCAGCACAAGCTGTCAATAATATGGCACTGATAAGGACACTGATTATTTTCTTTTTCATAGTCGAAAAACTCTTTCTTATTGTTATAAAAATCTCAAGGCGCTGAAGTCTACTATTAAAGACTAAAAAAAGAAAGCGCTTAAATGTTTTATTGAATAATTAAATTATTCATAATATAATAATTTAAAAGGAAATGTTAAAGTTACACTCATAGCAAGGGGATTTTTGGGAAAGTGCAGCGAAGAAGATCGCGAATTGAGCGGTCACTTATTCAACTGCGAAGAAGGTATAGAATAGGAATGTAAATTCAATGCTATTAAGTCATCAACAAGGATTTAGTTTAATCGAAGTCATGGTTGCTGCGGCAATATTAAGCTTTAGTCTATTAGGTTTTGCTCGAGCCCAATTGATCGCTCTGCAAGCGAGTGAACATGCATACCTAATCAATTTGGCTGATTTAAAGAATATAGAATTGGCTGAGAATTTTGCAATTTGTGCGTCTCGGTCGTTTTGTTTGCAGCAAGTAGTAACTCTATGGAAAAAAGAGGTACAAGAAAGCTTTCCAAAAGGAAAGGGGTCCGTCTTAAAACTTAATTTATCTAATTATCAAAGCAACATTCAATGGTTCTCTAGCTTTTCTAAATTTCCATCCTCTCTCAATTTATTATTCAGGGCATGAAAAGGATAGAACAAGGATACAGTTTGTTGGAATTAATGATAGCAATAAGTTTGTCTTTATTTCTCAGTATGGGAATGATAAATATTTTTATTTATAGCAAAAATATTTATCGGTTAACCCAGAGTTTGAATACTATTTCAACTAAAGCACGAATGGCTTTTTATTTGCTTAGTCATGATATTCGTATGGCGGGTTTTGTTGGTTGTGTACGTTTAATCGAGGCTTTGCCACTAAATAGACATTTAATAAGCGATAGCTTAGTTGTTTGGCATAAAGGAGCTAATACAGCAAAATTAAGCTTACCTAAGCTCGCTCGATATCAAAAGGATAGCGATGCCATTTTGATACAATTTCTTGATCCCGATACATTTCCGATAAAAGAAGCAAAATCTAGCCATATTATTTTGCTACATAAAAAATTATTTCGACCTAGAGATATTTTACTCATCAGCGATTGTCAACATGCCGAGCTGGTTCATTGGAATAATATTCATCTGACTTATAACTATCAAATAGAAAGTGAAATTGGCTATCTAAACAAGATTGTTTACTACATTGCTGATACAGGACGTATGAGTGAAACTGGACAACGAATTTATGCTTTATATCGACGTAATTTAAATCAATCTTTTTATAAGCCCATAGAATTAATAGAAGGGATAAAGAGAATGTCGATACGATTAGGCATGAAAAATATCGATGGAACTTTATCTTATAGGGATGCAAATGAGGTAAAACATTGGACAGATGCACGTAGCGTAGAAATTAGACTATTATTGACAGATGCCAAACTACTGCAACGAGAATGGAAGCAAGTAATAGGACTACGTGAACGATGATGTTTAGGCGATATTTTCAAGCGATAAAAAAATCGCCGTCATGGCGAGCGAATGGAATGAGTGTGGCCATCCAGTTTGCGCGGTTTTTCCTGGATTGCCGCGCGCTACGCGCTCGCAATGACGAGTAAATTATTTTAATTGTTTGCATCTTCAAGTACGAGCGGTATAGATACACCTAAAGTAAGAAGAGATACAAAATTTTGATATTCGATGGCAATAAAGAGTGTAAACAACAAGGATTTATATTAGTAATGGTATTATTTTTTCTTTTTATCATGTCTGTAATGACCTTATCGATATTAAATAGTTCTTATTTAGAATTACGTATGAGTCAAAATTGGGTTATTGCTGCACAGCAGTTCCAAGCTGCGGAAGCGGGATTAAAGTTAATCGAACATCGACTTGCAACGCTTTCAGACGCTCTTTCTGCTTTACATGAAAATTACAATTACGCGGGTTTTCAAATTAATGCGGAATTTAGAAGACATAAAACACAGTATTGTATTAATCAAAGATTAGCTTATTTTTATGATGTTATTGTACAAGCAAAGAAAATGAGCGAAGGGATGCTTACACTAAAAACTAATTATGCAATAAAAGCAAAAACTGTTTGTCTACATGGAGACCCTACATTGGCAAAATCTGGTCGTAGTTCATGGCGAGAATTAAGTAGTTCATCTTAAAGTTATTAATGGGAGTAACTACTATGTCGATAATCCTTAGTTTTGGTTTTTTTATTTTAGTCTTGATAATGCTGCTGTGTGTAACTCCATTGCGACAATTTTTTTTAGTCAAACCTTTTTTAGCGTATTTAAGCAGCATACTTCCTCCTATTAGCGAAACAGAAAAAATTGTTCTAGAAGCCGGTGATATGTGGTGGGAAAAGGATTTATTCCGTGGCAGGCCAAATTGGAAAGCCTTACATAATATTTCCTTATCAAATCTAACTCGCGAAGAAGAAATTTTTATCAATGATCAAGTAGAAACGCTTTGTAGTATGCTTAATGATTTTAATATTTTAACAGTGGAGCATGATTTACCCATTTCAGTTTGGGACTTTTTAAAAAAACACAAATTTTTTGGCATGGTCATCCCAAAAAAATATGAAGGATTAGGTTTTTCTGCTTTAGCACATTCATCTATAGTATTAAAAATAGCGACACGATCGGTTAGTGCAGCGGTCAATGCTTTAGTTCCAAATTCCCTTGGTCCTGCTGAATTATTACTTCATTATGGGACAGAAGAGCAAAAAGATTATTACTTGCCTAGGCTTGCTAGAGGAGAAGAAATCCCTTGTTTTGCATTAACTTCTGTGGATGCGGGTAGCGATGCAGCTGCACTTAAAGATAATGGAATAGTCTGTAAGGGAACTTATCAAGATAAAGAAATATTAGGCATACGACTCAATTTTAATAAACGTTACATTACTTTGGCCCCAATCGCTACGGTTATAGGTGTCGCTTTTAAACTAAGCGATCCCGATCAATTGTTAGGAGGAAAAAAAGAAATAGGGATTACGGTTGCCTTGGTACCTTCCTCAATAACGGGTGTTGAAATTGGTAAACGGCATTCTCCGATGGGTTTAGCTTTTATGAATGGCCCTATTACAGGCAAAAACGTTTTTATTCCTATCAGCTTTGTTATTGGTGGCGAGAAAATGTTAGGACAAGGTTGGCGTATGTTGATGGAATGTTTATCTATAGGTCGTGGAATTTCATTACCTGCCGTCAGCGCGGCACAAGCCCAATTAGCTTACCGTATGACAGGTGCTTATAGTGTTCTAAGACAGCAATTTCATCTATCGATTGCGCATTTCGAAGGTGTAGCGGCAGCTTTAGCAAGAATAGCGGGACTCACTTATTTAATTGAAGCGACGCGTCGATTTACTGTGACTGCCGTCGATGCTTCACTAAAGCCGGCGTTAGCCTCTGCAATAGCAAAATACCATATGACAGAATTTGCACGCACCATTGTTAATGATGCGATGGATATCCATGGTGGACGCGGTATCCAAATGGGCCCGCGTAATTATTTGGCTCAAGGTTATATTGCTATACCAATATCAATTACTGTGGAAGGCGCGAATATTTTAACCCGCAATCTTATTTTATTTGGTCAAGGGGCGGTACGTTGTCATCCCTATTTAAGGGATGAAATGCAAGCCGTTGAAACAAAAGATATTTCTGGTTTGGATAAACTTTTAATGCAGCATTTTTCTTATACTATAAAAAATTTATTTAAAACATTTCTATTGGCTTTCGGCTTAGGCCATTTTTTTGTAAAAACGCCAATAAAGAGATTCAGCTACTATTATCGACAAATTTCTCGTTTATCGGCAGCTTTAGCCTTAGTCACTGATTTTACTTTGATAATATTGGGTGGAAATTTAAAACGTAAGGAACGCTTATCGGCACGTTTGGGCGATGTTTTGAGTTATCTTTATATAGCATCCAGCGTCATTCGTTATGTACAAGAATATCCTTCGTCCAAAGAAGATGATGCTTATGCACGTTGGGGATTAAATTATTGCCTTTATCATATTCAATATTCGTTTGAGAAATTTTTTAATAATTTTCCTAAACCTTTAGTAGCTAAGCTACTAAAATTTATTATTTTTCCCTTAGGACGATCTTATCAATTACCTACTGACAAACAAGATATGCAATTGGTGGCTGTGATGGCCAAAATTGGTAAATTTCGCGATCGTATAACCCAGGATTGTTATTTAGGAAAAAAACCAGAAGACCCAACCGGGCGCATTGAGATAGCCTTTAATGAATTTATCAAGGCGCAACCCATTCGTGAAAAATTAAAAAAACAAGGGCTTAATCGAGATTTAGATATTGAGCAACAACTAGAATCTGCTTTAACGAAAAAAATTCTTACTCATGCCGAAGTTGAACAATTTCTTAAAGCACAGAAATTTCAGCAAGATGCTATGCAAGTAGATGCTTTTTAGGTGATATAAATCATAAGTTAACTTGCAGATTCAATGACAGCAGGTATATTAAAATGACATTAACTATTAATTAGTTCCATGTAAGAGAGAAAACGCACAGGAAAAATTTATGCAAGCACTTGATCGATCAGATTTTGCACGGTCAGTTTATATCGTGGATGGCATGCGTACCCCCTGGCTGAAAGTACGTGGAGTCCCTGGAAATTTTTCAGCTTCTGATTTGGCTGTACAAGCGGGACGTTATTTATTAGCACGCCAAGCATTTACACCTGATCAACTGGATGAAGTGGTTACCGGCTGTGTTATGCCAAATCCTGACGAGGCTAATATTAGTCGAGTGATTGCATTACGTTTGGGTTGTGGTAAAGCTGTACCTGCTTATACTGTGCAACGGAATTGTGCTTCAGGTATGCAAGCTTTAGACAGTGCAGCCTTAGATATCGCTTGTGGGAGATACAATTTAGTATTAGCAGGTGGTACAGAAGCAATGAGTCAAGCTCCCCTATTGCTTAGTCAAGAAATGACTACTTGGTTTGCTAAATGGAATTTAGCTAAAACTTTTGTAGCGCGTTTAAAACTACTGACTCAATTTAAATTAAACTATATAAAACCAGTTATTGCTTTATTACATGGTTTAACTGATCCTATTGTGGGTTTAGGGATGGGGCAAACCGCAGAGGTTATTGCGCATCGTTTTGGGATTACGCGTGAAGAAATGGATGCATTTGCTTTGCAAAGCCACCAACGTTTAGCAGCGGCGCAAGATGCTGGAGTTTTTAAGGATGAAATCAATCCGATTTATGACAAACAAAATCTTTATTATTCTTTCGATAATGGTTTGCGTCGTGATACGAGTTTAGAAAAATTAGCCTCACTTAAACCTTTTTTTGATAAACCTTTTGGCCTGGTTACCGCAGGAAATAGTTCTCAAGTTACCGATGGCTCCGCTTTTTTAATTTTGGCGAGTGAAGAGGCCGTACAGAAATATCAATTACCGATTTTAGCGTGCATAGTGGATGTGGTATGGGCGGGTGTAGATCCGAGTGAAATGGGTTTGGGTCCGGTGCATGCCGTAGCAATGCTCTTAAAAAAACAAGCACTTACTTTTAAAGATATCGATTTTTGGGAAATTAATGAAGCATTTGCAGGTCAGGTTTTGGCATGTTTGGCGGCTTGGCAAGATACTGATTATTGTATAAATCAGCTGAACTTAACTGAAGCTTTAGGCAAGCTCGATCAAGCAAAACTTAACATAGATGGTGGAGCGGTTGCTATGGGCCATCCTGTGGGAGCTAGTGGAGCACGGCTTGTTTTACATTTGGCACATATCTTAAAAAGAAAACAAGCACGTTTTGGTGTGGCAACACTTTGTATCGGTGGCGGACAAGGTGGAGCGTTGTTACTGGAAAATATTGATACATACTCATAGCAATTGGATTTTTGCCAAGGCGCCGCGAAAATGAAGCAACCGTAGTGTATTCAAGATACATGAGGATTGCGAGTTGAGTGGTAACACAGGCAAAAATTCAAGTGCGAAGAGTATAACTAAAACTGGAGCACTTTGATGGAAGTAGGCTATTTAAATTGGCAATTGCAGCAAAAAGAACACATTCTTTGGCTGTATTTGGATAAAAAAAATAGCTCTAGCAATAACTTAGATAAAAATGTATTAACAGAATTATGTTCGATCATTAAAGAAATAACTCATAATGAATCGGTGCAAGGGTTGATAATTACTTCGGGTAAAACA
>CANJLU010000004.1 GCA_947475085.1 Coxiellaceae bacterium
CGGAGCTCAGAAATCTTTTTCTAGAGAAACAATGATGTTTTGTCCATTTTGTAATGAAGCAGATACTAAGGTGATCGATTCACGTCTGAGTAGTGATGGCCAGCAGGTCAGGCGTCGTCGTGAGTGTTTACAATGTAATGAACGCTTTAGTAGCTTTGAATCGGCTGAGCTAGGATTGCCGCGCGTGGTCAAGCGTGATAATACACGCAGTGCATTTGATCAGGAAAAATTAAGAGCGGGCATGCTCAAAGCCCTAGAAAAAAGACCGATTTCCAGCGAGCAAGTGGAGGCGATAATTTTACGTTTAATGAAAAAATTACGCTCCTTGGGAGAACGTGAAATTTCTTCTCGACAAATTGGTGAGTGGGTTATGGAAGAGCTGTGTGATTTAGACCCCGTCGCTTATGTAAGATTTGCTTCGGTGTATCGTAGCTTTCAAGATATACAGGCATTCAATCAAGCGATTGAACAATTAAAACAAGATATTTCTGCTAATAAAAAACAAGCTCATGACACTGAAATCGAAAAAAAATAATAATTTTAAGCCAAAACAACGCGCACGACGTTTTGCTATGCAAGCCATTTATCAATGGCATTTAACGCAGGAAAAATTTTCTGTTATTCAAGCTAGATTTTTGCATCAAGAGGAAATGGTGAGTGTAGATACTGCTTTTTTTCTTTTGTTAGTTCAAGGAGTCTTACAGGATCAAATCTCATTAGATAAGCATTTACAGGAATGTCTCGATCGTCCACTAAAAGAATTAGATTTGGTAGAACTGGCAATTTTAAGATTGGCTGCTTATGAATTACTTCAATGTGCCGAAGTCCCTTATAAAGTGGTTTTAAATGAATCTATCGAGCTGGCAAAAATGTTTGGTGCTACCGATAGTTATAAATATGTTAATGGAATTTTACATTTACTAGCAAAAAAAAATCGCCCTACGGAATGTAAATAATTGATAATTATTTTCTCATCATCAATTAATAATGTCTTTTAATGAATTTGATTGTATTCAACATTTTTTTAATCAAGAAACAAGTAATCGTAAAGATGTTGTTTTAGGCATAGGCGACGATGCTGCTTTATTGCAAATGCCACTTGGCCAACAGTTGGTGGCAAGTACCGACACATTAGTATCAGGTCGACATTTTCCTGAAAATACACCCCCCGCAGATATTGGATATAAAGCATTAGCCGTTAATTTGAGTGATCTCGCTGCAATGGGTGCTGAACCAGCCTGGATATTATTGGCACTTACTTTACCTAACGCCAATGAAATTTGGCTCCGAAAATTTACCGACGGCTTTTTCCCCTTAATGCAACGTTTCCGATTGCAATTGGTAGGGGGAGATATGTCGCAAGGGCCACTTACAATTACCGTTCAAGCTTTGGGGTTTGTTCCGCCGGGAAAAGCTTTATGTCGTATCGGAGCACGCCCAGGTGATCGCATTTATGTCACTGGAACCCTAGGTGATGCAGGTTTGGCGCTAGAAACAATAAATAAAAAAGATTGCTTAGAACTAACATCTTCACAAATTCTTGCAGTCATGCAGCGTTTACACCGACCAGAACCTCGAGTCGAGATAGGCTTAGCGCTAAGGAATATTGCAAGCAGTGCTATTGATGTTTCAGATGGATTAGCGGCCGATTTGGGACATATCTTGTCTGCCAATCAAGTAGGTGCGATTCTGCAATTAGAAAAACTTCCTTTATCAGATAGTCTGCGAGCTTTACCACCTGAAAGAGCATGGCAATTGGCGTTAAATTCAGGAGACGATTATGAATTATGTTTTACCGTGCCAGAATCGCATGAAAGGACCTTACAACAACATTTAACCGCATTGAATACAGGCTATACCTGTATAGGGACTATTAAAAAAGAACCTGGACTAATATTGCTTGGGAACAATGGAGCAACTTTTAGTATTGATAAAACCGGATTTCAACATTTTATCTAATAATTAGCGCTGTTATCTGTTCGCCGTGGCTTCTAATCAGTATATAATCTTTTTCCAAGAGTTTCGCGGATAAAATGATACGCCAAGGGTGAAAACCGGGAAAACACCGTCATGGCGAGCGAATGTGATGAGCGTGGCATCCAGTAGATTGCCGCGCGCTCCGCGCTCGCAATGACGAGTAAACTATATATGGTACTTATGTGAGAAAATTATGCAAAAGGATCTAGTGCGCAAGGTATTTAGTCATCCTATCTACTTAATTGCTTTTGGTTTTGGTGCTGGACTATCACCTTTTGCGCCGGGTACCTGTGGAACATTAGTTGCTATTCCCTTGTATTATTTCATACAGTCCTTTTCTTTAGTAAATTACGGATTGGTTTTGCTATTCGCCACTTTGATAGGAGTATGGATTTGCGACATTACAGAGCGAGGCATAGGTGTGCATGATTATTCAGGGATAGTTTGGGATGAAATATGTGGATTCGGTTTAACTATGTTTGCTGCGCCGAAAGGTTGGTTATGGATAGCGATTGGTTTTGTTTTATTTCGTTTGTTTGATATTGTGAAACCTTGGCCTATCGCTTGGATAGATCGCAAAATGCCGGGTGGAATAGGCGTCATGGTCGATGATTTAATGGCGGGTGTGTATGCTTGGATAGTGTTACAGCTAATCTATCATTTTCATTTATTTTAAAAAGCAATCACATATTCAAGTGCGAAGAGTAAATTCTATTCTCGGTGATAAGGATGATTACTTAATAGACTCCAAGCGCGATACAATTGCTCTGCTACAACAATTCGAACCAATGCATGCGGAAGTGTCAAACGGGAGAGTGACCAAATACGCTCAGCATGGTTTATACAAGTGTCACCTAAACCATCAGGGCCACCAATTAACAAACTGACATCTTGTCTTTCTAGCTGCCACTGTTGTAAAGTTTGCGCCAATTGTTGAGTATTCCACATCTGTCCTTTGACGTCTAAAGCAATGACACGAGAGCGCTTGGGAATGGCAGCTAATATTTTTTTTTCTTCTTCGGCAACGTGTTTAGAGATTTGAGAATTTTTATTACGTTTACTGAGCGGTATACTTATTAAATTAAGCTTACATTCCGCCGGTAAACGTTTCTGATAATCTTGAAAACCCGCTTCTGCCCATGAGGTGCATCGGCTTCCTACGGCAATTAGATGAAGGATCATGGTTCTCTAGGGTTGGCTCCATAACTTTTCAAGATTATAAAATTCACGCTCTTGAGGTAGCATGATATGGATAATTGCATCGACTAAATCGATCAATACCCATTCCCCTTCCTTCTCACCTTCAATCCCATAGATGGTCATGCCTTTGGCTTTGGCTGCTGAGATTAAATATTGTGCCAAGGTTTTAACATGCCGATTAGAGTTTCCGGTGCAAATGATCATCAGATCGGTAATGTCAGTAATTTTACTGACATCGAGGACGGTAATATTTTTTGCTTTGTGATCTTCTAATAAATTGACTAGGTCAGTTTGCAGATCTTTATTTAAAGTAGGTTGTATCATAAATATAACTTTTGTTCCAAAATGTAATCCAGGACGGCAGGAGGTAATAAACCAACAGGGTAATTACCACTCGCAATGGTCTGGCGTATGTAAGTGGCCGAGATGGGTAAAGCTTTTACATCAGTCATGAATAATAATCCAGCGGGTTGTTGAGATAATAACAAAGGATTCAAAGTTTGATAGCTTTCAACAAAAGCGTGGATTTCCTTAGGATAAGATTTAGCCTGATCGGGTCTAGGCACAATTAATAAATGTGCATAATCGATTAGCGAGGTCCATTGCTGCCAGCGATCTAATGTGGCTAAATTATCATATCCTAAAATAAGGCCCAAGGGCGTATTCCCTAATTCTAGACGTAGAGAAGCTAAGGTTTCTATCATGTAAGAAGGAGTGGCTCTGCGTAGTTCTCTTTGGTCAATCGAAAAATATGAATAGGGTTGTAAAGCAAGTTGCAGCATGGTAAGTCGCTGTTGTCCGCTAGCCACTATTTTTTTGTCACTAACTGAATTCTTACAAGGAATGAAACGGACTTCGTTCAAACGGAGCTGTTGATAGAGAGTTAATGCAACATGTAAGTGCCCATAATGGATGGGATCGAAGCTGCCCCCAAATATACCTATCATGTGTTGCTGGGCTCTGCAAATTCGAGGCTAAGTGTCTGTAAAGCATTCCAAACTTGACCGTTACCTATCCCTTTTATAAGTTGGTCAATGCGGCTGGCAAGACCTAGTAATCGATACCAATGCGTAAGCGGGTGACGCGTTAAGGCTTGTTGAAATAATATTTGACGCTTTTCCCATACCTGCTGTTCTTTAAAAAGCGTTATTAAATTTTGGCCTTGCTTAAGTTTATAGGCAAAAGAAGCTAATAATCGACATTCGCGACTCAGTGCCCATAAAATTAATAAAGGTTCTACACCTTCCTCTTTTAGGTGCGCTAAGATGCGTAAACAACGTTCAGAGTCTCCTTCTAATGCAGCATCGGTTAGTTTGAAAGGATCAAATCGTGCGCTGTCGCTGAGTGCTTGCGTTATCATGTCAGTCGTAATGACATTAGCTTTTTCGTTAAAATATAAACTAAGTTTCTCTATTGTTTGCGCGGTCGCTAATAAATTTCCTTCGGTAGCAAAAATCAGGCATTCAATAGCCGCTTTTTCTGCTTTTAAACCCATGGCGTGAAAACGTTCTGTTACCCATCTAAATAATTGTGAGGTTTGCAGGGGCCATATGGGAATGACTAAACCTACCTTATCAATACTTTTAAACCAAGTAGTTTGCTGTAAGCGACGATCTAGCTTCCCGGCTATTATGAGTAAAAGTTTATTGGAGGGAGGGTTTTTAGCATAGAGTGTGAGCGTTTGTGTAATAGCTTCAGAGTAGCCTTGTGATAGATGTAGTTCTAGCAGTTGTCGGTCTGCAAATAGTCCATAATTATTCATACAGCCAATCAGCGAGGAAGCATTAAAATGCGCGTCGGCATAAAATACTTGTCGATCAATAAAACCTGCGTTTTTTGCTGCTAGGCGTATGGCGTTGCAAGCTGCTTGAATTAATACTATTTCTTCGCCGGCGACAAAATAAATCGATGCTAAATCAGGTTTATTTAATTGCTGATGTAATTGTTCGTATCGACATTGCATAATAGATCTCTTTCATAACCTGCGTTATAAGCTTGATTTCATCGTTAAACGTTACTCTGTGGTCCTCATTTACTTATGTAAACTTCGGTCCTCGATTATCGTTCGCCTCGAACTCAAGCCTATCACTTGCTTATGCAAGAGATCGAATAGATCATTGCTGAGGGCAAGTACTGCAGCGAAGCTGCTGGCGTAACTCTGGGGAACCTAAACGAATTAACAGTTGTTGAATAACATCCTGCTGCATATTTTCTTGTAAATCAGTTTCCGTATTCAGATCACCGGCAAGTTGATTGGAAGTAATCGAAAAGGTTCGTGTGGCTTGTATTAATTGTGGTGCCAATAAAACATGGCCCTTACAATCTATGATCTGAAATAAAATATTATAAACAAGCAAATAAGTGGTTGTTTGTCCAGCATTTCCTAGGCTGGTAGTCGTGCGAGTAAAGTTTTGTGCAAGGATTTTTAACCGGGGGGATGCTGGAGTCGCGAGTGCGGTATGAACACCTGCCGCCGCTAATGCTTTTTGTAGTTCTTTGGTGAAACTGCTATAGGGCTGATCAGATTCCAAAGAAAGCGTATGAAAAGGTAAGGAAAACTCACAATGACCTCTTAATTGAAAGCCACAAGCAGTTAGCATGAAGCTAAAAATAAGACTAAATAATAACGGGTACCAACGAGTCGTCATAAATATACTCTTCGCACTTGAGTTTTTGTCTGTGTTGCCACTCAATTCGCAATCCTCATGTATCTTGATAAATGAAGGTTGCTTCATTCTCGCGGCGCATTGCCAAAAATCCCATTGCTGTGAGTATACTCATTTTAAATGACAATATTAACTAATTTTTTGGGGACTATAATGATTTTTTTAATCGTTTGATTTTCAGTATAACGTTTGATTTGGGGGTCATTAAGAATAATCGCTTTCAGTGTTTCATCGTTATAGTGTATATCAAGTGATAATTGTGCACGTAATTTACCATTTACTTGTATCACCCAATCAATTTTTTCAACGGTTAAAGCATCAGCCGCCACTTTCGGCCATTGTGCCTTACTAATTAAACCGCAAAATTTGAGTTCCTTCCATAAAGCATGAGCTATATGGGGAACGATAGGGGCTAGTAAGCGTAGTAATATGCTTAAACCTTGCCAGATTAAATGTTTAAGCGTGAGTGCTGCATCATCATCATTAGTAGAGTGTAATAAATGGCTGGCTGTTTGTAGCGTATTCAAAAGTTTCATGCAACTGGCAATAACGGTATTAAATTGTTGCCGTTCATAATCATTGCGCGCAACTTGTAAAATCTCATGAATTTGCCGACGTAAACTACGATATTCATTTGGAATTTTTGTCCAATCGATGGCCTGTGTGAAACTATGTTTATGCGTTTCATTGAGTTCCATTATCCAAGAATTGCCATACGCTAAAGCCCATAAACGTTTTAAAAATCGATAAGCGCCTTCGACACCTGCATCAGACCATTCTAAGGACTGCTCAGGAGGGGCCGCGAATAAAATAAATAATCGTAAAGTATCCGCTCCATACTGTGACATCAGTTTGGCAGGATCGACAGTATTTCCCTTAGATTTAGACATTTTTGCGCCGTCTTTGAGCACCATGCCTTGTGTCAGCAAGCGTGTAAAGGGTTCATTAGAATTCAGTAAATCTAAATCGCGTAATACTTTATGAAAAAAACGCGCATAGAGTAAATGTAATACCGCATGTTCAATGCCGCCAATGTAATGATCAACAGGCGTCCAATATTTTGCTCTGTCATCTAACATGGCTCTGTTTTGCGTCGGGCAGGCAAAACGTGCGTAATACCATGAAGATTCGACGAACGTATCTAGAGTATCTGTTTCTCTGGTGGCTGGCTGTTTACACGTAGGACAGTGGGTTTGATAAAACTCAGGCATATTTTTTAAAGGCGAACCAACGCCCTTAAATTCTATGCTTTCCGGAAGTACAACAGGTAAATCTTCTTCTGGAACAGGAACTACACCACAAGTAGGACAGTAAATAATAGGAATAGGTGTTCCCCAATAACGTTGACGTGAAACACCCCAATCACGAAGTCGGTAATGGGTGGTATGCACAGCGGTTTTTTCTTTTATTAATTGTTTTGCAATCGTTACAGAGGCTAATTCAACACTTAATCCGGTATAAGGACCCGAATTCATTAATGTTCCAGTATGCGAAATAAGCGCAGCTGACTGATAATCGTGTGACTGAGCGGATAGTATGACCGGGCGTATTGGTAGATCATATTTCTTTGCGAATTCAAAATCGCGCTCATCGTGAGCAGGCACTCCCATAATCGCTCCCGAGCCATAGTCAGTTTTGACAAAGTTGGCAATCCATATCGGCAAATTTTCCTTAGTCAGTGGATTGCAGGCGTTGAGTTGAGTGCTAAAACCTTTCTTTTCTAAATGCGCAGTGGCTTCTTCAGATGTTGGGATTTGTTGATAACGGGCAATGATAGCTTGCAACTTGGGATCGTGCTTGGCGACATAGTGTGCAATCGGATGCTGAGGCGAAACCGCGATAAAAGTAGTGCCAAATAGAGTGTCAGGACGGGTAGTAAAAACTTCAATCGAGTCTAATGCAGGATGATCAACTGTAAACTGAATCGTTAAGCCTTGAGATCGACCTATCCAATTGCGCTGCATGGTTTTGACTTCATCAGGCCATGCTTCTAAAGTATCAAGGTCATTTAATAATTCATCGGCATAATCGGTGATTTTTAAAAACCATTGCGGAATTTCTTTACGTTCTACAAGTGCACCAGAACGCCAACCGCGACCATCAATCACTTGTTCATTCGCTAATACGGTTTTATCAACAGGATCCCAATTCACCACGGCGTTTTTTTTATAGGCTAAGCCGTTCTTAAGTAATTGAATAAAAAGCCATTGCTCCCATCGGTAATAATCGGGTTTACACGTAGTAATTTCTCGACTCCAATCAAAACTTAAGCCGAGTTGTTTAAATTGTTTACGCATATGCTCAATGTTGGCATAAGTCCATTTGGCGGGTGGTATTCCTTTTTCGATCGCAGCATTTTCAGCAGGTAATCCAAAAGCATCCCAACCGATGGGGTGCAAAACATTTTTACCTAGCATGCGCTGATAGCGCGCAATGACATCACCCAACACATAATTACGAACATGACCTACGTGTAAATGACCGCTAGGGTAGGGAAACATAGAGAGGCAATAAAATTTTTCTTTATTAAGATCTTCAGTGACCTTGAAACATTGATGCTCTTCCCAAAATTTTTGGATGTCAGCTTCAAGTGCTAATGGTTGATATTGTTCTTGCATGTGGCTAATACCTTGTTTTATATGATAGCCGTTTGGATAAGGCTTGAGTCTGTGAGCCTGAATTAACCGAAGTATATCGGACTAAGTATAACCTTTTCGATAAGCGTAACATAAGATACATAATCCTACTAAAAAGATAATAATGGGACCATCGCCTAGATACACCCAGGGAGTTAAACCGACACTTTTATAGATCAAGCTGGTTAGTACACCGCTCTCGAAGGCAGGAAGTTGCGCTATAATTTTTCCTTTAGGTGTCACGATTGCTGTTAGGCCAGTATTGCTTAGGAAAGCTAAATAGCGTCCGGTAGCTAAGGCTTGAAACTGACCAATTTGTAGATGTTGAGCTAAAGCAAAAGAATGCCCGAACCAAGCATCATCATTTATGGTTAATAATAACTGAGCATGGTCTTGCAATGCTTGCCGTACTAAACCGGAATAAGCAATTTCGTAACAAATAAATGTGCCCAAATCCACATTGGCTACGTTGAATGCCGGTTGGTGATTGGGTCCTGGTGAAAAACTAGACATCGGAATATCTAATAAATTTAATAAGCCATGAGCCCAGATAATCCACCAAGGGAGATATTCACCGAAGATAACCAGTCGTTGTTTATAGTAAGTGGCATGATCCAGGCCTAAGGCTAACATGCCATTGTAGTATTGAAAGCCTTTCTGGATAGGAATTCCAGTAATCAGTGTGGTTTTATGTTGTTTGGCTTGCTGGTCAAGCTGTTTTAAAAAAGCTTGTGCTTGATTTTGTAAGAGAGGAATGGCAGCTTCTGGCCAAATGATGAGTCGACTATTCCAATGCGATTGTGTTAATTGCTGATAATGTATTAATGATGCTTTTTGATATTCAGGCTCCCATTTTACTTCTTGGGGAATATTAGCTTGTATCAGACTGATTTGAATTGGTTTCCCTTGAACGTGTGTCCAAGGGATAAAAGTTAAGGCATAACCTATCGCCCATAAGCCTATCAGCGCAAATAAGGGGCGACAATAATGAAAATTTTTTAGATCAAACTGACAATCGAAATATTTATTTAAAAAAGGGCAGAATAAAGTAAGCAATAAACTGGCAGACAAAGCGATTAGAAATGCGAGTGCATAGATTCCAAAAATCGGAGCATAGCCACTGAGAGGCGTGTTTACTTGGCTGCTGCCTAGTAATAGCCAAGGAAAACCAGTCAATATCCAACTCCGTACCCATTCTGCTAATGCCCAAGAGCTAGGAAAGATTAAATAAAGCTTGGTGAACGTATTACTAGGGAAAAAACGATTTAACAGAAAACCTTGGATGCCGGTAAATGAAGCTAAAATAAAAATAAATAGCGCAGTAATTAAGGAAGCTAAAAAAACAGAAGTATGGCCAAATTCATGAATACTAATAAATACCCATGAGACACCTATACCATAAAAACCTATACCAAAAATTAATCCCAAAATAAAAGCACGTTGCGCTGAGCTATTTATCCAGAGTAATAACAATAAAGCGGGTGAAAAAATAGCTAAAGGATAAATACCCATCGGGGCAAAAGCGAAGGCTAGCAAGCCGCCAGCAATGAGCGCGCTTATTTCTTTATAGTAGATCATAAAATTGCATAAGAACGAGTAGGCCAGTTGCATAACCGGCGTGCTAGACTTAATTTCATCGTTAAACGCTAGTCTACGGCCCTCATTTACTCATGTAAACTCCGATCCTCGACTATCGTTTGCCTCGAACTTGAGCCTATCACTGGGTTATGCAAGGGGTTTTTCAAGAAACCGATTTAAATGATACATCTTTTACAGATTTAAAGCTGCTATAGCGAAGGTTTAGTCTTCAAGAGCGAGCGCTAGTTTTAAACCACATTAATTTACTAAGAGCCGATTGTACATTACTGCTTAATTTCTCTGTTACTGATTTTTTAGTCAGATATTGGCATTCATAGATTTCTGCTTTATCACTACCTGCCAACAAACTTAAATAATCATCGCTGGTGATGAGTTCATCCACTAGATTGAGTGCTAAAGCATCTTTTGCCAGCCAATGCGCCCCAGTAGCAACCTCAGCCATATCGACTTGTTTACGATTAGTTTGGATAAAGGCTTTAAAAAGATGGTGAATTTCTTCCAGATCTTGCAGGGTTTTTTCACGTGCTTTGGGTGTGTTCTCTCCAAAAATGGTGAGGGTACGTTTATATTCTCCTGCGGTTAACAATTCAAAATCAATATCTCTTTTTTTTAAAAAACGATGAAAGTTAGGAAGTTGTGCCACGACTCCGATAGAACCAATAATCGCAAACGGTGCCGCTAAGATTTTATCACCGACGCAGGCCATTAAATATCCACCACTTGCGGCTATTTTATCTATGGTAACTGTCAAAGGGATGCGTTTATCTTTTAAACGTTGTAACTGCGAAGCGGCTAAGCCATAAGGAGCAACCATCCCCCCGCCACTTTCTAAGCGTAAGACCACTTCATCTTGAGGCGTAGCCACTTGTATCAGTGCGGTGATTTCTTCGCGTAGATTATTAACGGCTGTAGCTTTGATGTCACCTTGAAAATTTAAAACAAATACCCGTTTTTTTACTAACTTAGCAGTCTTTTTCAATTTAGTTTTTTGTTCTTTAGCATATTTTCTGAGTTGTTTTTTATTAAGAATTTCCGAGTTTAAGGTTTCAGCAAATTCTTGATATTTTTTATTAAGTTTTTTAACGCAAAGTTTATTCTTGTTTTGTTCTTTTGCTTTGCGAGCAATAGAAAAAACGCCGGCGGTAACTATCAAAATAGCGACTACCAAGGTAAAGAGCTTCGCTAGAAATACAACATATTGGAGAAGAAATGACATGGCATTTGGCCTTTTAAGTAGTCTGGAAAAGGAATAATATAACTTACGCTTCGTTGTGTATACAATAGAACTACACTACCCCAAATAGACAGATATAAAAACAGAAACATCGAACAAAAATGCGTCTGAAAATCGATATTTATCAAGGATTGAATAGTGTTAACCGTGGAGAGACTTGGCTATGCACGTAATGACAGAGTTCTGTTTAAACAACTTACATTTCAACTTTTTCCAGGACAGATATTGCATATAGTCGGTGCTAATGGTTCAGGTAAAACCACGCTATTGCAGATATTAACTGGATTACGTATTCCTTTAACAGGAAATATTCTGTGGCATGGAATCTCAATTGAGAAAAATAGAGTAAATTTTACTGAAAATTTACTCTATGTTAACCATCGTTTAGGTATGAAAGCAGCTCTGACGCCAATTGAAAATCTGTATTTATGTTTGGCTAGACGTAATTTAATCCATAAGCAATCTAAACAAAGAGCACTGCATGATATTCAACACGTGTTAGAACAATTAGATCTAAAAAATTGTTCAGGAACGTTATTAACGCAGCTTTCAGTGGGTCAACAACGGCGTTTGAATTTAGCGAAATTGTTATTGATCAAAGCGGACTGTTGGATCTTGGATGAACCTTTTACTTCTCTAGATAAAGCAGGAATTGCATTTCTATCCTGTTTGATGGAAAAACAAAGCGCTAGAGGCGGAACCATAGTTTTTACTAGTCATCAAGTGGCTTATACATCATCTGCAGAAATAAAAACAATTTTTTTAGACGCTAACCATGTTAAATGATAATTTTTTTTTAAAACTAGGAACCAACTTACGTTGCGAGTTATTAGCTATTTTTCGTAATTATCAAGAATTGATTTACCCATTATTATTTTTGATTTTAGCCATTATTTTATTCCCTTTAAGTATAAGTGCCGATCCTGTTTTATTAGAAAAAATATCCCCTGGAATTTTTTGGGTGGTAGAATTATTTTTAGTATTATTAATGCTCGATCAACTGTTTCGAAATGATTGGAGAGAGGGTGATTTGGAGCAGCTTATTTTACTGCCGAATGAACTTGCTTTAGTATTATTTATTAAATTAATCGTTTTTTGTTTAGTGATTAGTGTGTCTTTGTTTCTTGTGACGCCGATTTTGAGTTTAAGCTTGTTTATTCCGGCCGTGGCGCTAAAGACCTTATATCTCAGTATCTTACTCGGCACTCCAACGTTAATATTTCTGGGCGGCATTGCTCGCGCCTTAACCTTGGGTCTACGTCATAGTGGCTTATTAATAGTATTGATAATAATTCCCTTTTATATTCCGGTATTAATTTTTGCCAGCAGTGCAGTTACGCTGGCGAGCATGGGATTGTCTGCCAATGGAGCTTTAGCTTGGTTAGGTGTGTTAATGGTCCTGAGTATGAGTTTATCGCCGTTGGTTATAAGTAAAATATTGCGTTTAGGTATCGCTTTTGCTTAATACTCTTCGCACTAGAATTTTTGCCTGTGTTGCCGCTCAATTCGCAATCCTCATGTATCTTAAATACACTCCGGTTGCATCATTCTTGCGGCGCCTTGTCAAAAAATCCAATTGCTGTGAGTATACTCTTCGTACTAGAATTTTTAAGGGAATAATAAAATGAATCGTGTAAGAAAAAGAAATAAAATCTACCGATATATCGCAGTACATCACTTTTATACATTGTCCAACTATTTAGTTCCCATCTTTGCTTTATCTTTATTAGTATTTGGTATTTATGGAGCGATAGGGGGTTTATATTTAGCCCCTGCGGATTATCAACAAGGAGATGCTTTCCGCATTATTTATGTTCATGTGCCTAGCGCGTTTTTATCGTTGTTTATTTATTTTATTATGGCATTCTTCTCTGTCATCGGTTTAATTTTTCGTATCAAATTAGCAGAGTTGATTGTTTCCGGTAGTGTTTTTTTAGGTTCATGGTTTACTTTCTTAGCCTTGTTAACAGGAAGTGTTTGGGCTAAACCAATGTGGGGAGCTTGGTGGGTTTGGGATGCGCGTTTAACTTCGGAACTCGTCTTATTATTTTTATATTTAGGTGTTATTGCTTTACGTTCCGCCATTCCTGAGCGCCATATTGCAGCGCAAGCGACAGCGATATTGCTGATGTTAGGTTTAGCCAATATTCCCATTATTCATTATTCAGTCTATTGGTGGAATACGTTGCATCAAGGCGCCACACTACATTTTTTAAGTCCTTCATTAATCGAGCCTTCTATGCTTTATCCTTTATTATCGATGCTAGTAGCCTTTATAAGCTTTTATTTTGTTGTTTTATTATTACATATCCGCTGCGAAATTTTACAGCAATATATTAAACTCAAACAAGTTAATGACATGTAATGGGTCCAGGTGAAAATGTTGAACTAATGGCAGGGCTAGGTCGATTAAAATCATCTCTAAAATTACTGTTTCCATAGCGCCAAAAAGTCGATGCGCAAGCGGCAGATTGTAGTTGTATTTTAGCGATCTGATTAAATTCTAGCAGTCGTGTTAAATAATGACTAATGATCATTTGTAGTAATAATTGAGCAAGAAAAATATTTTCTTGGTTCGGTGCGCTGCAACCCTTAGCGAGACTTGGTTGATTTGTCTCAGTAAAGTTCGGCATGTATTCTCGATGGGGAAGTTTAACTGACGCAAGCATTTTATTTAAGCAGCCTTCGAAGTTGGCTTTTAATAGTGGACATTTTAATTCTTTAACATACTCAACTAAACAAGTAGACCAAAAATCGGTTAAATCGGGAATTTCAGTATCAATTTTGGCTTGTTTTTTAAACAAAGACCAAAATATTAAAAATTGTTCATCTAAAAAATAGTCAATTTTTTCTTGGTGCGCGAAATCTGGCTCAAGGGTTTTTGTCAGTATAATGCTGAGTAATTTAATGAAATTCAGATCAGTTATCCAATGATTGAGCTTGTTTTTGGCACTTTTAATTTTTCTCATATCACTTATTTCGCTTATTCCATGTCGAGTGACGGCACCGATAGCGTGAAATATGGCAGAAGAAACCAGCCCAGCGGAATAGGTCAATATAGAGATCACCTTAGTCACGATATCTGGGTTTAAAGCAATATTTTTTCCGTGATCGGCATCGATGATTTTTAAAATATCAATTTTTGCGGATAACCTATTGTAAAAATGCAAATAGGCATGTTCATTAACTTTATTATTTTGTATATAATGTTGATAGAGTTTATGGACGGCGTTTTCTGCATGATATTGAGGGAGAAAAGCCAACAAGCTTTCCTTTAGTTGATATTCGACTAAAGGTTTATGCTCGTTAAAAAATAAATTTTTATTGATTCCTAAACTATTGTTGCTAAGTTGTTGACGGCGCTTTTTTGTTACCTTTTGCCATAAGCTTTTTTTTGTTTTTTTAATTAAATTAAAAGGCAATCTTTTTTTAAAAAGAGTAGGTTCTTTTTCTTTATTTGAGAATATAATTTTATTATCTATGAAGTGCATTCTCATACTACCTTATTATTATTTTTTACCATATTAACACCAAATTAAATTTTTTAAAAAATATTTTTTCTTGCGATAATTTCATTTACTAAAGGTTACTATTGACCGGATTTTAATCCGCTCTCAGTTGCTAAAGGGGGTAGGACTTCATTAAGTTTAAGAGTAAACTATGACCCTTTGATTTTGCGCTAATTATTATTATGAAATTGCTAAATTTTGAAGTCGGTATTGATCAACCTTTATTTGTTATGGCAGGGCCTTGCGTGGTGGAAAGCGAACAGTTAGCGATGGAAACCGCTGGACGCTTAAAAGAAATAACCGATAAATTGAATATCCCCTTTATTTATAAATCCTCCTTTGATAAAGCAAATCGCTCTTCAGCTAACAGTTTTCGTGGTTTGGGTTTAGAGGCAGGCTTAGCTATTTTAGCCAAAGTAAAAAAGGAATTAGGTGTTGCCATAGTCACCGATGTTCATGAAGACACACCCTTAAATGAAGTGGCGAGCGTAGTCGATATTTTGCAAACGCCCGCATTTTTATGCCGACAAACTAATTTTATCCAAAAAGTCGCGCAGCAAGGTTTACCGGTTAATATTAAAAAAGGTCAGTTTCTTTCTCCATGGGATATGCAATACGTCGTCGAGAAAGCCCGTCAAGTAGGGAATAAACAAATTATGGTTTGTGAGCGTGGAGTGACTTTCGGATACAATAATCTTGTTTCCGATATGCGTTCATTGGCCATTATGCGCGCAACGCAATGTCCAGTGGTATTTGATGCGACACACTCTGTACAATTGCCCGGCGGTCAAGGTGGATCATCAGGAGGCCAACGCGAATTTATACCAGTATTAGCACGTGCGGCAGTGGCGGTTGGCATATCTGGACTTTTTATGGAGACCCACCCCAACCCAGAGCAAGCATTGAGCGATGGACCCAATTCATGGCCATTGGCAAAAATAGCTGAACTGTTAACTACCTTGAAAGAGCTAGATGCCATCGTAAAAAAAACCAATTTAATAGAAACAACGCTATAGGTAGAAGTATGTCAAAAATTGCTGAGATTAAAGCCTATGAAATTTTAGATTCGCGGGCTAATCCTACTATTGCCGTCGAAGTCATCTTGGATTCAGGATTAAAAGCAGACGCTAGCGTACCTTCGGGTGCATCGACAGGCTCAAAAGAAGCTCTAGAATTAAGAGATACTAATCGATCGGATCGTTACCAAGGTAAAGGTGTTTTATTAGCGATCCAAAATATTTTAGGACCGATTCGGAAAAATTTAATTGGAAGGGAAGTGACTGATCAAAAAACATTAGATCATTTAATGAAAGAACTTGATGGAACTGATAATAAAGAAAAATTAGGCGCGAATGCTATTTTGGGTGTTTCATTAGGTTTACTGAAAGCCGCTGCTTTAGCCCAAGGACAAGAACTGTATGTGCACATTGCTGAGCTGATGGGTCAACACGATAAGAAATACCTAATGCCAGTTCCGCAGATGAATATTATTAATGGGGGCGTCCATGCCGATAATCCCTTAGCGATACAAGAATTTATGATCTTACCGCTAGGCGCACCGACTTTCAGTGAAGCTTTACGCTGGGGTGTAGAGACTTTTCATTGTTTAAAATCCTATTTAAAAAAACAAGGTTTCAATACCAATGTGGGCGATGAAGGAGGTTTCGCACCTGATTTTCAGACGCACCATGCAGCGATAGAAAGTATTTTAGAGGCTATTCAACAAGCGGGATATAAGCCAGGGAAGGATATCTATTTAGGATTGGATGCCGCCAGTAATGAATTTTATGATCAAGGGAAATATTGTTTAGAAAATAAGGAATTAGATGCCGAACAGTGGATTACCTATTTAGAGCATTTAGTGCAACAATATCCTATTATTAGCTTAGAAGATGGTATGGCCGAATCCGATGAACGAGGTTGGATGCAACTCACGCAACGACTGGGTAAAAAAATTCAACTGGTCGGAGATGATTTATTTGTAACTAATCCGGCTTTATTTCAGCAGGGAATAGATAAAAAATTAGCCAATGCTATTCTGATTAAGTTGAATCAGATTGGCACAGTCAGCGAAACCTTAGAGGTGATTAGCTTAGCGAAACAAGCGCATTACGCTGCAGTTATTTCACATCGTTCGGGCGAAACAGAAGATACTACAATAGCCGATTTAGCCGTCGGCACGGGTGTAGGACAGATAAAAACCGGTTCGGCGTGTCGGACCGATCGAACCGCTAAATACAATCGCTTATTACGTATTGAAGCAGAGCTTGCAAAGAAGGATCAGGTGAATTATGCCGGTAAAAATGCTTTTTCACGTTTTTTAAATGCTTAAATCAATGAAATCTCTCATAGCTATTTTGACCGTACTTTTTTTAAGTTTGCAATACAAACTATGGTTTGTACAAGATGGCGTATGGCGAGTACATCAACTTAAGAAACAGATTGCTAAGCAAATGAAAGAAAATGCACAAATGGGCCAACGCAATACGGCGATGGTGGCAGAAATCAAGGATCTTAAGTCAGGTAAAGTCGCATTAGAAGCGCACGCACGTCGCGATCTGAATATGGTAAAACCTAACGAGCTATTTTATATGCTAGTGGAAAAGCCAGAACAGAAACACTCAGTAAACACCCATTAAAATTTAACCGGTTTCCAGATGCGGATAATCGGTGCTAGGGATAATACTTTGATATTGCGTAAAGGCGGAAATTCTAAGGAAGCATCCGAATTAACAACATACAGATCGTAACTATTAGCAACATGACCAATTTTTACGCGTCTAATCAATAATTCTCTTCCTTCAACTTCAACGATACAGTCTGCACCATGAGCCAGCTCCATATTTTTATCCGTTAATTTTTTTCCAGCGACGAGATCACCAGGGCTATAAAGTGGATGCATACTCTCATTATCAATTAGACAGATCAGATGCTCAGGATAATTTTTTCTAAAAAGTGCTAATTCCTCTTTAATTTCAGTATTTTCGGTCGGGTAATCAAATTTCTTTTCACTAATAGAGGTTCTGGTTAATGAAGCAAGATTTTTATAATTTAATTTGGAAAGTTTACTTGAATCAGTTACCTTCGGCGGTTCGCCATAACCTGTCATTAACCAGATCACCGAACACTCGATGCCTTCTTCACGCATAGACTTGCAGACTTTTTGTGCCCCACGTTCAGTGACACTACTATATCCTTGTTCCCAATAGTTAACAGTGGTTAAGCCAAGATTACAATGTTGAGCAAATTCTTTCATCGAAAGATGCGACATTTTACGCAAAAATCTTAATCGATTGGCGCGTTCTTGAATATCCATTGACACTATAGTGTTTTTTTCTTTTTTGGACTTAGGATGCTTTTTCATTATCTTCCTTTACTAAATTTGACATAAAATATCTATTAAGATAATATTTAGTCTTAATAAAAGACTAAATAACTTGAGCGTTACATTTTTTATTGTAGGTACTTTGTCTATGTAGATTCTTTGCATTTAATAATTTAAAAATAGGGTTAAAAAATTAACTAAAAATAGTTTAGTTCACCGGTTAATATTACTTATCTAAAATAAATAAATTTTCCGGCTAACTGAAATAGTGCTAAAAATTTTTTAATAATAGCTATAAAAATACCCTGGAGTTTAAATAACAGGTTAGTAGTTGATGTTTACTTTAAATTTAAGCTAAGTTTTCATGACATTTAAAACTATGCTCAAAGCAATTAAATTTTTGGCAAGGGGCCGCGAAAAGCAGCAACCTTTGTCCCTATAATATACATGAGGATTGCGCGTTGAGCGACAATACAGCCAAAAATTCAAGTGCGAAGAGTATATCTATCATTATTTTATAGACACAACTCAAGCCTACAATAAAGGAAACATCTCGTTAAGTTTATCCATTATAACGAATATCCTCGATAGAGTGGATAGTAAGAGTTGTTTTTATTTAAAATAAGCTATGTGGATTAGACCATAGTGATTTAGCTATGCTGATTTTACTTTGTTACTGGCTAAAAAGGATTAATACCTAGAGTCTACTTTAAGTTCCTGGATTACGGAGCGCAACACGCTCGCAATCCGTAGACTATCGCGATCTAGTTTTATAACGATCAAGTGATGGAAAATAAAACGATTGCTAATTTATGGAGAAGAATAATGTCAATTTTAAAATTACGAGCTAACCTCGTTGGAAAAATTAAAGATTTTGGAAATTGCTTTCACCCCATGTTGAAAAAATCTTTAGAAGAATTAAGCTTACCTACAAAAAAAATGACTGACTCTTTGGCGCGAATTTTATGTATAGACGATAACAAAATTTGTCAAACAATCAATATCAATCAACTTCAAAAATTTGGTTGCCGGGTAGATTGTGTTAATTCTGCACGCAGTGCTCTAGAGAAACTGACCTTAGCTTACCAAGTTATTTTCTTAGATGTCCATTTGCCGGATTGCAGCATTGACGTATTGATTAATTTAATCCGTAGTGATGAGGGTAATGTTAATCAAAAGGTACCCATCATATTAACCAGTAGTTGGCTTAACGAAGCTTTCAAGAAAAATTATCTCGCTTTAGATGTCGATGATGTGTATGTAAAGCCCATGCAAGAAAAGGATTTTAAAAAAATTTTACAAAACTATGGTGTTATAAAATTTTAAATGACAACAAACAGCTTAAGGTGATTAGATTTTTTTCAAGCAGGCATTAACTGGCCATCTTCCATATGTAGAATTCGATCTAATCGACTTGCGAGACCTTGATCATGCGTGACGATAATTAAGCTGGTATTAAATTCTTCATTGAGTTCGAGTAAAGTTTGATAAACCTGCTCGGCCGTGTGGCTATCGAGATTACCCGTGGGCTCATCCGCTAAGATACAAAGTGGATTGTTAACTAACGCTCTGACGATGGCAGTGCGTTGACGTTCTCCACCGGATAATTCACCGAGCTTATGGTGTTGCCGATGTATCAGACCGACTTTTTTTAATAAAGTAAGTGCTTTCTTTTGGGCTAAGGAGGGCTTAACACCTGATAATAATAAAGGAATACACGTATTTTCTAATACACTAAATTCAGGTAATAGATGGTGAAATTGATAAATAAAACCAAGATAACGATTACGCAGCTGACTACGCTGGTTCTCGGTCAATTCCGCTAAATTTTGTCCTGCCAGAAAAACTTCGCCAGAACTAGGGCGATCCAATCCACCTAATAAATGTAGTAAGGTACTTTTTCCTGCGCCTGAAGGACCAACGATAGCAATACGTTCGCGAGCTTGCACAGAAAAATTGATAGGTTTGAGTACTTCTACATACAGTGAACCATCGTGAAAGGTTTTACTTAAACGCGTACAACTCAGTACAGCAGCATCCTGTTTAGATGATCTATTCATAACGTAAAGCCTCCGCAGGAAGTGTACGCGCGGCTTTTAATGCTGGATAAATGGTGGCTAATAAGCTCATACCCAAAGCAGCTAAACAGATATGGATAACGTCAGCGGTTTCAATTTTGGAAGGTAACTTATCTACGAAAAAGTAAACATTAGAAGCAAAAATTTGCACATGAAAGGCATGTTCGATAAAGCTTAAGATGTTACTCACTTGAGAGGCCAATGCAATGCCACCGATTAAGCCCAATAAAGTACCGCTAAAACCAATCACGCAACCTTGAACCATAAAAATACTTAAAATCGTACCGGGAGTCGCGCCCAAAGTACGCAAAATCGCAATATCGGATTGTTTATCGGTGACCACCATCATTAACGATGAAACTAAATTAAATGCCGAGATGGCGATTAGTAATAATAAAATAAAAAACATCATTCTTTTTTCTAAAGAAATAGCATATATCAAACTACCGAAGGTACTGGTCCAATCAGTTACGGTATAAGAGGGTGGTAATGCTTTATTAAGTGCACTCGAAACACGCGGTGCGAGATATAAATCATTTAACTTTAAACGTAAGCCGCTTACGCCTTGACCCAATTGAAACAATGTTTGTGCATCTTTTAGGGCGACGTACGCCATGCCACTTTCAAATCCAAAACTTCGTCCAACACGAAAAATTCCGCTGACCGTAAAGGTTTTAAAGCGAGGAATAATTCCGACAGGGGTTAAGCTGACACTAGGTGTGATGACATTAACTTTGTCTCCGACTTGAATGCCCAAGCCTAAGGCTAATTCTTCACCCAACACAATATTATATTGACCGGGTTCTAAGTTGAAATTACCTTCCACAATTTTATGCGGTATTTCAGAGACATTTTTCTCCAAATTAGGCAGTACACCGGTGATCATAATCGGATGCGGTTGGCCTTGATCAATTAATAAACCTTGTCCCGCAGCATAGGGGGCGCTGGCAATAACGTCGGCCTGTTGCGATACTTTTTGTGTTAACGGAGCAATTTGCGTCAGTGGATGTCCATTCGTCGCAGTGATAGTGACTTGAGTTGCTATATTATAGATGCGATCACGTATCGCATCATCAAAACCATTCATCACCGATAATACTGTGATTAGCACCATCACACCGAGTGCGATACCTATCATCGAGGTCAACGAAATAAAGGAAATGAAATGATTACGCTTTTTTGCACGCGTATAACGCAAACCTATGTATAAAGCGATAGGACGGAACACACCAAGCACCCTCAATGTTGTTAGGCTAGGTAATATACCACTCACAATAAAGAATGCGAATGTTTAATGCGCGGAACGCCTGCTGATAAGGGTAGAAATAGACTTTTCTCGCTATATCTTTGTTGCGGCTTCGGTAGGCTCGCCCATGGCGACGATGGCATGAAATCCACCATCTACATGCACTACTTCGCCGGTAATACCGGAAGCCATATCGGAACAAAGGAACGCCGCGGTGTTTCCGACTTGTTCTATCGTAGTATTTTGGCGTAATGGCGTAACAGCCGCATTATACGCCAAGATTTTTCGAAAGCCCGAAATGCCCGAGGCAGCGAGTGTGCGTATGGGGCCCGCCGAGATAGCATTAATCCGGATGTGCTTAGGGCCTAAACTATTGGCCAGATAACGGACATTGGCCTCTAAACTCGCCTTAGCTAAGCCCATAATATTATAATTTTGCAAAGCCTTTTCTGCACCAAGATATGTGAGTGTTAGAATGGCTCCGCCGTTAGTTTGATCTTTCATCATGGGCAACGCCGCTTTCGCTAATGCCGCTAAACTGTAACTACTGATATCATGTGCAATTCTAAAACCTTCACGATTCACATTGTCGAGATAATCACCTTGTAATTGGTCGGCAGGTGCATAAGCAACCGAATGAACCAAGATATCCAATCCATCCCAAGTGACATTCAGTTGTTTAAAAAGTTCGGTAATTTCTTCATCGCGACTGACATCGCAAGGAATGACGATATCTGAATTAAAATCCCGATTAGCCATTTTAGTGACACGTTCTTTTAATTTTTCACCTTGATAGGCAAAGGCTAGTTTGGCTCCTTCGCGGTGCATGGCTTCAGCAATTCCGTAAGCAATCGATCGATCACTCGCTAAACCAACAATTAATGCACGTTTATTATCTAGCAGACCCATGGTTTTCCTCTTTGCTTTTGTTACTAAAATTATTTAATAATTCTCGGATTTTTGCTTTGATGAGTTCGATCGCAATCCGGTTTTCGCCGCCACGTGGAACAATGATATCAGCATAATGTTTCGAAGGCTCTATGAATTGGGAATACATCGGACGAACGGTTTGTTGGTATTGTGTTAACACGGCTCCGATTTCTCTACCACGCTCTATGACATCGCGTTTGATGCGACGAGTTAAACAAACATCTAACGGAGTATCCATATAGATACGGATATCCATCAATTCCCTTAAGCTAATTTCCGCAAACAGCAAGATACCTTCTAAGACAATGATCGTATGTGGACCTAAGCGTCGGGTTTGCTGTTCACGTATGTGTAACGTGTGATTATAAATCGGAATTTCTACGGATTTACCAGCCTGTAATTGCTTAAGATGACTGATGAGCAGGTGATGATCAAACGCATCCGGGTGATCATAATTGGTTTCTAAACGATTCTCAAAGGGGATGTTACTGTTATCCTTATAATAAGAGTCTTCAGAAATGACAGCGACTTGCTCGGAGCCTAGCTCTTTTACGATGGTATTGGCCAATAAACTCTTGCCCGAAGCAGAGGCCCCGGCGATACCGATGATGATACAGCGCTGAGTCATACAAGCCTTAGTATGGAATAAATGCCCGTAAGTTAGCAGTTTTTTATAAAAAGGTAAATGGCATAACAAATATTGATGGATTAATATTATATTTATTTAATAATTTTATTATGTTAAACAACTATTATATGTGAAAATATAATTATAAAGAAAATCATAAAAAAAGGATAATAAATGGACATAGAAACTATTAATGAAGATGCAGTAAACAGGGAAGATGACAGTCAACATATAAGTTATCTCCCCTCAAATTTTTCAGAAGAACCCGTCGTTTTTTCAATGCTAGCATTTAAGAAAATGTTAGGTATGTCCGCGCCATTGATGTTATCCCATTTAACAAATATGTTAGGTGGATTTGGGAATGTATATCTTTTTTCTAGATTAAGTGCTAAGTCGCTTGCTTCTGCTGGGCTCATTACTGCAACACAAAATCTTTTTGTCGCTTCTTTGGGTAGTAGTCTATATGGGGCGAGCGTATTGATGGTGGAAGAGCGAAATCAAAGGAACCCCGAGCCAAAAAATATAGGGGTATTGTGGCGACAAATTCAATTAATAACCTTGGCTTACGATATAGTCGCGGTACCCCTTTTCTTAACTATCGAACCTATTTTATCCGATTTAGGTCAGGATGATACGTTGCTTTCGCATGTCCAAAATTATTTTAAATATTATGGTATTGGATTTGTCGCTAATCTCTTAAGTTTAGGTAATCAACAAATATTGTTAAGTCATGAGAATACTTTGCCTATTTTATTAATTAATATAGTTAATAATCTTAGCAATTTTGGTTTAGGATATTTGCTAATTACCAAAAAAAATAATTGGAAAGAAAGTGCTGTGAGCATAGCTTATGGAATTTCGTCGTCCGTTAGCTTGTTACTGGGAAGTGTATATATTACTTTAAAATATCGGCAAAATAGATTATTATCGTTTAATCTAAGGCCCTGCTTAACTAATTTTCGTAAATTACTGCAAAAAGGTTTTCCGATAGGCTTGCAAAATGGTGCCGAAGTAATTGCTTTATGGGTTTCTATGTTGATGGCAGGTTATTTTGGTAATGCCAATTTGACAGCCGCTGAAATTGCTGGCCAGTATGTTTATATACTAACAGTTCCTGGTTTTGCCTTAGGGCAAGTCACGATGATCTTAAGTGCCCAACAATATTCAAGAATGAATTATTCCGAGTTGGTAAGAGTGGGTATAAGAGCCATGCTTTTATCACAAATATTACCAGCATGCGGTATGGTATTTTTTTTAACCGTCCCTAGACAGCTAACCCAGTTTTTTTTAACTAATAACGCTGATGCAGATGAGATTTTGCAAACGACATCGCGTTTATTAATTATTAATGGAGTTGGACAATTATTTGATGGTCTACGTCAAACTTTAACGGGGGCTTTAATTGGTCAAGGTGATAATGTTTATCCCATGATTACTAATATATCTTCGATGTGTTTTATCGGGATTTTATCGTCTTATCTAATTGGTTTTTTAGCCAACAAAGAGGTTGATGGAATCTTTGCAGGACGGAGTATTTGTATGTTTTTAGCGGCACTTATGTTGGGTATCCGTTGGTTTAGAACGACACAATTTTTTTTATCGACCCCTTTACAACAAGATGCATGGGCAGGTAGTAGAACAGCATTTTTGGATGATACTGAGGATTTAATGGATTCACAGCAATCTATTTCCGAAATAAATTCTATATCGGCTACATCGAGTGCTAATTTCTTTCCAAGAGTTCCTTTAGTTCGGTCTCATAGCTTTCCTGATTTTCAAGTTGAATCCATCGAAAGGAATGGTCCTTCTTTATGTCCCTATATTTGAGTGGCTGAAAAGGAATATAACTCAATATAAAGCAAAATGAAAAAACGGAATAGGTCATTGGATACATTTCTTAAGCAACAGTTTAATCTTGATGAAGATTATATCCATTTGTCTTTGTGTCTAATAGCGTCGCATCCAAATTGCGTTCAGGATATGATTGATTATTATCAATACCAACTTAATCGAAACCCAGCTTTATTTTACCGTAATAAAGATTCATTAAATGAAAAAGTTTTACAAGCTGCTGCAGATTATTTATTAAGCCATCCAGATAATATTGCATTAACAAATAATACAACAGAAGGTTTAGCCTTGGTTTATATGGGTTTTAAGTTAGATGCAGGCGATGAGATTTTAACCAGCATTCACGATCATTATGCTTCAGATAAAATTTTGTTTTTTAAAGCAAAACATTCAGGAGCGATAGTCAAAAAAATTGAATTGTATAGAAATCCAGCAGAGGTGACCGAGCAAGAAATTATTAAAAACCTAAAGAAAAATATTAATGCTAAAACAAGATTATTAGCACTAACCTGGGTGCATTCTTGCACGGGGGTTAAATTACCAATGAAAAAGATTCAAAATTTAATAGCGACTATTAATACATTTAGGATCAAACACGAAAGGATTATTTTAAGTATAGATGCAGTACATGGTTTGGGGGTAGAAGATTTTAATAATGTAACAGATATCGGATGCGATTTTTTGATTAGCGGTTGTCATAAATGGTTACATGGGCCAAGAGGCACGGGTTTGGTATGGGGTACAGAAGAAGCTTGGATGCGTTTAATTCCTATTAGTGCTTCGTTCGATCTACCCGCATTTCTTCCTTGGAGAAAAAAAGAATATGAAAATACATTTTGCCCCCCTGCCCGTAGCTGTAACCCAGGAGGGTTTCCAAATTTTGAATATCGCTGGGCATTAACAGAAGCGTTTAATTTTAATAATAGCATTGGAAAAACCATAATAAACCAAAAAATTTTGCTACTAGCGGATATATGCAAAGAAGGATTAAAAAAAATCCAGGGGATTCGTCTGTATACCCCGTTAGAAAAAAAAATTTCTTCAGGGTTAGTTTGTTTTGATGTAATTGGATGCAATCCTACAACAATTGTCGATGCTATGTTAGAAAAAAAAATTATGATAGGCCAAACACCCTATAGAAATTCTTGTTTACGTATTGCACCAAGTATTATTAATAAAAAAGAAGATATTTATAGGACGCTTGAAGCTTTAATAAATATAGTGGAAATTTTAACAACAGGGATGAAGGATGAAAAACATATTATGTATAACGGATACATTAAATGATTTTAAAGAAATAACTAAAGAGCATGCGACTTATTTTTTTCCGATTAAACAATTAAGACCTTCAGAGCATAATTTTTCATTGTTTGAATCTGCATTTAAAAAATTATCAAATCAACTTGATTTAAATCAAATTGATTTGATTCTTGCAGAATATATTGAGGCTCTACCCTTAATCTATTTTATCCGTCGCGCTGGTTTTTATTGTCCATCCATACTTATTCCTCATACGAATGCTTACCCTTTAGATATTTTAATTTACTTTATTTTACTGAGGAGCTATCCACATTCAGAAGATATTATTTTATGTGGTTCAGAACATGCGGCGGTTGCTTATAAAAAAATAGTAGATATAAATGCAAAAAACATAGCAACATTTGGGATTAAAAAGGATTTTAAGCCTTTAAATAGAAGCTTATGTCGAGAAGAGCTGCAACTATCAAAAGAAAAAAAAATAATGCTTTATACGGGGCGGTTTATGAATGATAAGGGATTAGAAACCTTATTAGCTATTTATTCATCGTTGTTAAAACAAAAACAAAATGTCCAATTAATTATTAGCACGAGTCATATTGATCCTAATTATTATAATACATTAGCTCACTCTACGAAAGATGTGATCATTTTTTATAGACTAGAAAGAGATAAGCTAGTAAAGCTTTACAATGCGGCTGATATTTATATTTCTTGCGCACTAAGCATTTTTGAAACTTATGGAAAGTCACCTTTAGAATCAATAGCTTGTGGCACTCCCGTTGTAGTACCTGCGTGGGATGGTTTTCCTTATTATATTACTCCTGAGCGTGGATATTTGGTGAAGGTGAATTTTAATGACAAATCTTTTGTATCTCCTTATCAGTTTGCAACGATAGATCAACAGGATTGCATAGAAAAAATAATCACTGTTCTTGAAGAAATGCCACGCATTAAGTCCATTTTACCTAATTGGGCTTACTATGATTACTCAATACAACAGATTAAAGATCTGATTCATACTCTCTTGAGAAGTCCTAGTTCCAAAAAATTTTATAAAGAGCTTGAGACAAGTAAAAAGAAGCTTGATCAATCTTTATTTAGCTCAGGTGTCAATGCGATTTTTAAATTTTATGAAATAAAAAAAATAGAAGATTTAATTGTTAAAAGTAATGAAGGTGTTTTTGCCAATAAATGTCAACAGGGGCGCGAAGAAATTTTAAAGATATTACATCATGAGATTTTTAATTCAATGAAATCATGCCATGAAAAAATGGAAGAAATACAAGAAATCGAAGTTTAGGTTTGATTATAGATGTTAAAAAGTCATAATTGATATTTTCATATCATAAATTTATTGTTAACATATCTAAAGGAGTATTTATGTTAGAAAAAAGGTTACTAGTTACAGGAGCGGCAGGTTTTATTGGCAGGACCTTAGTTAAGCAATTGGCGGAATCAGGTTATTGGGTTGATGCATTAGATAGTTTTCGATTTTCAAATCGTAATCAAATTTACACACATAAAAATATTCAATGGTTAGAAGGAGATACGCGTAATTGGAAGTTGATTTCTGAACTATCTAAAGGAAAACAAGCCATCATTCATCTTGCAGCGCCATCTTCCTTTCTGATGCATGAAGAAAATGATTTAGAGGCCTGTGAATTTACGCTGATGGGATTTAAAACTGTTATGGAAGCCGCTAAAAAACATGCTATTAAGAAAGTCGTATGGGCTAGCACAAGCGCAGTTTATGAAGGAAACCAAGTTCCTTACCACGAAAGTATGCCGCTTAATCCACCCGATAGTAAAGCAGGGTGTAAATTGTTTTGTGAGCAAGAGGCACGACGTTACAGCGAGCGCTATGGAATCACCTGTATTGGCTTAAGACCCTTTTCAGTTTACGGTGTAGGCGAACATACTAAGGGAGGATATGCCAATATTGTTTCATTATTTACTTGGGCCATTATGCATGGAGAAGAGCCTGTGGTGTGGGGTGATGGTCGTCAAACGCGAGATTTTATTTTTGTTGAGGATGCGGCGACTTTTTTTCTGAAAGCTTTAGAGGCAAATATTTCTACTCAAGAGTTGAACGTTGGTTTTGGTAAAGAATATAGTTTTAATGATGTAATTCAACACATAGCACAAATATTGGGTAAAAAAGTCAAGCCACGTTATGTGCCGATCCCTATTAAAATTTATGCTCATAGATTATGGGCTGATATGCGTAAAACGCAATCGGTTTTGAATTTAAAGCCGCATATTGATTTGTCTCAGGGTATAAAGAAAATTATTGAAGCGACTGCAGCGTTAAATAATGATCTACTTCGCGACAAGCAACATTATTATTTAAGTTTAAACGAGCTTATTTAGAAGGGACTCAAAATATGTCGGCAGAAACGATAAATGCTTTACCTACGGATAAGAAAATTCTATGGTTATTTCCATTATGTCTAATCTTTTATGAATTACCATTATATTTTGCAACTAATATGTACTTGCCCGCTTTACCAGCCATGAGTCAAACATTTGGAGTTAACGCAAGTTTAGCACAATTAACCATAGCAATTTGGTTTTTGGGAGCATCTAGTTTTCAAATTTTTCTAGGCCCTTTGGCAGATCATTTTGGGCGTCGTCAAGTTTTATTAGGGAGTGGATTATTTTTTGTAATGGCGAGTATGTTGTGCGCACTAACAAGTAATATTGGTATTTTTATCGCTGCACGATTTATTCAAGGTTGTGTGGTGAGTAGTATTTTAGTAACTGGATATGCAGCTATACATGAGTTACTTGACAGCGAACAGGCTATTAAAACTTTATCTTGGATGGGAGGTATAACTGTATTAGCTCCGGCTATAGGACCCTTTTTAGGAAGCTTTTTGATAAATATATTTTCTTGGCGGAATATATTTTTTCTACTTGCTTTTATAGCGGCTTTGGCCCTTTATTTGCTTTATTTGTATATGCCTGAGACCCAAGAAAAAAAAATAAATTTGTCAAGCAAAGACACTTTAAAAAATTTCAAAATAGTAAGCATTAACAGAAATTTCCTATATTTTACACTTCCATTTTGTCTTTTATTTGCAGCTATGATGTGTTGGGATACTTTCAGTCCATTTTATATTATTAAATATTTAGGGCTAAGCGTATTTTATTTTGGAATAGTTCAGTCCATCGTTTATGGTGGATTTATTATCGGTACTCATTTAATTCGTGTGTTTATTACAAAAGTTAATCTCATCATTCGCTATGGATTAATAAGCGCCTTGTTTTTTTCCATTTGTGTCATTTTTACACTTACTTTACTACCAAATAATGGAAATATGGTTTTATTTTTTCTAACAGCTTTTACATTAAGCACAGGTTTAGTTTTTTATGCTTTACATAGAAAAGCAATTGAATCAGTAGAGGCTCCTATGGGAGTAAAAATGGCTGTATTTTCAACGGCAATGAATTTATTTGGGTTTTTTGGCAGTTTAATTGCAAGTATGATTCATTTCTGAGTTTAAAATAAGGTAAAATTATGTCTGATGTGTTAGACAGGTGGGATCCTAGCGAATACGAAAAAAATAGTGACTTTCAATATGGAAGTGCAATATCTATACTGAAAGATCTGCCCATTAAATCTAATCAAAAAATATTAGATATAGGCTGCGGCCCAGGAAGAATTACTGCGGCCTTATCAAAACGAATTATTAATGGAAAACTTACCGGAATTGATGTATCAGGAAAAATGATTCGGTATGCTAGAAAACAATATGGATCGATAGAAAATTTAAATTTTATAGAGATGGATGCACAAGCCTTGCAATTTGGTCGTTACGGTTTGAAAAAAATTTACTATGATTGGGTAATTTCTTTTTGGACATTATCATGGATCAAGCAGCATGAAAAATTAATTTCTGGTATAACCAAGTGTTTAGCAGAAAAAGGAAATATCTTTTTACTTATTCCTCTTAATAATCCGTGCATCGAAAATACTTTTTTAGAATTACGGAAAGAAAAAATATGGAGAAATTATTTTATAAATTATCAAGCGCCTAAAAATGATTTTTCCCCCAAGCTATATATAGATTTAGTTGAGAAATATGGGTTTACTGAAACTAGCTATGCATATAAAAAAATTACTAAAGAATTTCCAGACCGTGAATCCTTAATAAATTTTGCTCGCCCGTGGTTACCTTATCTAGATCCTGTTCCTGATGTGGTTCGAGACTGCTTTCTTAAAACATTTATTACGTCTTATTTAGCAAGATCTAGCTATAATAAAAATATTATAGGATTTGATGTTTTTACGATAACAGCTTCCCAAATGTCTATGGTCAGACAAAAACTTAGGAACAATCAACTACTAAGTTATGAAAAAATTTAAAAAAATTAAGTTTTACTGGGATGATTTGCACATTTATTTATACTATTGGCTTTACAGGGGTAGGATGTCCCACCCCCAATCTAATTTTAGCTGCCGGCAGGGTAAAATAGGAGCGAGTTGTAAAAATGATTGCCATTGTTGGCTGGTTCACTATGAATCCAAGTTGTTTCCGAGGTAGCAAGCCAACAGATGTCCGCTTGAACCCAATGAGGGACTTGGTTTTTTTGCCAACAAGGTGCATTATATTGACACCACATGGTTTCAATTTTATCCATTATATTATCTCCGTATATAAATAAAGACGATACAATATTAGTACTTAAATTATTATTAATCAATGAGCTTTTTCATGTGATTTTTAATTAATTTTACAATCTGGGTGGTTATTTTTCATATATTATCTATTTATACTTATATAAAGATATGATTTAAAAATAATAAAATTCTAAATGTAGAAATAAAACAAAGGAAGTTTTCTGTGACATATTCTTACGCGCTATTATTAGGCGCTTTTTTTCTAGCCGTCACCCAATGCTATGTTCCTTTAGTAGGGCTTAGTTATCAACACTCGAGCTGGTTAAAGTGGATTAAACCGGTAAGTTGGTCGCAATTTAGCTTGGTTACACTAGCACTTATAAGTTTAGCGTATGCTTTTTTAACGAATGATTTTTCTTTTGCGTATGTAGCGCAAAATTCTAATACGCACTTGCCTTGGTTTTATCGCGTGTGTGCCGTATGGGGCGGGCATGAAGGTTCCATATTATTATGGGTTTTTATTTTAAATCTATGGACAGTCGCCGTTATCGTACTCAATCCAAGCTTAGAACCTGCTAATCTAGCGCGGATAGTGGCGGTACTGGGTTTCATCAGCGCAGGTTTTTTATTATTTTTATTGACACTCTCCAATCCATTTAGTTTAGCAACCGAAAGATTGATGGATGGACGTGATCTCAATCCTTTATTACAAGATCCCGGCTTAATATTTCATCCACCGTTACTCTATATGGGTTATGTCGGTTTTTCGGTCAGCTTTGCGTTTGCCATCGCCGCATTATTAAGCGGTCGCTTTGATAAGCAATGGGCAAACCGAATGCGACCGTGGACTTTAGCTGCCTGGTGTTTTTTGACTTGGGGAATTGTATCCGGCAGTTGGTGGGCGTACCGCGTGTTAGGTTGGGGAGGTTGGTGGTTTTGGGACCCTGTAGAAAACGCCTCGCTATTACCTTGGTTAGCCGGCACTGCATTAATTCATTCCTTATTAGTGGTAGAGAAAGAAGAATTACTAAAAACCTGGGTTATATTGCTGGCCATCTTAACGTTTGCGTTAAGTTTAATCGGCACTTTTATCGTGCGTTCCGGAATTTTAATTTCGGTGCATGCCTTTGCCGTTGATCCCTGGCGTGGAGTTTTCATGTTAGGTTTATTAGTGGTACTGATAGGAACAGCATTGGGCATTTATGCCTTCAAGATCCAACATTTTAAACAGCCCACTGCCCAGATTAGCTTACTCTCACGCACTACCTTGTTAATCGTGAATAATGTTTTATTAAGTGTGGTGATATTTACCGTGTTACTTGGCACGCTCTATCCTTTGATCATTGAAGTGCTTGGTTTAGGTAAACTTTCCGTAGGCGCACCGTATTTTAATATCGTGTTTGCGCCATTTGCGATTTTATTACTATTTTTTATGGGCCTATCCTACTTAATTCCCTGGAAACAAAATGTGCGTGCCGATGTGCTAAAAAAGATCGTCAGTATCCTGTTAAGCTCTTTCAGTCTTAGCTTTATATTAATTATTCTGTTCAGTAAGGATATGCAATGGCAAGCGCTAATAGGTTTAGGTTTAGCATTATGGATCATATTAAATACTTTGCAGTTATTGGCCGCATCATTCAAAAAAAAATTAAGCTTAAAAAATATTTTTAAAACGCAGGGCGCGATGTTAATCGCACATTTAGGCGTTGCTATATTAGCGATAGGCATAATTTTAAGTAGTTATTATAGCCTTGAGCGTAATGTGCGGATGAGCGTCGGCGATGACTTATCATTAGCGGGTTATCACTTTAGATTGCAACAGGTATATGCCTTACAAGGGCCCAACTACACCGGCGCGGTAGCCAATATTCAAGTCAATCACCACAGCAATCAATTGCTACGCCCACAATTACGATATTATCCCATAACCGATGTCATGATCAGTAAACCGGCGATTGCAGTTGGACTATGGCGCGATTTATATGTGTCTTTGGCCGAGCCGGTGGGCAAACAGACTTGGGCCTTACGCTTTTATTACAAACCTTTTGTGCGTTGGATTTGGGTGGGTGGACTCTGCATGATGCTTGGCGGTGTATGGGCCATACTTTCCAGACGCTATAAAAAAATTAAATATACTCTTCGCACTTGAATTTCTGGCTATGTTGTCGCTCAACTCGCAATCCTCATGTATATTAGATACACTCCGGTTGCTTCTTTTTCGCGACGCCTTGCCAAAAATCCAATTGCTGTGAGTATACTGATACACCAATGCGTTATATTCTTCCGCTGATTGTTTTGTTGATCCTGGTCTTTTTTTTATGGCAAGGGCTAGCAAAGGATCCTAATCTACTGCCATCGCCATTAATTAACAAACCCATCCCAGAATTTTTAGCGAATGATTTACTAAAAAAATCCACCAGATTAAGAAAAAAAATATTTTTACAACATTGGACATTGTTAGTCGTATGGTCAAGCTGGTGTTTAACCTGTACCGAAGAACAGTCCTTTTTGTTAAGCTTACGAAAAAAACATACGATCGAAATGATTGGTTTAAATTACCGTGATGACTTGCAGCGCGCACGACGTTGGCTAAGGCAGCAAGGCAATCCATTCCAAAAAATTATCTTTGATCCAGAAGGTTCGTTGGCTATCGATCTCGGTGTTTACGGCGTGCCGGAAAGTTATTTAATCGATCCGCAGGGTGTCATACGCTATAAGCAGGTCGGGCCGCTCACTGCCAGCGTATGGACTCAACAAATGACAACCTTAATTCATTCATCAGTCTAATAAAAGTTTCATTTATACTCAGGATTAAGCATGCACCTATCTAATAGAAAATCTTTAACGCAGTTTGGTTTAAGCGGAGTTTTTTGTTTGGTAATATTGTTTTCACCATTAGCCGTGGCTAAGTTAAGTGAAATGTATGTCTTTGATTCAACACAGAAAAATAACCAATTTGCAGAAATTATTCATGAAATGCGCTGTCTGGTTTGTCAAAATCAAAATTTAGCGGATTCGAATGCACCACTCGCCAAAGATTTACGCTGGGTGATTTATCGACGGATTAAAAATGGCGAATCGACTGTCCAAATTAGAAATTATTTGGTGAGTCGTTATGGTAATTTCATTTCTTTTAAGCCCGCTTTTTCAGGTTTAACCTACTGCTTATGGCTAAGTCCATTTATTCTATTATTAGTTATTTTGCTCATACTATTATTCAAAATAAACAAATTTGATATACGTGCTTCTCGTCATTAAATTAATTCTACTGTCCTTTTAGACAGCTTACTTTTTATTTTTTATTTCTGCATAATTATTTTTTTGATAAAAAAATCATATTTTTAAATTTAATTAGACATCTATAAGGGATAAGCATGGAACACCAAGAAAAACAACTGCAAGAGACAAGTGTGACTATTAGCAAACGCGCCTTGTTAGTTGAAGACTACATACCGTGCCAAAAAATAATGACGCATTATTTAAAACAACTCGGTTATGAAGTAGAACTGGCAGATAATGGCATCACGGCCGTAGAACAAATACAGAGTAAGGTCTATGATTTAATTGTTGAAGATCTCGGTTTAAGTGGCGTAACCGGCAAAGAAGTGATTAAAAAGGTACGTGAAAGCCCACTCAATGTAGGGACGCCCTTATTAGTATGGAGTGCTTACGTTAATAGGTATGATGAAGAAAAATATCTGGCTTGGGGAGCGGATGGTGTTTTAATCAAGGTATGTCAAGTTAAAGAATTAAAAAAAGCGATAGATAAATGTTTTTCGAAAAGCAGATACCATATAAAATTTCATTATCAATTACAGAATTTTAAAAAGAAATGCGATCAATTTTTCGATGAAGCCCAAGCCTTAAAGGATAGCGAATGTGTTAATCAATTTAAATTTAGTTTGCATGAAGCGTTAGCAACCATAGAAGAACATCAGCTTTGGCTGAATCTAAACAAAAATGAAAAGCACGTAGGATAAATACCATTATAATAAAAAATTAAAATGGAGTTTTCAATGGATAAAATTAATACGAATATTTTTAGAGGTCCATGTATATTTAAAGATGACGCTTTTACGATAAAGCATACAACTTCCTAAGTGCCAGACTTATTTGTTTGGATAATGAAAAGTAAAAATGAGCAATATCAAAAAATAGAATATATTTCAAAAAAAATTAGTAATAAATTTAAAATCTTAAAGAATACATACGATAAGGAAGTAAATTCATCGAATGTATAAATTAAATAAAGATAAATATTTAGATGATACGTTTGTTATTCCCGGCGGTAAGGATAGCAAGAGTCAGAATGGAATGACCACGTTTTTCAAAAAGCCGGTAAATTCTTGGAAATAAACATCTAAAATATCTTTCCAAACAGAGTCATGATTTGCTCGTATATTTTGTTCAGCCATTTTTATTCTTCCTTATGGTTAATGGATGGAGATTCGAACTTGATCAATATCTAAAAAGACAGCATACTATCTGAACAATGTTTAAGGATATTCGAATAAAAGATCAATTAAAAATTTTATATCAATATAATAAAAAAATTAACATTATTTTTTTAAAATTTTAATATATAATATTTTTGCGTGATTAATATTTAACTATTATGAATAATATAAAAACAGTTTCTGCGCTAGATAAATTGCATGAAATATCCATTTTAGGTATTTATGACAAAGAATTAATTTATAAAAATAGCTTGTGTTGACTCTTTTGCTAAAAATATTAATAATCGCGATACCATAACTTAAGCGTAACTCTGTTTATTGCAGGTATAAAAATGACAAAAGAAAACAATCCTATAAAAGCACCAAGTTTTCGTATCGCGCATTGCGGAACTTTTCCAAACTACCACCTGGGGAAATTATTTTTAAATGAAAAAAATATAATTTATCTTGTGAGTGTAGGAAAAGAGAAATTTGAAAAGAAATGGGTAGAGCGTTTTGTTAATTTCATTAAAGAAATAAAACCTAAAAAAACTATTATTGTTGTAGCTGATAGTTTACAGCGATTTAACATCGAAGTAGATGAAAATATGTCAGAAATTGCAGCCTTACAAGAATCTAAAAATAGAGGGGAAAAATGGGTGGAAAAATATAAATCTTATTTCTCAACCCCAGAAATAAACTACGAGTTTACTCATTGGGATACTCTAAAAGAAGATGTGGATTTTGAGCAGTATTTAGGCGAAATTATAAGTTTGAGCACTCAACATACCGAGTTTAAAGAGGCTCTTTTAGACTCTTCTAAAGAATATACTGAGCGACCGTCTAGAATAAATTCAAATCATGTATCGGATCAAAAAAAAGCAGAAAGCAAGTCTTGTGATTTCTTACAAGAAGAATGTGCGGTATTTCAGATTCTAGCAAAAGAGAAAGATAATATAGCCATCGTATATCCTGGTGCTGCTACCAAAGTGTTAGCTTTCTCTATAGCGCATATTAATAAAAACTATAGAGCCGATAACTCTTTTTATTGGCTGCATATGCGCGCTACCAAAGAACGAAAGAAAAATAAAAAACTAGATGTACAACTAAGCAATAATATTGAATTGGATAATAAAGAATGCAAAACTATCAAAAATCATTTTAAAGTAAAATTTTTTAGACGGTTCTCTTTAGATGAAAGTCAATCATTTAATATTCAAACAAGTAAAAATAAAGAAAATGATTTGAATCCCTCTCCTTTTTTCAGAAGACCTTCCCTAGATGCTAATGCGTACAATCAGGTACTAAAACATTACATTATATAAAAGGGGTTTAAAATGTCTAGAACAACAACTTATGAAAATTTAATAAATATTGTAGCGAAAGCACCGGGACATTTTTATTGGAAGGATACAAAAGGAGTATATCAAGGCTCTAATGATGCGCAGGCTATTTTTTTAGGATACAAATCTGGTAAGGATTTGATTGGGAAAACTGACTTCGATTTACCTTGGAAAGAGCAAGCTGGCTATCTACAACAAATCGATAGACAAGTCATGGAAACTCAAGAGGAATACTCTGTAGAAGAAGTCGTTAATTGTAATAAGGGTTTAAAAGCAATCTTTTTTTCTCGAAAGATTCCATTATATGATCCTAAAACTAAAAAAGTGATTGGAATCATTGGATCTTCTTTAGATATTACAGGGAGTAAGAAAGCTGAAATTGCTAAGCAGGAATTTTTAATGAATATGAGCCATGACCTTCGCACGCCTTTGGCAGGGATTATTGGCCTTTCAAGTTTACAAATCGATGAAGCAACCAGTGCTCAGGAAAAAAAGTATGGCGAATGGATCCATAGTGCAGGTGAGCAGCTTTTAGGATTACTTAATTCTGTGATAGAAGTTACGGCTACTGAACAGCAAATTGAAAACAAAAAAAAAGAGAATATTAATTTATCGCAATTTGCAGAGGAACTTCTAGCATTAATGCAACCCGCAGTAGCGGCTAAAGAATTAGATTTTCAAATTAAACTCGATAAACATTTACCCTTGGTTATTAGTGACCGTATTAAGCTTAAAAGAATTATACTTAATCTCTTATCTAACGCATTAAAGTTTACTAAACAAGGAACTATAACTTTAAAAATAAATGTATTGACCATGAAAAATGATAAAGCCGCAATAAAAATATCAGTAATCGATACCGGCATTGGTATTAGTAAAGATAAACTTGAAAAGATATTTGATCGTTTTTATCGTGTGCATCCCTCCTACCTTGCAGAATATACTGGATATGGGCTTGGATTATACCTAGTTAAAAAAGCTACTGAATCATTAGGTGGAAAAATAAAAGTCTCTAGCGAAGAAGATAAAGGTAGTTGTTTTAGTGTGGAATTTAACTTTACTGTAGTCGAGCCTGATTCTAACGCGCTATTATCGATATACTCAGAACCTATTATGGAACCTCAACCTATAACCGATAAGCAAAAAGGTTCGGTTTTAGTTGCAGAAGATAATACTTTAGTTTTATATGTTGTTAAAAAAATGTTATCAAGCCTAGGTTACCAAGCTATAACAGAATCGACAGGAGAAACAGCATTACAGGCATTAAAAACGCAAGTATTTGATTGGGTATTATTGGATATTGGTTTACCCGATTTAAGTGGGATAGAAGTCGCAAGACACTATCGTCAATGGGAACAAGAAAATAATAAATCACATCTACCAATCTTTGCTTTAACAGCACATGCGGAAAAACAAGTTAAGCAACAATGTAAGGATGTAGGTTTTGATTATGTGCTTCAAAAACCTTTTACCGACAAGGACTTCAAAACCATAGAAAAATTTTTAAAATAAATTAAATATTTGTTATTTCAATATATAATATTTAAACTATTACAGTATTGTTATGTAATTATATGGTTAAAAATAAGTTAAAAACTTTTACTATTTTAAATAAACTACATGGACAAGAAAAACAATCTAAAAGAGAAATAGCTCAAACTTTCCTAGAATATGTAGATAGCCTGCCAACCAATAAACGCATCGAACAAATGGAGGCTATACTTTATGAAAGAAACCTGCCTACACTGGATCGTCGTTTAACTCCACAAGAGAGAAAATGTCTGTTCTTAGCCAGTAAGGGAAAAGAAATCAAAGATATGGCAAGTATTTTAGGCCTATCGTAGCGTACTATTAAATATCATAGAGCGAATGTTATTAAAAAACTTGGGGGTGAAAATATTACAGCTGCTGCTACTTCCAGTTTCCAATATCAGATTAATGAAGATAAAGATTATATATATTCTCGCTTATCTGGGACTCAGAATAATTAAATTTTTGCTGAAAAGAGATAGTTTGAAAGTTTTACATTCAGGACAAGCGAAGCTTAATATTAAGGAACCACCTATAACAAATCGGGATGCTAAATGGATCAATTTCCTAACAAGCCGCATACCTATTTTAGATCGTAATAATAAAGTGACTAGCGTCGTTGGAATTTCAATAGATATTACTGATCTAAAAAAAATAAATATAGGTTTATGATTTTATAAACTTGTAATTCTGTTGATCCTTAAGCTTAATTTCTTATAAGTAAAGTTCATGACATGCAACTAATTATTGAAGTGTTATGTTCCTATTTGAGGAATATATTAATTCTTTATTTTTTTAGTTTAACAGATAGGTCAAAGAAATCTTGGTCAGAAATAATCTATTTACCTTTCAGCAAAATTTTATATTTGATAATATAAAATACAATATAATTTTTTATTAAAAAATAATAACTCGAGATAACTATATATGAAAAAAATAAAAAAAGCTAAGTTCAAAGGAAATATTGAGGGCCTTAAAAAAGCTAAATGTATTTTAATGGGTATTAGCATGAAGCAAACTCATCAATCTGGTGAAGAGTTACATGCTTTCATCAATGAAATCGGTAAATATACGAATATAAAAAAAATTATTTTTGTAATAACTGATTATTTACATCGTCATTATGTGCAATTAGAGTATGGCTTTACGCCTGAAAAATCTGGAGAAGAATCAGAAAAAATGGGCGAGGTTTGGATGCAAGACAACAAATTTATTTTGAAAAATTTAACTTCTGTTGAGCTGGAAATAATTAAATGGAAAAGTTTAATTGAGAATTCTAATCTATCTAATGAAGATATCCCTTTTGTTAATTGTTTAAAAACAGTACAAAATTATTATAACAAAGACGCTTATTTTCACCAATTAGTAGATGTTTACTCAAAAAAATTTGGGAATAAATATTATAATCGATTGAAGGATAAAGTTACATTGGAACTGTGCACACAGACGGCTAGGGATTATTTTTTAGAAGAAAGTGCAATTATTTTAAAATTTATTTCCCTAAAGTTTGATATAATGACTTACCCCGGAGAATGTAATCAAGGAATAAGCTATGTTTATGATCAATGTTTTGGTAAGCCTTTAAATTTTATCTCTTATCGTTTTCGAAAAAACGGCAAAGAAAATAAATTTTTTCCTACAATTGAACAAGAACAAGAACAAAAAGAAGTTAATATTAATGAAATCCACCAATTTAAAAAAAGTATTTGAAGATTCACAAGAAACCTTAAATCAATTTTTAATTACTCAATTACCAATTAATATTTTTTTAATTAATACAGAAGGTTATGTCTGTTGGGCTAATAAAAACCTTTTAGATTTTGTAAGTATGGATACGGTAGATGATGTGATAGGAATGCATATAAGTGAGTGGGATAAATGTCGATGGCATGCTATTGAGGAAGTACTTAAATCTCAGCAAGAGACCATTACCGAGGAGTTTTATAACGGAACATTTTTTTCTACTGTAAGAAAACCTGTTATTCAAAATGGCGAGCTTATTGGGGTATTAGGGCTATCTATTGATATTACTGAAAAGAAACAATCTGAAATTGCCAAACAAGAATTTTTGATGAATATGGCGCATGATTTGAGGACGCCTTTAATGGGTATTATGGGTCTTGCAAATCTTCAAGCTAATCAACAGATGGATCAGCAAGATCAACAACAATACGGACAATGGATTCATGGAGCCAGTGTACAACTTTTAGAACTGCTTAATTCAGCGATCACAGTCAAAACTTCTGAACTTCAGATAGAGTGTGTGAAAAATGAAAAAATAGATTTACTACAACTTGCTCATGAGTTACAAATACTGATGAAACCCTCATTGGAGTCCAAAGGGTTAAGCTTTCAATTACAATTAAAAAACGGATTGCCGGTTGTTATCAGTGATCGAATAAAACTGAAAAGACTTTTACTTAATCTCTTATCTAACGCATTAAAGTTTACTAAACAAGGAACTATAACTTTAAAAATAAGAGTATTAACCATAAAAAATGGTAAGGCTGCAATAAAAATATCAGTGATCGATACCGGCATTGGTATTAGTAAAGATAAACTGGAAAAAATATTTGATCGTTTTTATCGCGTTCATCCCTCCTATCTTGCGGAGTATACTGGTTACGGTCTTGGTTTGTACTTAGTTAAAAAGGCGACTGAATTACTGGGTGGAAAAATAAACGTCGCTAGCGAAGAAGGCAAGGGTAGTTGTTTTAGCTTGGATTTTAAATTTAGCTTAGCTGAGCCATGTTCTGATATGAAATCTCCTGTAGATTCAGCACCGACTTTTGTGCCCCAGGTTATCGCAGACAAATTAAAAGGCTCGGTTCTAGTTGCTGAAGATAATACGTTGGTTCTGTATGTCGTTAAAAAAATGTTGGCCGGTTTGGGTTATCAAGTTACAACGGCGTCAACCGGCGAAGAAGCATTGCAGGCATTAAAAATGCAACCTTTTGATTGGGGAATATTAGATATTGGTTTACCGGGTTTAGATGGTATCGAAGTCACCAAACAATATCGCGAATGGGAACA
>CANJLU010000005.1 GCA_947475085.1 Coxiellaceae bacterium
AGAAATTTTTTATTTCATTTAATTTTTAATCGAAAACAATCTATCACTAATAAAATAATTTTGTCTAGTTATTTTTTTTATTTATTTTAAAATAAAAATTTTTAATATTAATTTAAATTTTAAAATAATTTATTTGCTTTATACTATCACTAGTATTCACCAAAATAATAATAATGAACAAGTAAATTTTTTCTTAAAACTCTACCTTTAATAGAATTATTCTCGTATAATTTTTTTTGCTTCATGAGGGATAGTTTAAAACTATAAGGAACATCATGCTAAAGAATTTTGCCATGCGCTTGGCTAAAAATGCTTTAATCTATTTGGAGCTAGGAAAATGGCGCGTCACTAGTTTAATGTTAGTTACCGTTTGGGTGGGTATGTCACTCGCTACTTCGACACCGGTTTCTTGGCGATTAAGTTTGTTTACGTTATTAGGCATCGGTTTAATAACCAGTTCCGCAGGGGCGCTAAATCATTTATTAGAACAGCATTTAGATAGTCTAATGGCGCGTACCGAACGACGTCCTTTACCACGGGGAAAAATTTCAACTTCTCACGTTCTAATATTTTCATTAATCACTAGTTTATTAGGGCTAGTCGTGGTAAGCCTATCGAGTAATTTTTTAACCTGTTTTTTAAGTTTTTTTAGTCTAATTGCTTATGCGTTTATTTATACTTTATATTTAAAAAAGCATACTACGCAAAACATAGTCATTGGTGGCTTAGCGGGCGCAACTCCCCCTTTACTAGGCTGGACCGCTGTTACTGGAAGTATTGATCCCGGTGGTTTGATACTGGTTTTAATTATTTTTATTTGGACGCCGCCGCACTTCTGGTCATTAGCGATTGCCAGACATGCTGACTATGCCAAAAGCAAACTACCCATGTTGCCGGTGACGCATGGGATCGCTTATACCAAGCAACAAATTTTTCTTTATACGTTGCTTTTAAGTGGAATTAGTTTGTTACCTTTTAGCATAGGTATGAGTGGTTTCTTTTATTTAGTTGCTGCTTTACTGTTAAATACCGGATTTATAGTTGCTGCGGCCGATTTATTAAAGCAAACTAAAGCCGCAGCAGCGATAAAAACCTTTCATTATTCGAATTTTTATTTACTTATGCTGTTTGCTTGTTTGTTCATGGACCATTCTTTAATGAGGAATATTTAATGACCTGCCCTGTCTCTAATAAACGATTTTTAACCTTTATCATTTTTGCCATACTCGCTTTAGGCTTAGGCATAGGTGTCAATCTATGGCATTCTACGAAGACTCGGATCGTTGTTCCACCCGTTGCCGGTACTAACATCGATCAACCCCAATTAATTCCTGAGTTTCATCTAATTAATGGGCAAGGCAAACCCTTTACTAATCACAATTTAAAGGGACATTTCAGTTTACTGTTCTTTGGCTTTACGCATTGCCAAAGTATTTGTCCGCTGACGATGGCTATGTTGACACAACTGTATACGGAATTAAAAACCGAAAACCTTCCTCTGCCGCAAGTGATCTTCGTCACACTCGATCCTAAACGCGATACACCCAAAGTAGTGGGATCGTATGTTAAAGCGTTTAATCCTAATTTTGTCGGTCTTTCAGGGCCATCTGCAGGAATCCATCAATTGAGCAAACAAATGGGAGTGGTATATATACAAGCCCAGCAAAGTAAAGCTTCGGAAAATAATTATCAGATTGACCATAGCGGGACTTTATACTTAATCAATCCAGAAGGTAAATTAGCCGCCATTTTTTCACCTCCTCATGATGAGGCAGGCATAAAACAGGACTATAAGAGTTTAGTTCGCCAATAATTATTTCTTCGATAGTTTACTAAACAACTAGAAAATTGGCCTGTATGAAGGTAAATTAAGCTAGCTTCTTCACTATAATAAGCCTGTGCGTCCAGATATAGAAAAAAATCAATGAAAAAACAACGTGTTATGGTCGGCCTATCGGGGGGTGTAGATTCCTCAGTAACTGCTTTATTACTTAAAGAGCAAGGTTATCAAGTCGAAGGGCTGTTTATGAAAAATTGGGAAGAAGACGATACTGAAGATTATTGCTCAGCCACTGCCGATATTGCCGATGCCCAGGCTATCTGTGATAAATTAGCGATTCCACTGCATACGATTAATTTTGCGGCGGAATATTGGGATCGTGTATTCACGCATTTTTTAGCAGAATATCAATTAGGCCGTACACCCAACCCGGATATCCTCTGTAATAGGGAAATTAAATTTAAAACTTTTCTTGATTATGCTCTGCAATGCGGCGCGGATTTTATTGCAACCGGTCATTATGCAGGAAAATCCTACGTAGATAATACCTATCAATTACGCAAATGTGCCGATCAAAATAAAGACCAAACCTATTTTTTATATACTTTAGGCCAAGAAGCTTTGGCCAAAACCTTATTTCCATTAGCCAAGCTAACCAAACCAGAAGTGAGAGAAATTGCTAAATCAGCAGGTTTTATTAATGCGACTAAAAAAGATAGTACCGGCATCTGCTTTATCGGCGAGCGCAAATTTAAGCAGTTTTTACAAACCTACTTACCTGCACAACCTGGCAATATAGAAACACTATCAGGGGAGACACTCGGACAACATGATGGCCTAATGTTTTACACCATAGGTCAACGACAAGGATTGCGTATCGGTGGTCGAAGAGAAAAATCTGCTTCGCCTTGGTATGTTGCTGATAAACAGCTCGCGCGTAATACATTAATAGTGGTACAAGGACACAACCATCCTAAGCTTTTTGCTCCTGCTCTGGTTTGCACGCAGCTGCATTGGATCAATGATTGCCCTCCCACAAAGCCACTAACTTGCACAGCGAAAACGCGTTTTCGACAACAGGAGACCACTTGCCTAATCAAACCTGCTAGCGATGATAAATACCACGTGGAATTTGAAGCCCCACAGCGCGCGATCACCCCAGGTCAATCGGTAGTTTTTTATCAGCTACAAACCTGTCTAGGAGGCGGAATTATCGATGCCACACTCTAATTCTACGCATAAACGCTTGATCATAGGCCTAGGTGAAACTGGACTTTCCTGTGCTCGTTATTTTAATCGATTAAAATTACCCTTTACTCTCTTAGACAGTCGCTTAGATCCCCCAAAATTAGCTGAATTTCAAAAAGAATTTCCGCACGCAGCCTACCGTCTAGGGCCTTTTGACCCGAACCATTTTCAAGATTGTAACGAATTAATTGTCAGTCCTGGCGTTGATCTACAGGAAAAAAACATCAGCACGGCGATCAAGCAATATAAACTTAAACCTCTGGGCGATATCGAATTATTTGGCCAACATGCTCAGGCACCCATCATTGCAATCACTGGCAGCAATGCCAAAGGTACAGTTACCAGCTTAGTCGGCGATATGATAGCTCAAGCAGAGCTTAAGGTTGCGGTGGGAGGCAATATCGGTAAACCGGCATTGGATTTACTTGAAGGGCCGATACCGGATTTTTATGTATTAGAAATTTCAAGTTTTCAGCTAGAAACAACTTACCATTTACGTCCTAAATTAGCGAGCATACTTAACATTAGTCCAGATCATTTAGATCGGCATCAAACATTTGCCGCTTATATACAAGCTAAGCAACGGATTTACCAGGAATGTGAAATTGCTTTATGGAATCAAGAAGATTTAAATACCTATCCCAACCATAAAGTAAAAAAAACCATCAGTTTCGGTTTAGAATCACCGAAACCCAATTCAAAAGAATTTGGCTTGAAGCTTGTTGATCAAAAAACCTATCTTGCAAAAGGCAATCAAATTTTACTGCCTGTTGAAAAAATGCCTATCAAAGGTCGACACAATTGGGCCAATGCCTTAGCTGCTTTAACCATAGGCCAAGCGATTGGGCTACCCATACCGCCAATGCTAGCTACACTTTGTCAATTTAAAGGTTTGCCACATCGCTGCCAGTGGGTTAAAGAACATGCGGGTGTGACTTGGTATAATGATTCTAAAGCAACTAATGTTGGAGCAACCGTTGCTGCGTTAAATGGATTAGGGCCAGCTATTTCGGGTAAAATCATTTTAATTGCTGGTGGCTTAGCCAAAGGCGCGGATTTTGCATTACTGAACGATCCAGTAAAACGTTATGTTAAAAAAATGATTTTAATTGGCCGCGACGCCCCTTTATTAAAAAATACTTTAGCAAAAAGTACGGCCATTGATATGTCTGATGATTTAGAGCAAGCGGTACATTTAGCACATCAAACCGCAACCCGCGGTGATATTGTACTTTTATCCCCAGCGTGTGCCAGTATGGATATGTTTAAAAATTATGAAGAGCGTGGTGATATTTTTTGCGATTTAGCTCGAGGAATCCATTGATATGCTTAAACCGGATGTTTCATCCATCGTTTTGTATGATCGTTGGTTACTTATCGTCATTGCCACTTTACTTGCCTTTGGCCTATTGATGGTCGCTTCAACCTCGATCGTAATTTCTGAACATCAATATGGTCAGCCTTTCCATTTTTTTTTCCATCAGCTTTTTTATTTAGTCTTAGGCATCGCTGCCGGAATCATTGTAGTACAAATTAAAACCTCTTACTGGCAACAGGTCAGTCTTGCATTGTTAGTACTGAGTATCGGTTTACTTTTTTTAGTTCTATTGCCAGGTATTGGCAGGCAAGTTAACGGAAGTATGCGCTGGCTAGGTTTCGGCCCGTTTGGATTACAAGTTTCTGAATTCGTCAAATTAACGATGATTGTTTATCTGGCAGGTTATCTACTACGCCAAGAAAAACAGGTGCAAAATCAAATCCGTGGCTTCCTTAAGCCGTTAATGGTTCTAGCTGTCATTACTTTTTTACTGTTACGCGAACCCGATTTTGGAGCGGCTACAGTAATATTAGTCACGAGTCTAGGAATGTTATTTTTAGCCGGTGTGCGAATTTGGCAATTTATTATTCTGTTAACGGGTGTAGCGATTGTTCTGGGTACCTTAGCGATTAGCTCACCTTATCGCTTAGCACGTCTAACGACTTTTCTTAACCCTTGGGCTAACCAATTTGACTCAGGTTATCAATTAACTCAATCGTTAATTGCATTTGGACGCGGAGGTTGGGTTGGCGTCGGGCTGGGTGAAAGTATACAAAAGTTATTTTATCTTCCTGAAGCACACACAGACTTTTTGTTTGCTGTCCTTACCGAAGAACTAGGCTTGATCGGTGGGTTATTTATGATCCTATTATTTTCACTATTGGTCTGGCGAGCATTATATATAGGCTACCGTTGTTTTAATATTGGCCAACGTTTCTCGGCCTATCTTGCCTATGGCATTGGCTTAAACATCGCTTTACAAGTCATGATTAACATTGGGGTCAATACTGGTGTCTTACCAACCAAAGGATTAACGCTGCCGCTCATGAGCTATGGAGGCAGCAGTTTACTCATGACCTGCATCATGCTGGCGTTATTGTTACGTATCGATTATGAATATCGCTTGGTACAATTTGGTTTCAAAGTCGATCAATAGCGAGCATTCAAATTCAATAAGCACCTTATCCTCTTATACCAAAAACTGCTATATAACAGAGTAAAGGTTGAAGGTAATAGCCCACTAGTGCCACAATACGCCTCCTTACATACACTATAGGTTGTTCAGTCATGAAAATCCCTTTTGTTGACCATCAAATGGGACGCATTCGACACCTGCATTTCGTCGGAATAGGCGGTGCAGGCATGGGTGGTATTGCTGAAATTTTATTAAATGAAGGCTATGTTATTTCTGGCTCTGATCTTCAAGAAAATGCCATGACGCGACATTTGCGAAAATTAGGCACAGAGATTCAGCTTGGCCATCATGAAAAACACATACGTGATGCCGATGTGATTGTCTATTCTAGTGCAGTACCCCCCGACAATGTAGAAATCGTGGCCGCACACAATGCCCTTATACCCGTCGTTCCAAGGGCCTTAATGCTCGCTGAATTAATGCGTTTTCGCTATAGTATTGCCGTCGCAGGAACGCACGGAAAAACTACTACAACCAGTTTAGTCGCCAGTTTATTAGGTGAGGGGGGACTAGATCCAACGTTTGTAATCGGCGGTAAATTGAATAGTACTAGTACGCATGCACGTTTGGGCGCCGGCCGCTATTTGGTTGCAGAAGCCGATGAAAGTGATGCTTCCTTCCTGTATTTAAAACCCATGATTGCTATTGTCACTAATATTGATATGGATCATATGGGAACTTACGATGGTGATTTTCAGCAACTTAAAAAAAGCTTTTTGGAATTTTTATGGCATTTACCCTTTTATGGTTTAGCCATTATGTGCTGTGATGATCCGTTTGTTCGATCAATCTTACCTGATATTATGCGCCCTATTGTCACCTATGGATTTAGTGAGGATGCGGATATTCGCATCACCTCTTTTCAGCAAAAAGGTGTTAAAAATTACTTTACCGTTAGTCGGCCGAAGAAAAAACCATTAGATATAACTTTAAATCTTCCCGGTGAACATAATGCATTAAATTCACTCGCCGCTATTGCAGTTGCCTCAGAACTTGGGATTAAAGATGATGTGATAGGTGGTGCTTTATCGCATTTCAGTGGTGTGGATCGACGTTTTCAAATATTAGGAAAACTAAAATGTAAACAAGGACATGCTTTATTGATCGACGATTACGGACATCATCCGCGTGAAATTGCTGCGACTTTAAAAGCCATTCGTAGCGCCTGGCCAGATCGACGTTTAGTCATGACTTACCAACCTCATCGTTACACACGAACACGTGATCTCTTTTCAGATTTTGTAGAAATTTTGTCTGGGGTCGATCGTTTGCTACTATTAAATGTTTACTCGGCCGGAGAAACACCGATACCTGGCGCGGATAGTGCTGCTTTATTAAAATCGATACGTTTAAATACTCAAGCTAGTCCTATCCATATCGAAAATAAAGAAAAGCTTACTGAAACCTTACATGAGGTTTTACAAGACGGTGATGTATTGTTATTACAAGGTGCTGGAGATATTGGCGGCATTGCTCAGAATCTAGCACTCTCAATTGACAGTAAATGATCTATGCATAATTTGCGCGGTCAACTCACAGAAAATGCAACATTAGCTGAATATTCTTCATGGCAGGTCGGCGGCAAGGCAGATCGTCTCTATAAACCAGCTGATAGCGATGATTTGATTAATTTTATTAAACAGATCCCTCAGCATGAACCCTTGATTTTTTTGGGTTTAGGAAGCAATACATTGATACGAGATGGCGGCATCAAAGGTGCTGTCGTGATCACACAAGGCACGCTCAACAAATTAAAAAGTATTGACGCGGTGACACTTTATGCAGAAGCAGGTGTTGCTTCGCCAGCCTTTGCTCGATTTTCGGCTAGAAAGAATTTAATCGGTGCCGAATTTTTAGCGGGGATTCCCGGTACCATTGGCGGCGCTTTAGTCATGAATGCCGGCTGTGATGGTAATGAAACCTGGAATATAGTTAAGTCAGTCCTTACCGTCAATCGGCGCGGCGAAAAAAAAATTCGTTATCCTAGTGAATATAAAATTGCTTACCGAAGTGTCAGTACATTTGCCGACGAATATTATTTGGCCGCAGAGTTTCAATTAAAATCGGGCAACAAAGAAACAGCCTTAAGCAAAATTCGTGATTTACTTAAATATCGTGCCGATACTCAACCTACTAATGAACCCAATTGCGGCTCCGTGTTTCGCAATCCTTCTGGTGATCATGCCGCACGCTTAATCGAAGCGTGTGGACTTAAAGGTTTAACCATAGGGGGTGCAATGGTATCTAACAAACATGCTAATTTTATTATTAATAACGGCCATGCCAGCGCCACTGACATTGAAGCCTTAATTGAAAAAATTTCTGAGTGTGTATTCCACAAATTTAATATACGTTTAGTACCTGAAGTACGTACTATCGGCGAAGCTTAAATTTTTTTATAAATCTTGTAGTTGTTTATTCATCAATGCAAACGATTCTTCTTCTGCTTGATCTCGGACTAAGCAATATTGTGATAAGTAAAGCATCAATACGCTAAAAGGAAATATTACTAACATACCAAAGGGGAATTTTAGTCGTGCTATGCCGTCAAAAGGACCCAAATAAGAAAGTAATAATAAAATCGATAGATAAGAAAAAAACCAATATAAACTAAAATTATTTTCCCAAAATCGACGTTTTTGATAACAAAGATAGATAATAAAACCGACTAAAATGGCTGCATAAAGCTTCCATATTACTGAAAAACCACACCAATAAAGCATTAGATTAGCCACATAAAATGCAATATGACAGACAATTAAACTCCCAGACAATCTGAATGGGCGATGTTGTTCAGGTTGCATTTTGCGTAATGCTAATAAACAAATAGGTCCTATTCCATAGGAAAGTATACTGGCTGAAGATAGAAATGCCACCATTTTTTGCCAGCCTGGAAACGGCAAAAAAGCACATATACCTACTAAAAAATTCGCATACAATGTGACGTACGGAATTTGATAACGATTAAGTTTTAAAAAAAATGGTGGTAAATGTTTATTTAATGCCATGCCATAGAGAATTCGCGAGGTGGCGGCGGTATAAACTAATGTCGTGCCTAAAGGAGAAAATGCAGCATCAAATAGCAATAATACGGCTATGACGCCAAGACCTAACAACAAAGTTAAACCGACTAATGGACCACTATCACCAGGAAAACTAAGATGCTGCCAACCTTGTTGTAGATAAGTTTTGGGTACCGCCATTAAAAAACTAAGTTGCAACATAAAATATAAAATGAAACCCACCAATACCGCACCTAAAATGGCAATAGGAATACTTTTTTGTGGATTTTTTACTTCACCTGCTAACATCAAACCATTTTGAAATCCGGTAAACGCAAATGCTATACCTCCTGCGGATAAAGCTGAAAATATGTTTATCCAACTGGTTTTATTAGTTAAATCAAGTGTGATGTTTTGTAGGGTCGGTGAGACATGTATGAGCGTAACAATGGCAATCGATGGCAAAAGAAATTTCACTATGCTAGCGTATTTGTTACATTCCGCTAAGAATTTAATGCCATAACTATTCAAAACCACGATAAAAAACATGATCACTACTGCGGCCAGATAACCTGTGTGTGATAATTTAAAATAAGTGGCTTCCTTAGTTAACAAAACAGGGAAAAAATGACTGCTATATTGCAAAATAGCCTGGATTTCTATCGGTGTCATCACCACGTAGGCCAGCCAGGTAATCCAAGAAAATAAAAATCCCACTTCTCTACCGTGTGTATAGGTTGGATAATTCGATAAACCACCAGAAATCGGCAGCATAGTCCCCAATTCGCATAACGGTAGGGCTATGAATAACATAAAAAATGCTGCGATGATCCAGCTAATGAGCGCATTCGGTCCAGCCATCTGCGCACCTATAAAGGGCGTAAATAGCCACGCAGAGCCTATCATGCCTCCGGCTGCAGCTATTAATATATTAGTCGTAGAAATATCACGCTTTAGCAATTTTTAAATCCTTGCAAACTCTACAGATTTTTTAAATTTGAATGTAAGTTGATAGTGCTAGTTTAGCAATTATTCAGAAATTTATTCTTGAAATTTAATAGGATAAAATTAACACTAAATATAATTTACTAAATTTGATCTAATTTAAGACAGAAACTATCGAAAAAAAACAGCTAGTTTTTTGGCCATAATAAAGAATCTTTCGTCATTGCGAGCGCGTAGCGCACGGCAATCCAGCGAAAAACTTAATTTTTCTGGATGACCACAGCCTCAATACCGTTTCGGCCTCCCCCACAACAAGCTATTTTTATAAAAAAATGCATTTTATGTAATAAAGATTTTAACTTTTACTTAACCGCTAAAACTTCTCTTTGCTTTTCGAACAACTGATTTATTCCTTTCTCTGCTACAGCTAACATTTGTTCCAGTTGCTGTTTAGAAAAAGCATTTTTTTCTGCAGTGGCTTGCACTTCCAATATGCCACCCTGCTCTGTCATCACCACGTTCATATCCGTTTCAGCTTGAGAATCCTCTGCATAATCTAAGTCCAAGAGCACTTGCCCTTGATAAATGCCAACTGACACCGCAGCAACCATAAAACGCCGGGGATCTTGCGTCAATTCACCTTTTTGCTTCATTACGGTTAAGGCATCCCTCAATGCAACACTTGCACCGGTAATAGCTGCAGTACGTGTTCCACCATCGGCTTGAATCACATCACAATCTAAAAAAATAGTATTTTCGCCCAACTGTTTCAGATCCACGCTCACACGTAAAACCCGTCCGATTAAGCGTTGAATTTCTAAACTTCGACCGGTTTGTTTACCTCTACTCGCCTCGCGTTCGGAACGCGTATGCGTTGCACGAGGCAACATACCATATTCCGCAGTAATCCAACCTTGGCCGGAGCCTTTTAAAAATTTTGGCACGCCAGGCACCACGCTCGCCGTGCAAAGAACTTTGGTATTGCCAAATGCTATCAATACCGAACCTTCAGCATATTGTGTATAAGAACGAGTCATGTTGATTACACGAAGCTCATCATTAGCACGTTGTGTCGCACGCATGGTTACTTTCCTTTTATAAAACTAGATTTTATTTGCAGAGTGATTAAAATGGGGCCTGTAAAAACATGCATTATACTTTTTAACCTGAAAATTACCATGACCAATAGCATGACGGCTTTTGCCAGAAAAGAAAAACAAGCCGAATGGGGTCAAGCCGCATGGGAAGTTCGTAGTGTCAACCATCGATACTTAGAAATCGTTCTTTCTCTGCCCGATACCTTCAGTCATTTAGAACCTTTGATTCGGAAACAAATGCAAGCACGCTTACAACGCGGCAGAGTAGAAGCCAAGTTACGTTATAAATCTTATATCAATAAAGCTATACCGGTTGAGGTCGATGAAGAATTAACGCTATCGCTTATCGGTGCTTATAAGAAAATAGGGCATCTTGCCCAGACCAATACACCCTTAAACCCAGGAGAGTTATTGCGTTGGCCACAATTACTCAAGTTTCCTGAATTAAGTATTGAAATGATGCAACCTGAATTAATGATTTTATTTTCTGAAACTTTAGAAGACTTTTGTCAGGTACGTAGTATCGAAGGTAAAGCTATATTTGAATTATTAAATCTACGTTTAGTAAAACTTGCCAATCTGCTGCAGCATGTTCAAGTTCAATTACCACATATTTTAAGTCTACAACGTGAAAAGCTTCTAGGTCGATTACATGAAATTAAAACTAGTTTAGACCCTAACCGTTTAGAGCAAGAAATGTTATTATTTGCTCAGAAGACGGATGTAGCAGAAGAACTGGATCGTTTACAGATCCACCTGCATGAATTCAAGAACTTATTGGAAAAGAACCAAGCTCAGGGTAAGCAACTTGATTTTTTACTACAAGAATTGAATCGTGAAGCCAACACCTTAGCTTCTAAATCACTGAATGCAGAATTGACCTTATCCGCCGTTAACATCAAGGTTTTGATAGAGGAAATGCGCGAACAAGTGCAGAATATTGAATAAATTATGAATATACCAGGCACACTTTACATCATATCAGCGCCTTCCGGCGGTGGTAAAACCAGTCTCGTTAATGCATTGTTAGAATCCGTATCTAACTTAGAAGTTTCCATTTCCTATACAACACGCCCACCGCGACCCGGTGAAAAAGAAGGTGTAGATTATCACTTTACTGATCAAGTAGAATTTAAAGAGCTTATTCAAAAAAAATCTTTGCTAGAACACGCTATCGTTTTCGGCCATTATTATGGTACTTCACTCGATTGGGTGACAAAAAAAATTGAAGCCGGCATCGATATCATACTTGAAATTGACTGGCAAGGTGCACAGCAAATTAGAGAAAAAATGCCTGAATCAATAGGGATTTTTATTATTCCTCCTTCTTGGGAGGTATTAGAAAAAAGACTACATCTCAGAGCACAAGATAAAAAAGATGTCATAAAGAAACGCATGGCCGATGCAAAAGCTGAATTAACCCATTATGATGAATATGATTATTTAATCGTAAACGAAAACTTCTCTAATGCGCTCGCCGATTTGAACGCTATCTTAAGAGTAAGACGTTTACGTTGCAGCATACAAAAAAAAGAACTTGCACCTCTTTTGCAAACCTTATTAAGTTAATTCCATTAATTTTCATATTTAGTAAAAAAACTGTAAAAACAAGATTAAAACTTATACAAAGAGTATTTATGTTAAAAAAATTATTATATGTGTTTTTCATATTCAGCGCTTGTCCTATCTCCGTCAGTTTGGCGATTAGTAAATCCAATAGTTGCCCGACAATACAAGTTTGTTTTACGCCAGGTCAAAATTGTACCGCTGAAATAACCGATGTCATCGATGCCGCTAAAAAATCGATTTTTGTCCAAGCATATAGCTTTACGTCTGCGCCCATCGCCGCTCATTTAGTTGCAGCAAAAAAACGTGGCGTAAACGTCAATGTCATCCTGGATAAAAGTCAAAAAACACAAAGATATAGTGCTTCGCGTTTTTTAGTCAACCAACATATTCCCTGTTGGATAGATTATAAACCCGCTATTGCGCACAATAAAATCATGATAATTGATGAAAAAGAAGTGATTACCGGCTCATTTAACTTCACTAAGGCAGCACAAAACAAAAATGCAGAAAATTTATTAATTATTCGCGATGCGCAATTAGCCAATATCTATATGAAAAATTGGCAACGACGCCGAGCTGTCTCAAGCTATCTTAATCCAGAAACTAGGCCTCACCAGAATAGATTTTTTTAATATTAATTAGATTGATCTAATCGGCTACTATGCGAATTTAATACTGGCTCGTAATTGCCCTACGGTAGCTTTGCCGCCGGTAGATTGAGCGATAGTTATACGGCTAATTTGTCCAAGTATCACCCGATCTTCATCCAAACTGAAATCTCTATCCTGGAATACCGCAATACCTAAGTCAAACCACTTTGCTAAATTCAGCATATAATCTATATAAAATCGTTGGTTAGGTAATATTCCTCCCAATTGTGTTGTTCTTTGATAGCCTAGGGCTAATCTAGATTGATGGGCTATCACGGGAAATGTAACGCCCACTTCGACTCCCCAAAGCTTTGGTTTTTTGAAAGTAAGTCCGGGAATGATCGAAGCTGGAAGGACTATGGGTGTTGCTAACAGTACCGGTTTTCTAAAATCTCGGGTCGTTGCCACATAATGACCGCTGGCATCAAACGGACCAAATTGCACCTCAGCATTGATGTTGTAAGCAGGTGCTTTTTGATCCGGAAGACCTGAAAGTAAACTAGCGGAAAGTTCAATGATGGGATTGGTATAGTAAGCGGATAAAAAATTAGAGTCGGTAATATTTGCAATATAACCTGCATCAATATTAAATCTCTTATTAAAGCCATAATAACCATAGCCTAAATTAGCACCGCCATTTTGTATGCGCCGTGTCGAACCCCCATCGGATAATTTAGGATTACCCGCAAATGTATAGAGTGAACCATAGAAACCATTGATGATAAATCCTAACTGAGCAGTAGCCGCGTTTATCTCGGTAAATAGCTGCGTTGGATTTTCACTAGTAACAAAGCTATAGGGATCATACCGATCAAATGGTACGTATTCTTTACCTATCCGAAAATAAATCGGTGATACTTGTAAGTTACCGAGTGTTGCATAAGCAGTGTCGATTGCACGTGTTGATACACTAGTATTTACGGGATGATATACAAATAGAGAATTAGGAACTGCGTAGGGGCCTTGGGATCCGCGTATACCAGTTATAGAAGAATACACTAACGAAATATTTGCTGTTACCCAATTATTGACGCGGGCGTCCACAAATAAATTTGCATTATTTAATAATAAATCACTAGCACGGCCACTTGTAGGTAAAAGAATAGGGAAAGCGGCGAGAGTAACTGGAGCAAAAATATCAGTGATGGGGTTCAATGCCAAAAAAACCGGGGGGCTATTACCTAAATAAGCATCGACATTAATCCAACCACTTACATTAATTCTACACGTCCAACCACACGGTTGATCGAAGCCCCCTGGTTGATTTTTATCAAGTATCCAATCCATTTTATTCATTTGTTCGCGCATAACATCGCGTTGAAAGATATCTCTTTCATATGTTTTTGGTGCTGCACATACAGAGGAGCCGATTCCTAAGGCACATAACAAAACTACCAGCAAATTAAACCGCATCTTTTTTACATCCCTATAAAAATCGAAATTTGAATGAATATTCTACTTAGTTAAGCTTTATCTTTTATGATAAAAAGTTATTACTAACTAAGCGAATTTAATACTGGCACGTATCTGACCTACTGTAGATTTGTTACCTGATCCACCCATAGCCAGCACACCACCATCTTCATCAATAAGTTGATCTTCTCCAAAACTATAATCTTTGTTTTGAAATATCGCGACTCCAACATCAAACCACTGACTTATATTCATTAAATAATCTACATAAATCCGTTTTTGCGGTAAAAAACCTGCTAAGTGTTTGGTGGCTTGATAACCTATCGCCAGTCTGGTTTGTTTGGCAATAGCTGGAAAAGTAAGGCCTAATTCGAAACCCCATAATTTTGGTTTTTGAAAGGTAAGCGCAGGTATTAAGTTAGCCGGAAGAGCTATAGGGAAACCTAAAAATAACGGCTTTCTAAAGCTTCGCGTTGTCGCAATATAATGACCATTAAAATCTAACGGCCCCCATTGGAATTCTGCGTTAATGTTATACGCCGGTGCTTTTTGATTGGGTAACCCAGGGGTGTTGTTAGTCGCAAACTCGACATTGGTATTGGTATAAGCAGAGGATAAAAAATTAGTATCGGTAATACTGCCAATATATCCGCCATCTATAGTAAAGCTACTGACACAATCACTATAGGTATAACCTAAATTGACACCGCCATTTTGGATACGACGCGTCGAACCACCGTCTGCCAACCTAGGTTGACCTGCAAACGTATAGAGAGAACCATATAACCCACTAGGCATGGTAAAACCGAACTGAGCAGTGGTTGCATTTATTTCACTCAGCAATTGTGTAGGATTTTCACTCGTTACAAAACTATAGGGATCATACTGACCAAAAGGCACATATTCTTTACCTATGCGTAAATAGACGGGTGAAACATTAAAATGCTGTAACGTTGCATAGGCAGTATCCAGCTTAGTTCTACTTATCGGTCGATAGATTAAGAATGAATTAGGTATTTCATAAACACCTTGCGCACCCGCTGCAGCAGATAATGAAGTATAAACCAATGACATATTTGCCTTCATCCAATTGTTCACTCGCGTATCTATAAACAAATTGGCATTATTCAATATGAGATCACTAGCTCTACCGCTGGTATTGATACGCGCAGGCGCTGCTTGAGGGGAAGGATTTACAAATGGATAATTAAAAAAAGGATTGGTAACTGAAAAGACAGGAGGAGTGTTGGTTATATAAGCATCGGTGTTCATCCAACCACTCACATTGATTCGACAAATCCAACCACAAGGCTGATCAAAACCTCCGGGTTGATTTCTGCCTAATAACCAATTCATCTCATTGACTTGAGCACGCATGATTTCTTGCTCATAGGCGCTGTCTTTGTCATAGATACTTGCAGCCAAGCCAGGACGGCTAATGCCCAAAGCTAACAAGGAGAAAATAACTACCTTGAGTCTCATACCTATATCCCTATAAAAGATTCATGAGTTGCTAAAGCTTAACAACTCTTAGTTAATATCTCAAATAAATAGACTTATTCATCTAATACCGGATCAGCCGGCACATCAGTCACTGGGTTTGCTTGATGATCTTGGGCCAACAGCAAGTACATGGCTGGCACGACGAATAAAGTAAATAGCGTACCAATAGAGATTCCCGAAGCAATCACTAGGCCGATATTAAAACGGCTAATAGCACCGGCTCCAGACGCTAAAATTAAGGGAATAACGCCCAACACCATAGAAGCAGTCGTCATTAAAATGGGTCTAAGCCGAATGCCGGCAGCCATTTGTATGGCTTCACGTTTTTTATGTCCTTCTTGTTGTAGATCATTGGCAAACTGCACAATCAAAATTCCATGTTTACTAATTAAACCTATTAATGTCACTAAACCCACTTCGGTATAAATATTTAAACTAGCTCCACCAACACCTAAACTTATAAAAATAAGTGCACCACAAATTGACATTGGCACGCTGATTAAAATAATTAATGGATCACGAAAACTTTCGAATTGCGCCGCCAAACAAAGAAAAATAATAATTAACGCTAAGAAAAAAGTTAAAATCAAGGCGCTACTTTCTTGCTGGTATTGGCGCGATTGTGCAGCATAATCCATATTATAATTTTCCGGAAATATTTTTTTAGCTATATTTTGCAAACCTTGCAATGCATCTCCCATAGTGACCCCAGGAAAAGGAACTGCCGAAATAGTGGCTGAATTAAGCTGCTGAAAATGATTTATCGATTCTGGTACTACAACGGTTTTTAAGCTTGCTATCGTTGATAAAGGAATCACCGAACCATTCGGAATTTTTAAATAATAATTAAGTAATTGATTGGCATTCAAACGATAACCGCGCATCACTTGCGGGATAACTTGATAAGAACGACCATCAAAATTAAAATAATTAATGTAATTTTCACTCATCGCAGAAGCCAATAAATCGCCTACATCAGCCATGGTTAAACCGAGTTGTGATGCTTTATCGCGATCAAGTTGTATAGCTGCTTGGGGTTTATCTAATTTAAGATCGGTATCTAAATAAACAAATAAACCACTCTTACGGGCTTCATCTAATAATGCTTGGGAAACATCATTCAATTTAACATAATCATCCGTAGTGGTAATGACAAACTGTACGGGTAATCCGCTTCCTCCACCCGGCAAAGAAGGTTTTTGAAACGCCGCCACGCGTGCTCCTGCTATACCATCAAATAAATGTTGTATCTGTGGTTGCAATTGATTGGTGGTACGCTTGCGTTCATTCCATGGTTTAAAGACCATCCCTCCAATACTCGTATTAAGCCCATTAACACCATCTAATTGAAAAACATGATCGGTCTCTGGATAAGTTTCAAAAATTTTGAACCCCTGATTGGAATATAATTGCGTTTGTTGCAAAGTCGCATTAGGTGCTGCCGTTAATAAGCTGATAATGAGCCCTTGGTCTTCTTGAGGTGCTAATTCATTTTTAGAAGTCGCATATAAAAAATAAATACTGCTTAAAATAATTAATGCAAATACAATGGTCACGGATACATTATTTAATGAACCATGCAAAAGTCGCTCATAGAATTCACGTAATTTATCAAATTTAGCATCAATAAAACCCACAAAACCTTTATGCTGATCTTTAACGCTGGGTTTTAAAGAGAGTGAGCACATCATGGGTGAAAGCGTTAAGGCAATAATGGCAGAAATCCCAACCGCTCCCGCTAACGTAAACGCAAATTCAGTAAACAGTGCCCCCGTTAACCCTCCCATAAAACCTATTGGCACATATACCGCAATTAAAACTACCGATATCGAGATGATGGGAATCGCCAACTCTCGTGCGCCTTTGATAGCCGCTTCAAAGGGTGATTGCCCCGATTCTATATGCCGATAAATATTTTCTACAACAATAATTGCATCGTCGACAACTAAGCCTATAGCTAATACTAAGGCTAACAAGGTTAATAAATTTATCGTATAGCCCAATAAAAGCATAATAAAAAATGCTCCTATTAGGGATAAAGGCATTGCTATAACGGGTATGATCACTGAACGTATGGAACCTAAAAATAAAAAAATAACCAACGTAACAATCACTAAGGCTTCTATCAAACTGGTCATCACTTCATGGATAGAACTGTTTATATAGCGACTTTCATCATAAACAATTTTTCCATTTAATCCCTGTGGTAATTGTGCGGTGATATCCGGCATCGCTTTTCTTATATTTTTTATTACAGAAAGCACATTGGCGGTCGGTGCCACTTTAATGCCGATATAAACAGCTGGCTTATTATCAAATTTTACCGAGGTATCATAACTTTGCGAACCTAAAGTGACTTTAGCCACATCTTTCAAACGTATAATCGCGCCATTTTGTGCTTTGACAATTAAGTTCTGAAATTGTTCTACGTTGTTTAAACCGGTGTTTACGGTTAAATCGACAGTGACCATATCGCCCTTAGTACGTCCAACAGCCGCAATAAAATCATTATTAGCTAAGGCATGTGCCACATCATCGGCACCTAGACCATAAGAAGCTAACCTAGCCGGATCTAGCCAAGCGCGGAGTGAAAATAAATGTTGGCCGACAATCTCAGCTTGCTGAACGCCATTTACGGCTTGTAATTTCGGCTGCACCACTCGAGTCAAATAATCCGTAATTTGATTGCTTGCTAACTTAGGACTATAAAAACCGATATACATCGAATCGATGGTTTCACCAATAGCAATACTTAATGTCGGTTGTTGAGATTGCTTAGGTAATTGATTGATAACGGCATTTACTTTGGTATTAATTTCGGTTAATGCTTTATTCGGATCATAGTTCAGTAACAAATTGGCTTGTATCGAACTGCTGCCTTGTGTACTACTTGATGTTAGATAATCAATTCCTTGCGCCTGGGCAATAGAATTTTCTAGCGGAGTGGTGATAAATCCTGCAATCAAAGCAGGATCGGCGCCGGTATATACCGTAGAAACAGTGATCACCGCATTTTCAGTATAAGGATATTGTCGAACCTGTAGCAAAGTTAATGAACGTATTCCTAACACCAAGATTAATAAACTAATCACGGTTGCTAATACAGGTCGCTGAATAAAAATATCCGTAAAGCGCATAAAAAAACCGCTATCCCTAAACTAATCCGTTAGTTTATTCATCAATCGCTACTGGCGCAGGATTATTATTCGGTACCACTGAATTATTAATTACCACACTACTGCCATTCTTAAGTTTGAGTTGTCCGCTGGTAACAACCATTTCACCTGCTTTTAAACCTTCTAAAATTGCAATTTGATCGCCGCGTTTTTCACCAGTGGTTACAAAGGTTTGTAGTACGCTCAACTGTGGTTTTCCATTTTTATCTTTTCCTTTTTGTTGCACAATATAAGCTATTTCGCCATAAGGATTAAAACTAATCGCGGTCTGTGGCAAAGTTAAATACTGCTTAACTGGGCTAGTGAGCACTTCGGCTGAAACAAACATACCAGGATATAATTCTGACTGCGGATTAGCGATGGTCGCTTCAATTTGTACATTTCGCGTATTAACATCCACAATAGGGTTAATCGTGGTCACTTTTCCCGTAAAAATTTTATCCGGATAAGTATCAGTTCTTATGTTAACTATAGATCCTATCTGTAATTGCGCTAACTTTTGTTGCGGAATAAAAAAATCAGCATACAGTGGATCTAAAGCTTGCAAAGTGACAACTTGATCGCCTGGGTTGAGATATTGCCCAACGTTCACCGTCGAAACACCTAAACGGCCACTAAAGGGTGCCGTTAAGGTTTTTTTAGCGACTATAGCTACTTGTTGCGCCACTTGTGCTTGCAGATTTTTTAGATTCTGCTCGTCCGTATCAAGCACGGCTTTACTAATCGCTTTGACAGCAAATTGCGCACTATCACGATGATAAATAATTTCGGCTAATTTCTCCTGCGCTTCTAGTGAATGCAGTAAAGCTATGTCTGAATCGGCATTGAGCTGTACTAATACATCTCCTTCTTTAACTTCCGAGCCTGGTTTCAAATAAACCGCACGCACTAATCCCGCTAATTCGGTGGTGACATAGACTCCATTCACCGCACGCATACTGCCATAAGTTAAAATCTTAGGTTGCCACCATGAATATTCAATACGCATCGCCGAAACGGTGACTACAGGTGCAGTATTTTTTTGCATTGCATGCCGAATAAGGAGATGCTTAATAGTTTGATAACCAAAAACCAGAATAAAAAACACGCTAACACTAATCAACATGATGATCATGGGTCTAGTAAAATGCTTTTTTAATCTATGCACGGTTGTGATCCTCTACTGACAATTCGAGTTCCACCATCCACCCCCTAAAACTTGAAATAAGGCCGCAGTATCCGCATATCGACTGGCTTCTGCTTGGACTAAACTAATGCGGGTTTGCTGATATTGTCGTTGTGCATCCAATAAAGAAAGATAACTGACCCCACCTAGAGAAAATTGTTGTTCCACCAAGTATAAATTGGTATACGCCGCTGATTCGGCCTGTTTTTGTGCACGCATTTCTCGAGCATCCGCTTCTATTGCTCTTAATGTATCCGCTACATTTTGAAAAGCTTTCAATACGACTTCTCGATATTGGGCAGCAGCAGCATCATAAGCAGCAATAGCTGCACGACGTTCAGCAATTAAAGCACCACCTCGAAAGAGTGGTTGAAGTAATCCCCCACCAATATTCCATAAGTTGCTTTGCGAGTTAAATAACCGACTTCCGACTGAACTCGATCTACCCCAAGAACCACTCAACGCAAATTGTGGGTATAAGTTAGCTGTTGCAACACCCACTTGAGCATTAGCCGCCTCCCATAACGCTTCAGCAGCACGTACATCGGGTCTTTGCCGAACCAAAGCAGAAGGCACACTCAATGGAAGTTCTGTCGGTAAATGCAATTCATTCAAATCCAAAGATGGAATAACATGGCATTCGCTAGGGAAAGCACCGACTAAAATTGCCAGCAGATGACGTGCTTGCGCCCAACTTTTTTGTAAAGGCGGTAAAGTTGCTCGAGTTTGCGCCAATTGCGTTTGTTGGGCGACTACCTCAATTTTCGAAACGCCGCCGAGGTAAAATTGTTTTTTTATGATCGCCAATTGCGCAGCTTGCTCCCGTATCAATTGTTTAGTCACACAAATTTGTCTATGCAATGAAGCTACGGTAATAGCGGTAGTCACAATATTGGATGTTAAACTCAGATATGCTGCGCGGAGTTCAAAATATTGATAGTCCACTTGTGATTGTAAACCTTGTATTTGCCTGCGTATTCCTCCAAAAAAATCCAGTACATAAGAAGCATTCAATGACGCATTAAATAGATTAAATACCGAAGAAGGAATTCCACTTGAGGTTGTGGTTATCGAATTATTTGTAGAATTGCCTGAAAAAAATCCCGTGTTGGAACCACGCTGCGCTGTCAATTGGGCTGAGATATTTGGATATAAACCATTTCCTATGCCCGCACTTAGATTTTCCTGCGCTTCACGTAAGGTAGCTTTAGCTGTCGCTAAATTAGGACTGTTAGCAATACCTCGGCAAATAAGTTTATTTATTTTAGGAGAGTGAAATAAACGCCACCATTCTGCAGATATAGTTTTAGTCTGAATAAATTGTTGCGACGCTCCTCCATGCCCTGGCGCGCTGGCAGTTCTACAAGGCCAGGGAGGTTTTGTGTAATGATTTACCTTAGGGGGCTGAGGTGTTTGAAAATCAGGCCCCACTAGGCAAGCACTGAGGCTACCCAACATCATGGCAATCATGGTAAATTGATAACAGCTCCGGTAAAAAACCCACATCACACATTTGTCCATTTTTCACTTGGATATACGCATTTTTTTAAGTGTACTTTCATATCATAGACGATATTTTTAGAACTTAGTGAAAAATTGCGCCGATCTAAAACTTCTCGGTACGCCCACGGCAAACTATGCTTTAATTAAACAATTAGAAACCTATTCTCTCCTGTTGATAACTTTAAAAAATAAGAAGGTTTCTCTATTGGAGCTTAATTTATGGTCAAGCATTTAAAAAGAATTGGTTCAGCGAAAAAACGTAAACTTGCCCTTTTGTATTTAGTGATAGGGGCTGTAGCGATAGGTTTTGCTCCTATTTTTGTCCGATTAAGCGAAGTAGGTCCGATTGCGACGGGGTTTTGGCGGGTAGCTATCGCCTTTCCTATTTTAACCTTACTATCTATAGGACAAGGCTATACACGCCCTGATGATAGGCATGCACCGGTTTTAAAAGATTATCTTTGGTTATTATTTTCGGGTGTTTTATTTGGCGGCGATCTGGCCACCTGGCATCTTTCTATTCAATATACGACCATCGCCAATTCGACTTTAATTGCTAACTTTTCGCCCATCCTTATCGCTTTATGGGGATGGATCGTTTTACGCAAGCCGCCACAAAAAAAATTAGTCGTTGGTTTATTATTAGCCATTTTAGGTATTGCCGTCTTAATTCACCCTAGCTTGCATATGGACAAAAATATTCGCATGGGTGATGGATTAGCCTTTATCACCGCTTTTTTCTATGCTGGTTACCTATTAGTACTAAATCGAGCGCGTAAAAAATTTACAGCCTTTTCAAGTATGGCAATATCAACTTTTGCCAGCATGCTCACTTTGCTTATCATCACCTGCCTATCCGGAGAACTTGCCATCCCACAAACAGAAACGGCCTGGATCATTTTATTTGCTTTAGCTTTGTTTGCACATATTTTAGGCCAAGGATTGATTGCATATGCCTTACCCTATTTACCGGTGACCTTCTCATCAACTGCTTTGCTTATCCAACCGATGGTGGCTGCGATAGCAGGCTGGTATTTCTTTTCAGAGTATCTAGGTTTCAGTCAAATGATCGGTATGCTAATCGCTTTAATAGGTATCTTTTTAGCTAAACAGACCATTTAAATAGTACATAGCAAAAAATAATAAAAAATTTTATAGTAAGCTCTTACTGACCATCTCATACACATCTGCAGAAAGCCCCGGTATTTTAATGAGCTTTTTTAGTTGTTCATGCATCAAGGTTTGACGATCGATATCAAAACGCTTCCATTGCGTAAAAGGTTTTACTAAACGCGCCGCTATCTGAGGATTGATAGGATCAAGATGCTGTATTTGTTCACTTAAAAATACATAACCTGCGCCTGAACGATCGTGAAATTGACTACGATTTTCTGAACAAAAAACACCAATCAAAGATCGAATTTTATTTGGATTCTTCCAATCAAAAGCAGGATGCTTCAGTAATTTTTTAACCTGATGCAAGGTATCTGGCAATGGAGCACGCGCTTGTATCGCTAACCATTTACAAACCACTAAAGAATTAGCTGAATTTTCTTCATAAAACTCTTTTAAAAAACGGTCTCTTTGCGATAAGTTATGGCTAACTATTTCGCTTAATGCCACAATCCTATCGGTTAGGTTATCGGCTTTTTTATAATGTTCCACACAGAGATGATGCACATTAGGATCTTGCAATAACATGAGATAGTTTAAACTTATGTTAACTAAACGTCGATTGGTCACCGACTGCTTATCAAAAACATAAGGTGTTAAATCATGACAGGCTTGATAACAATGTAAAAAATTATTTTCTAATTTTTTAACACATTGAAAGCGTAACCATTCTCTTTCTTCGTGAATTCCATCGATATCAATAATAGGCATTTGTTCGGCAAAAGTAGCTTCACTCGGTAAGCTTAATAATTCTGCCAATAAATCCTTACTGTCCTGCTTATTATCAGCGAATAGAATTTTATAGCCCTCAATCAATTGATTAACCGCTGAATCTTCCATAGCAGCTGAGGATCGAATACGCCGCAACACTATTCGACTCGCCAACTCCTGTGCAGCATCCCAGCGATTAAAACCATCCGTATCCGACCGCATTAAAAATGCAAGATCTTCATCAGAATATTTAACTTTAAGTTTCACTGGTGCAGAAAAATTTCTCAACAAAGAAGGAATTGGTTTAGCATCGACATTTATAAACTGAAATACATGTTCAGACTCTCTAAGCTTTAATGTGCATTGTGTCCCCATAGACTTATCGTCACCGACTAGTTGTAAATTAAAAGCTTGGCCTTCTGGACTTAATAAAGCCATCACCAAAGGGATATAAAAAGGCTTTTTAGTCGGTTGTCCCGGTGTGGCAGGACAATGTTGTTTGAGTATCAAGTCAAAGGTTTTTTCTTCCGCTGAATAATGATAATCAACCTGTAATTCGGGTGTGCCGGATTGCTTATACCAACGACGAAATTGTTGCAGATCGTAACTACTCCCCTTCTCAATTGATTTAACAAAATCTTCTATTGTGACGGCTTGTCCATCATGAGAATTAAAATAATCATCCATACCTTTACGAAATAATTCTGGACCCACTAAGACCTTCATCATGCGAATGATTTCAGCACCTTTTTCATACACCGTCATGGTGTAAAAATTATTGATCTCAATATAAGAGTCGGGTTGCACGGGATGAGCTAGAGGGCCGGCATCCTCTGCAAACTGCATAGCTCTTAATTGTCTTACTGTACTGATGCGTTCAGTAGCAGGATTGCCAATAGATTCACTAAATTCTTGTTCGCGAAACACCGTCAAGCCTTCCTTAAGACTCAGCTGAAACCAATCACGACAGGTAATGCGATCACCGGTCCAATTATGAAAATACTCATGTCCTACCACTTTAGTAATATAGCTATAATCCGCGTCAGCTGCTGAATTCGGATCCGCCAAAATAGTCTGTGCATTAAAAATATTAAGTCCCTTATTTTCCATGGCCCCCATATTAAAGTCATCGATAACCGCAATCATGAAGATATCTAAATCATATTCGCGACCATAGGCTTGCTCATCCCAATGCATGGCTTTTTTTAAAGAATCCATGGCGTGATGGCACTTATTTTTCTCTCCCTTTTCAGAAAAAATCTGTAAAATTATTTTACGCTGCGATTGAGTTAAAAATTCATCTTGAATATATTCTAAATCACCCGCAACCAAAGCAAATAAATAACTAGGTTTTTTAAAAGGATCTTCCCAAGTAATAGAATGTTGATTATTCGCTAAATTTTGCTCTGTAATTTTATTACCATTGGATAATAAAATGGGGTATTTTGATTTGTCGGCAATAATAGTAGTGGTGTAGCGCGCTAATACGTCGGGTCTATCTAAAAAATAAGTGATGCGCCGAAAACCTTCCGCTTCACATTGAGTACAAAAAATTCCTCGGGAAACATACAATCCACTTAATGCGGTATTTTCTTTAGGTTTAATTCTATTTTCAATTTCAAGAATAAACTGATCGGGCACGTGAAAAATAGTTAATTCATTATCTTTGAGTTGATATTCTTTGCTTGATAAAGATCGTCCATTAAGTTTAATAAAAATCAATTCGCAATTTTCACCTTGCAAAATCAGAGATTTATTTTTATTTTCTGGCACCGAGTTACGAATGAATGTCAAACGAGAATTAACTTGCGTTAAATCTTCATCTAACTTAAAGGTTAATTCAACGGTATTTATCAAAAAACTAGGTGGGGTGTAATCTTTAAGAAAGGTAGTTTTTAATTCAGTCATTTTATTACCTATTATTTGATGAGAGGATCAGGCTCTTTTTTCATATTCACTGCCGCTGGAAGAATTAAACTTATCAACAATAATGAGCCACCAACCAGTGTGGTTTTTGCCAGCATTTCATGATTAATCCATACGCCAAATAGACTTGCAAATAAAGGCTCCAAGGCAAAAATCAACGCGGCTTTGGGGGCACTGGTAAATTTTTGATACTTATTCTGTAAATAATACGCCAAACTGGTAGCAAATACAGCACAAAATAGTATGCCAATCAAAGCTTGCGGCTGCAAAGCCGCACTAAAATTATGACCTTTAGTAAATAAAAATACAAAAGGCACGGTAAACAAGAGCTGATAAAAAGCTAATAATTGATAATCATCTATCAATTGATTAATGCGCTGTAAATAGGTAATTTGTAAGGAAAAAAACATAGCTCCTAAAAAAACCCACAAATCACCATGTCCGAAATAAAGGTGCTTTACATCCATCAAAACATAAAGCCCTATAAATCCTATGCCCGAACACAATAAATCCAAGCGGCTCGGCTTTTCTAGCTTAAACAAAGGTGCTAGAAAAGGGACTAAAATAACACTAGCGCCGGTAATAAATGCCGCACGCGCAGAATGCACGGTTTCTAAGCCTATAGTTTGACAAAGATAAGCCCCCGCATTGAGAACGCCAATAATTAGGCTACCACGCAAAATAGCTCGAGTGGTCTTATGGAACAAAATCCAAACACTAGGTAACAAAACCAATGCAGCTAAAGCAAAACGTAAACTCACAAATACAAACGGATCAACTTCAGTCAATGCATTTCGAGTCAGTGGAAAAGTTATCCCCCACATCAAGGTAGCTAAAATAAGATAAAAATTTGCTTTACTAGATAATTTCATAAAATATATACTCATAGCAATTGGATTTTTGCCAAGGCGCCATGAGAATGAAGCAACCTTCGTTTATTCAAGACACATGAGGATTGCGAATTGAACGGCAACACAGCCAAAAATTCAAGTGCGAAGAGTATAGAGTATAGTCACTCCCATCCCTTGCAACAACAGGAGAATTTTCGATGCCAATTCGCGTTCTCGTTAATGGCGCTGCTGGCCGTATGGGGCAAATCACTGTTAAAACGATTAAACAGGATCCAAGCTTCGATTTAGTAGCAGAAACTTATAATAGCGACGAACTAAAAAAATCACTATTATCCAGCAAAGCGGATGTGGTTATTGATTTTACCAACGCCGCCGTAGTTTTTGAAAATGCTAAAAGTATCATACTGGCCGGAGTTCATCCTGTTATTGGTACGAGTGGTTTACTTCCAGAACAAATAAAAGAATTGCAAAGGCTTTGCGCTGAGAAAAACTTAGGTGGAATCATTGCTCCCAATTTTTGTGTGGGTGTTTTATTAATGATGCGTTTTGCTGAACAAGCCGCACATTATTTTCCTGAATGTGAAATTATAGAAACACACCATGAAAATAAACTAGACGCACCCTCTGCAACCGCTATAAAAACCGCTGAATTAATCAGCTCTGCGAGAACAAGCCGACCACATGTTAAAAAAATTCATGAAACATTAACTGGCGCGCGTGGCGCGGTCAAGAATCAAGTTCCGATACATGCATTACGTCTGCCAGGATTTCTCGCCAAGCAAGACATACTATTTGGCCATCTTGGTGGAAATCTGGTTATCTCTCATGAAACGATAGACCGTAATGCCTATATGCCCGGCGTATTATTGGCTTGCAAAAAAGTGATATCGCTAAAAAAATTAGTTTATGGTTTAGAAAATTTTTTATAAAAAGTTACCTCTAAAATTTCATGCGGAAAATCTACATGGTCGATTTCAAACAATTACATACTGAGCTTTTAAAGCAGTTAAGCCAAAATCATTTGCGTGTTAATGAAATAATTAGCAAAAAATTAGTCGAGTATGTGTTGCTGTTGCATAAATGGAATCAAATACATAATTTAACCAGCATCCGCGACCCCTTACAGATGCTCACTAAACATATTATCGATAGTCTCGTTATTAGCCCGTATTTACAAGGTCCAAACATTTTGGATGTCGGTACTGGCGCGGGTTTACCGGGACTTCCTTTAGCACTTACACATCCTCAGTATCATTTTGCATTACTAGACAGTAACGGAAAAAAAACTCGTTTCTTAACACATGTTATACAGACCTTAATGATTAACAATGTAGATATTATTTCTTCTCGAGTGGAAAAATATTATCCGGAAAATTGTTTTAATAGCATAGTCAGTCGCGCCTTTAGTCAGCTTAATGAATTTTTGCATAAAACTAAACATTTATGCTGCAAAAATGGAATTTTTTTAGCGATGAAAGGACAATACCCTGTTGAAGAGATCGAAACACTTGATACCGATTTCAAACTAATTGACACCAAAGCCTTACAGATTTCAGGTCTTGATGAAAAAAGACATCTATTGATCATTGATTTAACTAATTAATAAATAAAAATTTCTTTATGTTTTTTTATTTATTTCTTGTTAGTTAATAAAAGATTAATTATTCTATCTTACAATTATTAATCCAATAAAGTTAATTACCTTCGACAAGGATAATAAAATGCCAAGCCGTGCCCCTGAAACTATGCCTTTACTTCCTGCACAACATTCTAATAGTTTTATTCAAAAGCTAATTTATCCCTTAAAAAAATTCTGGGAAAATTTAACCGCTAAATCATTCGGTATAGCTGTAACATCCGCAGTCAGTGTAGTTACTTATTATAATCCAGCTTATCAAGCAGGCGCTTCAGTTGCTGACGGATTAAAAGAAATTACTGCCGCAAGTGGAATTGGAACCAACTTCCTTTTTAATATACAAGCTTACCGAGAGCTTTTAGAACAGTGTCCTAGACTTCTTAAAACGCCTGCGCAACTTTCAGCAGCAATCTTTTTTTCTATTATGTGTGTAGCACCTAATATATTTATGAATATAGTCGACGAAGAGGGAAACTATGTTGATGCACCGTTAATGACATTACAGATAGTTTCTGCGTTACTTAACGTCGGCGTCAATGTGGTAGGATCCATGGAATTAATTAATGGAATTAGCGCCCTATTCAAAAATCAAACCGATTTACAAAAAGAAAAATTCATCGAAGAAATTAATCTTGCATTTGAAAAGTTTACTCGCAAACACTGTGATTTAGATCCAACTGAACCATTAAATCTGGACACCCAGGGGCAGCTAATTTCTCTTCTTACCGCCAATAACGATTTAAGTTTGCGTGAAAAAATCAGCTATTATTCGCTTAATACCGGTCTTGGCCTTTTCAGCATCCCACAATTTAGTGCATATTTATTAATCAGTTATTTTGGTATGCGTGACTTATCTGAAAAAAAATTTGGGGGTAGTCACACAATCGGTATGTTCTTGGGTTTTATAGCTGCCATTGGTAATGGGATACCTGGCGCAGGATTTACTATTAAAGGAGTTCTTTCCTCTAGTAAAAAATTGATGTCTATGGAAAAACCTTCTTTACTAGCCATATTTTTTGCGCTGCCGGCATTATTCTCCGGGTTTACTACACATAAAGCCATGGCAGATAGTTTAAAAGAATTAGGCTATTCAGGAAACATAGCTGAAGCATTGAAATGGATAGCCAATCTAGGTGCGGCGTTAATCTATAATTTACCGCAAATGCTCGCTTTAGCGGATAACTTGAATACCGCCGAGGGTAGTAACCAACTCACTGACTTAAAGAAAAATCTTGAAGACCAAATTAAAAATTTAGATTCTTCTAATTTGCAAGATTTTAGAAGTGGATTACGTAATAATGTAATGGGTTTTTTCAACAGTTATCCTGCTGCCGGAAATAGTGACACGCATCACTATCCACTTCATGCCATCAATAGCTCAAGGTTATAAAAACTCAGACAACGAATTGTTAGCTAATGGAGCTAGCTGAATAAGTTATAAACTGTTAGAATTCTGCCTCTTTAAGTCTAAGCGCCCGTAGCTCAGCTGGATAGAGTACCAGGCTTCGAACCTGGGTGTCGGGGGTTCGAGTCCCTCCGGGCGCACCAGTAAACCTTGTTTTTTCAATAACTTATCTTACCATTCAAAGCCTTGTTTTTTATCTAAGTATTCCCATGTACCAATTTTGTACCAGACACAAATTCAATGGACTATATTTCTTACTGAATAAGTTTTCGAACGATTTACACTGTCATAAGTCGCATCAAGATATCTATCGAACTATTTTAGGATTTATTCCTAATGGACAATATTATAGGGAACAAAGCGTTGTTAATGCGTTGCGCGCTAGTGCAAAAAATGCATCGAAAAATTCTAACGCTTTATTTACTGATAACAAAGGAATTTATATTGATAAAGCTAATTGGACTGCATGAAGCGAGTAATTAAGTTCACCAATAACCAACGAAGAAATTTGGAACAAATCTGGATTATTTACGATTATAAAGTTTATCGGATTCTACAGGCCGAATTTGCTCATTAATCAATACAAAAGCTTCAATATTGATAACGGTCCTGGTGAATTAAGCGCAAACTCCATTTTTTTATCGTATGACTCACCTTCTCGATATGTTTTGATGAAGTTAATTAACTTATGTATCATTAGCTACACCGCTCTTACTGATTTCATATTTGATTTCTCCCGCTCTTAAGGTTTCGTGCTCCATCCGTCAACATAAGGCTTAATCACTGAAAATGACTTTACAGAAATTTAAAAAATAAATGGGTTG
>CANJLU010000006.1 GCA_947475085.1 Coxiellaceae bacterium
GTTGAATAAAACCAGGGCTTAAGTTTATTAATGGTTGTATTAGAAATTGATTAAATAGCAGTTGAAAATATCGTGATGGAAGAGGATTATTTTTTGAATCCGTATAATAGCCCACATACTGATTATCTTTATAAGAAATAACCAATGTCACCCAATGCAAATTCGCTAAGTTGATAATTAAACTAAGACGAGCGCTAGCTAATTGTTTAGCTTTTATTTTTAACTGAAATAGCTCGAAGTTAATATATAGCTGCGATAGAGAGCTTAATATCTCAAATTCAGCATTGCTCTCTCCATGATAATTGTTATAGTTTAAGCGAGCGATCTCAGCGATATCTTCTTGACTTAACCAATAGCTATACTGGTTTTTTGCGGTTGCTCCCACCAGTGTTTCATCATCACCGGCTCGCTTAATGCGTGATCTTAAAAGAGTGTGTATTGAAATATTATTAAAATTATTTTTTTTGCTAAGGTCTGATGAGTGCAATACGGTTTGATCATATTTAATATCCATGTTTGTTATTTCCTTTAATATCAAATATTAACTATTTAGTTTCATTTCTAGGAAGATTTAGATCGTATTTAGTTATAATTGTTATTATATAAAAAATTATATCAAAAGAATATCCTGGCAGTTTTTTTGAATGAAATTTTACTGATTTTCCTGCATGGATTAGTATTATGCAGTGATTTAGTGCAATTTAAATCAGCGTAAAAAAGTTGCAAGGATTTTTCAAGTTATAAATTTACTCTAATATCCATGATAAAGAAAACCGAAAATTTATAATAATAAAATTATGGATGCCACTATGTCTGTTAAAAATAAAATACAATATTTAAGCCTTTATTCTTTTATAAAGCTTTGCGCAATAGAAGGTATAGCGCCCAAATTTGAAATATTATTGCATGAGTTCAAATTTCATGTTCTTCCCTTCTAAGCAAAGTTAAAACGAGATATTATTTTTTTAGACCTTCTTCAACCAACGCTGCTTGTACAGCCGGGCGTTTTGCAATGCGCTCGAAATAAGCCATCAAGTGTTTGTACTCATTCATATCGAACTTCATAACAAATCCCCAACGTAAAATAGTAAACAGATAAGCATCAGCGACTGTGAAATGATCTCCTTGTAGGTATTCATCTTGTTTTAGAGCTTCATCTAAATATTTGAATTGTGCTTCCAGCTTTGCGCGTAGAATTGTTTTATATTCCTCTGGCGTGTTCGGGTGGAATAGCGGACTAAAGCTTTTATGCAGTTCGGAAGTGATATAGGCTAGCCATGTAATGGTTTGATAGCGTGACAAGTTACCGACAGGTGCAATCAGATTGGAGTTCGGCGCTTTGTCTGCTAGATATAACACGATAGCTACACCTTCGGTCAATAAGTTACCATCGTCTAATAAGAATGCAGGCACTTGTCCCTTGGGATTGATGGTCAGATAGTCTGTTCCGGACTCGGTCGTTTTTTTCGCTAAATCGACTTTTTCTAACGTAAAATCTTTTCCTGTTTCACGCAACACGATATGAGGGGACAGCGAACAAGCGCCGGGACTATAGAATAGTTTCATTTTTAACTCCTTTAAATAATGAATTATCAGAAATAATCTACATTATACCTGTCTAATTCCGAAAATTATCTAGCTATAGAAGTGATTACGCTCAATTTTTTATTAGAGATAATTTTATTTATATTAGATAGTTTAATCTGCTTTCTACAATATAATAAATAACATATAACAATTTATATATATAAATTTGATATAGAGAGATTTTCTGTGAGAGAATCATCGAATGGCGATGGATGCGTTTCTTAGCGCTGGATGGGCTTAGCTATCCATCGCAGCTATTTTCTTTCACTTTAAAAAAATTATGTCCAGTGCTTATCGATGTATTATTTCACATACTTATCTTATTCCTTATCTATCGTCGGCGGTGCATGCGGGATTTCCTTCGCCGGCAGATGATTTTTTAGAGGGGCATCTCGATCTCAACGAGTATCTGATTCACCATCCTGCGGCCACTTACTACGTGCGCGTTAAAGGTGAATCAATGATTAATGCGGGTATTCATGATGGTGATCTATTAATTGTCGATCGCAGCTTGGAGCCACGGGATAATAAAGTGGTGATTGCGGTCGTTGACGGCCAATTAACCGTGAAGCGACTTAAAAAGTTAAAGAATCAACAGTTTGTCTTGCTGGCGGAAAATCCAGATTTTCCGCCAATTGCAGTGAATGAAGAGAATAATGTCAGTATCTGGGGAATTGTGACTAATGTTATTCATGCGGTGTAAGTATGGCTTACTTTGCCTTGGCTGATTGTAATAATTTTTATGTTTCCTGTGAGCGTGTTTTTAATCCGGCTTTAGAAAAACAAGCTATTATTATTTTATCGAATAATGATGGTTGTATTATTTCTCGTTCTAATGAAGCTAAAGCATTGGGCATTCCCATGGGCGCGCCGGTTTTTAAGTATCGCGATCTGATACGACGCGGGCAAATTAAATGTTTTTCTTCAAATTACGCGCTTTATGGGGATATGTCGCAACGTGTGATGAATTCATTGCGACGCTTGTGTTCGGATATGGAAGTGTATTCCATTGATGAAGCGTTTTTAAAGCTCGATCATTTTTCATACTATGATTTAACGGCTTACTTAATAGATATTCGCCAAAAAGTAAAACAGTGGACCGGTATTCCTATTTCTATCGGTTTAGCGCCTAGCAAAACTTTAGCTAAAGTAGCGAATTTTTATGCTAAGCGGGTTATTAAAGCGGGGGTTTGCGATTTACGTAGCGCGCCATTACGTGATTCGTTATTACAGACGCTGCCTATAGAAGAAATTTGGGGAATTGGACGCAAACTGACTGAAAAACTCCGGCACTATTCGATTAAAACCGCTTTAGATCTACAACAAGCCAATCCGAAAATCATGCGTCGACGTTTTAGTGTGGTAGTTGAACGTATTATTCTCGAATTAAATGGTATCTCTTGTCTGAGTTTAGAAAGTGTAGCGGCTAAAAAACAAATTATGTGCTCGCGTTCTTTTGGTAGACCCGTGACCGATCTGCACGATTTAAGCAGTGCGTTGAGTCGCTATACCGCGCGTGCCGCGTATAAATTAAGAGAGCAAGATTGCAAAACGCAAGCCATTTATGTGTTTATTACCACCAACAAGCATAAAACTAGCGATCGACAATATATGAAGGGTTTAACATGCTCTTTAGTGACAGCGACGAATGATACTCGCGTACTAATAACCGCAGCGCAGCAGATCTTGAAGCAATTATATAAAAGCGGATTTAATTATAAAAAAGCTGGAATTTTGTTAATGGACATTATACCGAGTCACCAACAATCCAACGATCTATTTATCCAACCTACTTCACAACGTTCAGTCGCATTAATGAGAGTATTGGATGAGACAAATCAGATTTTCGGTGCACACACGCTTTTTTTTGCTGCGGAAGGTGGTGCACAAACCTCTTGGGCGATGCGTTCTGGACATCGTTCACCACGCTACACAACAAATTGGCAAGAAATTGTTAACGTAATCGCATAACGCTGTGATTCAGTGCCTGATTTATTTTTTTATTTTTATAGAGATCTAGTCAATACTTAAAATATAAATTATACTTTTTAATCTTCGTCAGCTGATGCTGAAGTTTATTTTTTAAAGGAATAAAAATATGAAACCACATATTATCTTTGTTGGATTTCGACCTGATATTATTGACTTGGTTGATTGGGAAAAAAATAAAGTTAGTATTATTACGCATGAGTTCATTGTCGATCAATTAGATGAGTCTGTGCGTTCTAAATTAGCCGGTATCGGTGTACTCAAGGTTTCTCATTCAAATAATTTGGAAGAAGCCTATACCGATGCTATGCCGCAAATTGAAAAGCTCGCGGAAGAATTAATTGCGCAACATGGCCCGGCGAAGGGGTTTATCGCTTTATATGAGCACTCCACGTTGCCAGCGGCGTTATGTCGAGAAAAATTTTCTGTGCCTGGCACGTCCGTAGCTACGGCGACATTATGTCGCGATAAAGTGAAAATGAAACAAAGCTTAATGGGTTCCGGCATTCGTTATCCGCTATTTAGGCCGGTTAACAGTCAAACAAGCTTGGCAGAAATCAAGCAGTTTACGCAACATATATCAGGAAAAATAGTATTGAAGCCAAGAGCACAGGCCGCTAGCGAAGGAATATTTATTTTTGAAGATGCATCTGACTTATTCCAACATATTTCTGAATATGGATTGCAGGATCGGTATCAGCTCGAAGAGTTTATTGAAGGTCAATTATGTCTTTTTGATGGTATTGTGCGCGATAAAAAATTGATGTTTTTTAGTGTGTCAAAATATACGACCACTTGTTTTGAATACATCCATCAACGTACACCCATCGCTACAATTACTACCGATGATGTGCAATTAAGTCGTAAAGCGAGTCAATTTACTAGCGCTATCTTAGAAAAGGTCGGTTTGGAAAATGGCACATTTAATTGTGAAGCTTTTCTGTTACCGAATAATGAATGGGTATTTCTAGAAATAGCCAATCGTTTTGGTGGTGCTGGCGTGGCGCCATTGATGAAGCAAATGTATGGCGTGGATCTGATTAAGGAATGCATATTAGCCGATATGTTGGAACCTTCGGAAATACAAGAGCCTATTAATGTGTCAGATTATAATTTTTCTTCGGCGTGGATGTATTTTCCTGTCCCCCAAGCAGGACCTTGTAAAGTTACGTCGGTTACGGGCTTAGATCATTTGCCTAATAGTGTGGTTGCGGCGGATACGGTGCGACCAGGGCAAGATTTAAATCAAGCAGCGGGTGCGTTTCTCTATGCAGGGCGATTTTTTGTTAAAGCCGAAACTTCCGCACAAGTAAAAAAGGATTGCGCAAAGATTGCTAAAAATTATCATGTTAATGTGGCTAGCCCTTAAAACATGGATTTAGTTTCTTCTAGTCAAGCTTAATATTATCAATTATACTCCTAAGCCAAATTTTTCTAATGGAAAATATTTAAAAAACATGGAAATGTAGAAGTTTCGCAAATTAAATTACAGGCGAATAATGTAAAAAGATCACTGTCATGGCGAGCGAATGTAATGAGCGTGGCCATCCATGGATTGCCGCGCACCTACGGTGCTCGCAATGACGATTAATAGTTTACGCGCTCGCAATGACGAGTGAGTCATTATCTGAAAAGGTCGAGTTTTTGGGTTTTATTCGCGAAACTCCTATAGTTTTCACATTGCATCTAAGGAAAGATAAAATGTCTCATGCTATAAGTAATGTCATTAAAGAAGTGCTGGTCAAAGAGTTGATGGTCAATGTGCCCGTCGATAAGATCAATGACGAGGATAGTTTCCAATCGGTATTAGGTTTAGATTCCCTATCGTTTGCCGAGTTGCGTTATCAATGTGAATCACGTTTTAGTATTGATATAGCCGATGAATATTTTGTACCGGATTATTTTAATAATCTAAAAAATCTTGTTGCTCTCATCGCTAAGCTGCAAGCCGAACAAACTAGCACGGTGTCATGATGTCAGTCATGGTAGAAGGTCTCAATGCAGCAAATGCTTTGCATATGGATCATTATGGCGGGCATCGTTTAGCTTATAGCTGTATTAAAGCACAGGGTATTCATAAAACATTTTTACACTTAAAAGATTCGCATCAACAATTTGAGGTAATGGATATTAGTGGCGGTTATGCAAGCGCTTGTTTGGGAGCAAATAATCCGCATTTTTGGCAGCATTTACAAGCTAAATTATCACAGTGTAGTGCCGTTACCGATGAATTGTTAAGTCTAGAGCGTGCGGAATTTTTACAACAACAGTTTGGCAGACACGGACTATGGACGGATCATTTTCCGTATGGTGAATATCATGTCAGTGGCCGTAATTCTGGATCTGAAGGAGTAGAACTTGCACTGAGATTGCTATTAGAAAGTTTGCTGGATAAAAGACGACAAACCAAACACCCGCAGAAAATAAATAAAAAAATCATATTGGCTTTTGAAGGCGCTTGGCATGGATGGACAGCAGGAATTATTCCTTTATTAAACCGGCGTTATTATACGCATGGTTTTCCTAGTTTAGAGTCGCAAGGATCTTTTGGGATAGAAGTGAAATTTTTACCTTTCGGCGACCCGGCATTGTTAGAATGTTTTTTTAAAGAATTTGGTGAAAGTTTAGCTGGTGTTGTAGTTGAGCCGATTCAAGGGGATGCTGGAATTTTAGTTCCGCCACCCCATTATTTACGACGATTAGCTGATTTATGTCAACATTATCAGGCGTTATTAATCGCTGATGAAGTGCTGACATTTGCTAAGACCGGTCAATTTTTTGCGATGGCGGATGCCATGGGGCCTATTAGCACGGATATTACTATCATTGGTAAAAGTTTAGGTATGGGATTAATGCCGATTTCGTTAGTGATTGCTAGAAAATCATTAACCGTTAGAGCTTGCGGCGCTGTGGCCACCAATGATTTGCGTGATTTTGCTTGCGCTGTGATGAGTGCGGGTTTACAAGTCATTAACGATCAAAAATTAATTCAACAATCAAAAACGCATGGTCAATTATTGCAACAGACATTGCAAATTCAATTGGTTGAAGCGTTTCCAGATATTTACAAGGAATGTCGCGGAATTGCGCATTTATTTGGTGTCGAGTTAACCGAGCAAGCAGCACAAAAATTATTGTTGTTTAGAGAAAACATGATCCATCATGGTATTTATCTAGAATTTATGGCCGGTGCAGGAAAAAGATCACATGGATTACGCTATATTTTCCCGACTATGCGTATTGCACCCGCTTTAATCATGGATGATGCGCAGTTAACTGAAATGCTTGAACGATTAATCAAGGCAAGCGTTGCATTTAGGTTGTTAACGAAAAAAAATAAAAGTAGCGAAAAAGGGGAAATGCATGCTTTATACTGATACACGATGTGTAGAACACATCGATACTGATGCATCGGGCGTGGTTCATTTTTCGCGTTATGCTATCTTTTTTGAAACGGTTTTTCTTAATTTTATTCGTAAACATAGCCATCAGCCTATGGATGAAGAAAATCTTATCCATAGCTTACGTGTGACAGAGTTGCAAATGAACTTTATAGCTCCCTCGGTATTTGCTGAAGTGTTACAAATAGAGATGTTATTAGTAAAAATGCGACAGGTTACGTTTGAGTTAGGCTTCATATTATATGCGGATAATACCGAAGTGCAGCGCAATAAAGCTCAAATGACCTTTTGTTATGTAGGTAAAAATAATAAACCAGCGCGGATTCCTGAATTTATATCAAAAATATTGGGGGAAGTGAATGTCTGTCCTGCTTGAACAAAAAAAAGGATTGGGGTTTAGTGAAATAAAAAAATGGCTGCGCCATAAACATCCTATGATCTATTTAGATCGCGTGATTGACTATGAGCCAGGTGTTTATTTAGCGGCAATACTGGCAATTTCCGGGAATATGGATTGCATGGCCGGGCATTTTCCTGAACGCGCAATATTTCCAGGTACACATTTATTACAGAGTTTTAGTCAAGCGGGAATACTTTTATTTCAGTTGAGTACACGATTATTGCAAGAGGACGAAGTAACCGTAGTAGGCGCGATTAATGGCCGTTTTTTTGCTCCTATCGTACCGGGTGATCAAGTTGACCTACATTTATCGGTTGAAAAGCTCTATCAGGATATTATTTTCTTTAACGGCGAAGCATTAGTGCATGGAAAACGAGTTGCCGCAATGAAAGCAAATATTAAACGTGTTGCTGTGACGCAATTTACGGAGGTTGCATGGTAGCTGAGCCGATACCTATTATTGGGCGAGCTTGGTCAACTGCATTAGGTAATGATATTGATGATGTTTGGGGAGCACTCTGTGCTGGCCGAACTGGAATCACTGAATGTCCTACCAAGGTATCGTTAAAAAATAATTTAGCAGCAAGTATCCAGGGTTTAAACCAGTCGTCCAGTGAACGTTTCTTGCAATTGGCAAAAAAAACGTTAGCTGCTAGCATACAGTCTATTGATCTAAGCCTTTATAAGCGCGTTGCGTTAATTGTGGGAACTAGTTTTGGTGCGCGTCTGGATGATCCAAGCGCAGCCGAAGCTGACTTAGATGCTTGGGGACAACAACTGGCAGAAGTAAGTGGCATCAAACAAGTCATCACGCTTTCTACCGCTTGCTCTTCAGGCGCTGATGTCGTCTATTTAGCGGGTATGCTCATTGCAGCGGGTGAGTATGATCTCTGTATTTGCGGCGGCGTTGATATTTTAAGCGATGCAAAACGTTTAGCACATACCGCATTAGGCACTTTAGCATCAGGATATTTAAAACCTTTTGATGAGGCTCGTACAGGGACAGTGTTAGGAGAGGGTGCTGGTTTTTTAGTATTGGCAAGAGCACCTATTAATCAGCAAGACATTTATGCCTATTATTGTGGCGGTGGTAGTGCCAATGATGGCGCTGGACTTACCGCACCTGATGCTAAAGCGATTGGCGCGATCTATGCCATACAACGCGCATGTCGCGAAAGTGGTATTTCACCGGATGATATTGGAATTATTAATGCGCATGGTTCTGGCACACGACTGAATGATCAAATTGAATTAGAGGCTTATCGGCATGTATTTCAGCATCAACCGATTATTTTTGCAACTAAGGGTGCATTTGGTCATAGTCTAGGTGCTACCGGTAGTATCGAGTTAATTGCATTGATTGAGTCATTGCGACGTCAACAAGTCCCACCTATTACTGGCTTAGTTAACCCCATAAAAGATTTTTTTACGCCGGTATTGAAGCAAGAAACTAGTATCAATGCTCATTATGGTATGAGTCTAACGCTAGGTTTTGGCGGCTTTGATACTAGCATTATTTTAAAGGCCGCTTGAATGCAGCAATCCTATCGATTGAGAAAGATTATTATAGAACGAGCCATTCGAGAAGATTTTCCCACATCATTAATTCAACATATTCGCTATATCGATCCAGTCATTTGGCCTGGTTTATTAGGCGTTTATGAGTTATTGCAATTGCCGGATCAAAGACCTAATGGCGATGATGTGGCTGTTATTCTTTGCGGTAAAAGTTATCCAAAGCAAGCTTCGCAGCAGGTGTCAAAGAGTTTATTGACCAGCAGGCGTGTTTCTCCTTTTCATTTTACTGCAGCGAATGCAGCAGCTAGCATTTCCATGATCTGTGCTACTTTTCATTTTCATGGCCCCACACTCAATTTATGTATGCCAGTACAAACTGCTTTACCAACGATAGAAGTGATTATTCAGCATTGGCTTCACCAAGGCTTAAAAACAATTTTTGTGATTAAACAGGATCATGAAAGTCATGCTGAAGTCGAACATATTTTTGTTGAAAATGAAAGGCTTGGGAATGCGCTTAGCGATGTGAGTAGGAAATGTGATGATGAAAGTTTCTGATCAGAATGTTAACAATATAGAAAATATCTCGGATCTGAAGCCTAATCATCGACAAGAAATTAATAATTTTTGGCTTACGCTACAAGTAATACCTAAAGGTGCGGCTATATTAGTATCTTTGGCTAACTCAGTGGACTTGCTCTATCATGTTTTAGCGATATTAGATGCGGGTTTTGTTCCTATCTTAGCAGCTCCGACATTGCCGAAGTTACGCTTATTAGATTTACAAACCAGGTTTGGCTTCCATGGTTTTATACAGGGTGCGTTACAAATCGCAGCTATATCTTATCAGCAACGTTTTAATATGGGTGAGCAGACTTTTTATTTATGTTCACAGCAAGAAAAAATTCATTTAAATCCAGGAGAAATAGTCTTAACTACGTCTGGTACCTCGGGATTTGCTAGTGGCTGTGTGTTTGATATCGAATCACTCTGGCGTAATGCCAATAAACATGTCAATGCGATTGGACTGACCGCTAAAGATACGGTGTTAGTGAATTTACCTCTATATTATTCTTACGCGTTTGTCGCGCAAGCATTAGCCGCATTAACGGTTGGTGCGAGATTGCTGATTACAGGCCCTCCATTTAATGAGAGTTTTTTTATAAAGACCCTCCAGGAAAAACAGGTTTCAGTAATTAGTATCACACCTTTATTAGCGCGTCGGTTGCTTAAACCAGATTATGCTTTACCGAGTTGTTTAAGAGTAGTAACCATAGGCGGTGATTTATTTAGTAAAGATGAAATTATACATTTTCTGCGCTTAAATCCTCTTCAAGAATGTTATATAACGTATGGCTTAACAGAAGCAGGCCCGCGTGTAGCGACGTTAGCGGCCCATACGGAATCAGCTGCAAAATTTGCTTCAGTGGGGCGTGTACTTCCACAGATAGAAACCCATTTAGAGCCCAGAGCGGCAGGGTGTGAGTTGTACTTAAAAACAGATACATGTCTTAAGCAACGACTTGGATCGTCTGAAAAACCGACTTTTCACCATTTAGCATCAGGTCGTTGGTTGCAAACCGGCGATTGTTTTCAGATAGATCAAGAGGGTTATTTATTTTTTCGAGGAAGATGTTCAAATTTTCTTGTCATACACGGTGAGAAAGTTAATTTAGATGCGATAAAACAAGTTGTTTTAGAATTGCAGAGTGTTATCAGTGTTAATATCAAGTTAATATCCGAGCAGGATTTAATTTTAGGCTATGAACTTAATGTCATTACTACTAACGAACTCTATATTCGTACTCATATTTCAAAGTATTTACGAAACTATCTTTATCGACATGAGCAACCATCCAAAATAAATATTCAAACATTAGATGCTGAAGAAGTAATATCTTTGCATAAATAAATCTGGATTAAGAAATTAATTTTATTCATTTAATTTTTCATTATTATATTTACAGCAATTAAGTTTTTGGCAACGCTGCGATAATAAGCAATCGGAGTGTATTAATAATACATGAGAACTGCGACTTGAGTGGGCATTTATTCAAGTGCGAAGCGTATATTTGAAAATAAAAATATTGCGTGTTAGTTTAACCGCTCAATTTTTATAAAAGGGAAAATTTATGAGAGAAATATTGTGGATTTCCTTACCTGAGCAAGTAGCGCAAGAGACTAACAAAATTTTAGAATTTATTAATGAAAAAAAATTAAATTCTTTAAGTGTCAAACAATTGCTGCTTAAGCTAATTAATAAAAAAGTAAGTAATCAAACGAAAAGCTGGAAGCATGTATTTGAGAAGTACAATGATATTACTGCAGTGAAGGATATTGACTTGTCGCTGCTGCATTTAAAAGCGCTAAGCTTAAATAACCAATTTTTAAGATATGAAGAGGAGTTAGAAAATAAATTATTTAAACCTAATGAACTAATTAGTCTAATTATTTTAAATTATTTTGACTCTGAATTAATTGGATCCGAATTATGTAAAGCACTTAAAACTAATAATAAAAAAAAAATCGCTAAAGAGATTTTAGAAAATTCTGCTTATGTAAAAACAGAAAAAAGAATTGTTTCGTCGGTTAGTAATTTACGATTACTCAATTATGCACTTTATGCGAATGATACTTCAGTTTTATTACCTAAAACTGTTCGAAATCGAATAAGAAAAGGCACAATGCGAAAAGGCATAACTTTATTGGAAGTGGGTCAATTTCCTTCTATGAACCGTAGTTATTGGTTGAATCTACCTCCTTCTTCAGGAAATACAAATATTTTGGATGCTGCGAGTATCCCCTTGGAGGAATTACAAGCCGATGAGCCTTCAGGTTATCGCGCGATTACGCAGAGAAAATTTTCTTTGCCTGCCAACACCGGCAACAGTAATGATATTAGTAGTGTATTAGTCTTTATGCTAGCTTTGTTTTCTCTATCAAGAATTACACCCATAGATACAATTTTTTGTAACCTGTACAGTGCAATTTTCCGTAACCTATGTAGAGATATGGGCAATGTAGCAAATTATATTGGAAATTTTTTTTCTAAAAAAAATTTACCGACTACAGAGCATGTTGAGCATAAAAAATCAATCTTTTTCTCATGTCATTCATAGATAGTTAAGTTAATATTTTTTTAAATATAAGAATGTGTATGTATTTTTAAAATATCAAAAGTTCCTCATAGATAATATTATATTTAAAATTTTTTATAAATTAAATAATAAATAATAAAAATTTTTATTAAGTTGATTTATTAAAATTAATTATTTTAATTAATTTTTTTATACTTGTTTGTAAATAAACGACATGCATGTTAATTTAAATAGGCAATATATTAATAAAGGAGTGATTTTATGAGTGAAACATTATGGATTACATTGCCAACCAACGAAGAAAATGAACTTAAAGCGATTCTTAATTTAATTGTCACTAAAAATCTTGATAATTTAAGTATAAATCAATTAATTGAAAAAATAAAAAATCACCAAGCTCAAGATTGGTTAGAGGTATTGGGTCATTATAATTCGATAACATCGATTAATAATATTAATTTGTCTCAAATACTTACTCGAGCAATTAATGTAAAAAATAAGTTTGATAGGGAAAATAGCAAAAATGGAATTATTTATCCGCACTTAAAAAATCAAGTATTTACCCCCAATCAACTACTGGGTTTAATTATTCTGTGTTATTCCAATCCTAACTTAATAGGTCCTAAGTTATGTAAGGCATTAAATGACAATAATGAAGCCGATATAAAAAAGGAAATACTCGAAAATTCTTCTTACGTACGTGCTCAAAATAGAGTGGTCCCTTGGACGCTTAATTTACGCTTAGCTAATTACGCGCTTTATGCGAATGATACGTCGGTTAGACTACCCGTTGCAGTTATCAATAGGGTTAAAAACGAAACCATTCAATACGGGCGTACTGTCCATCTAGTAGACCAACGCGGTGGTTTTGATGAGTGGGTCAATGGTACTGAGAGAGCTGTTAGAGGTGTTCGAGCCGCCAACGATGAAATCAAGTTGGATTCCTATCAAATATTGCAAAGCTTACAATCAGATGAGCAAGGTCTTTCTGAAAATACCCAATCTATAACAACGTTACCTTTAAATAGTTCTATACCAGAAATGATTGATTATCAGCTTAATAATGGATCTGTACCGACTCTACAAATATTACCTTTTAACGAAGCAAATAATGCAGCGAGCATGAATAATTTGAATGCGAATGTATTATTAGGTAGTTGGTTTCTTTTTCATGTAGCCAAGCCTGCATATAATTATGTTGGAAGTTTTTTCTCAAAGCATAATCCTGAAAATGCAGAACAACTCGAGCAAAAAACTCCACCTTTATCCGCTGTCATTAAACCTTGAGTGGATAAAAAAAAGAGGAATGGATATTCATTATCTATTCCTCTTCCCCTGTTTTGTTATTCTTGGTCGAGAAAACTACGCAAGGGTTCTGAACGGGTAGGATGACGTAGTTTGCGTAATGCCTTGGCTTCAATTTGTCGAATACGCTCACGTGTTACATCAAATTGCTTACCTACTTCTTCCAACGTGTGGTCGGTATTCATGTCGATACCGAAGCGCATGCGTAATACTTTTGCTTCACGCGGAGTCAGCGATGCAAGAACTCGCTGTGCAGTTTCGCGTAGACCTTCGATGGTAGCGGCATCGATGGGCGATAAGGCGGTTGCGTCTTCTATAAAATCACCTATATGGGAATCACCATCTTCATCACCAATCGGTGTTTCCATGGAAATGGGTTCTTTAGCAATTTTAAGAATTTTACGGATTTTATCTTCAGGTAAACCCATTTTTTTACTGAGATCTTCGGGCGAGGGTTCTTTCCCCGTTGCTTGTAATATTTGGCGTGAAATACGATTCAGCTTGTTAATCGTTTCAATCATATGCACAGGAATACGGATAGTTCGTGCCTGATCGGCAATAGAGCGGGTGATGGCTTGTCGTATCCACCAAGTGGCATAAGTTGAAAACTTATAGCCGCGCCGATATTCAAATTTATCGACGGCCTTCATCAAGCCTATATTACCTTCTTGAATTAAATCAAGGAATTGCAAACCACGGTTGGTATATTTTTTGGCAATAGAAATAACGAGCCGTAAATTGGCTTCGACCATTTCTTTTTTTGCCCGTCGCGCTTTAGCTTCACCTGCTGACATTTGGCGATTGATTTCTTTTATTTCAGCTATCGTCATGCTTATGGTTTTTTCTAACTCACGCAACTTATTTTGCGCGTTCGTGACGGGTGTGTGTAAAGTTTTTAAAGCTTGCGAATAAGTCTTTTTAGCATTGATGTGTTTTTTGAGAAAATTTTCATTGGTTTCATTTTTTGGAAAAGTGCTAATGAAAAGTTGGCGTGGCATTTTGGCTTCATTAATACATAAACGCATGATGATACGTTCTTGCATGCGAACTTTTTCTAATAGCTCACGCATTTTGCGTGTCAGCTTATCAAGCTGGCGCGGTATTAACTTAAATTTAGTAAAGGCATCGGCTAATAAGGCCGCTTGTTTTAGGGTTTTTTTATCATGACGACCGAGTTTTTTTTGCGTAGCAATATAGGCTTCGTAAAGTGCTTTTAACTCAGCAAAACGAGTGTGAGCTAGTTCCGGATCGGGTCCGCCCTCCAGTTCACCAAATCCTTCCTCATCATCGGTTGTACCGATTTTAGTTTTGGTTTCATCGCTATCATCATCGGCGTCTTTATCATCAACGCTTTTAGCTTCACTAAAACCTTCATCGTCTACTTCACCTTCAGGAACAATATTTTTTCCGGGTGGTAGTTCGAGAGGTATGGATAATTCTTCTAGATCCAGAAATCCACTAATAATGTCATTTAAGCGGATTTCTTGTTGTTCATAACGTGTATAATCACTCAGTATATCGAAAACATTTTCTGGATATTGAGTGAGTGCAGAGAGTATTGCTTGCAAACCTTCTTCAATACGTTTGGCAAGTTTAATTTCACCTTCGCGCGTGAGTAATTCAACGGTACCCATTTCACGCATATACATACGTACTGGATCCGTTGTGCGTCCTAATTCGGCCGCGATATTGCCTAGGATATTAGTATTTTCCGAACTGGTTTCTTCTTCCGATGAATTGCTGGCTATGCTCGAAGAGAGTAAAGTCTCCATATCCGGCGGAACTTCATACACAGGTATGCCGATATCATTGAGCATCAAGATAATTTCATCGAGCTGAAGTTGCTCTTGCTCGGCTTCAGAGATAATATCATCCAACAGATGGTCATTTATTTCAGCGTAAGTGACAAATCCTTGCTTTTTACCGTGTGCAATAAGCTCTCGTAAACGGGATTGTTGTTGTTCGAAATCCATAGCTGCGCATGACCTCTTGGGAAAGTAATAATTTTATTATATACCTAATTAAGATAAACCTATAAACCTTTAACGTCGAAAAGGCAAGCCCTTTAAGGTAAAAAATATGCTAATACTCAGTTTAGGTACAAACTTAGGCGATAGTTTAAATAACCTACGCTTAGGCCTGCAATTATTACAAAAATCACAGAAGATTGCACCTTTACAAATTTCTCCTCTTTATAGCTCTTCAGCACTACTCCCTGCGTATGCGCCCGTGGCTTGGAATCGACCCTATTTAAATCTAGCCGTTGTTTGTGAGACAGATTTGTCTCCATTAGAAGTGCTAAAACTTATTAAACAAATAGAACGACAGCTAGGGAGGGAAGAAAGCCAGCGTTGGGCGCCACGAATTATCGATATTGATATTTTGGCCTGGGATAATTGCGCGATTGATCAAATAGGTCTAAAAATACCCCACGCCGAGCTATTATCTAGACCTTTTGCTTTGTGGCCACTGCTCGATTTGTGGCCAGATTGGCAGCATCCAACAGCAGAATTTACGGATATATTGCAGCGTTGGGGTTCACGTTATACCGGCGAGCTAGCGCCCTGTGGGACCAAACAACTTCCACATCGTTTAGAGGGAAGTGCTTTAGTGGGAATATTAAATATAACACCCGATTCTTTTTCTGATGGCGGCAAATTTATAACTGTACCTAATGCATTAGCGCAAGCGGAAAAGTTAGTGCGTGAAGGAGCTGAAGTTTTGGATATAGGAGCCGAATCGACGCGTCCAGGAGCTATGCCTGTTTTACCTGAAACCGAGTGGGCATTATTAAAGCCTGTTTTAACCGCCTTAAAAGAACATACTAAACAATGGGCTTTTAAACCAAAGATTAGTATCGATACTCGACATGCTATCGTCGCAGAAAAAGCCATACAGTTGGGTATAGACTGGATTAATGATGTCAGTGGGTTTGTTGATCCGAATATGCGTGCACTTGCCGCAGGTAGTCCAGTAAAGTGTGTAGTCATGCACAATCTTGGCGTTCCTGCGCAGAAAAATGTTGTTTTAGCTTCTCACCCTAATATATGTGAGCAAATAATGGATTGGACTGAACAGCGCTTCGATGAGTTACTTGATGTAGGTGTTGATGCTAAGCAACTGATCTTCGATATTGGCATAGGTTTTGGAAAAACATCGCAACAATCCATTTTTTTGTTAAAAAATATCAAGCAATTTCGTCGTTTAAATTGTCCGTTGTTGGTGGGTCATTCACGAAAATCTTTTCTAAATTTGATCACAGAAAAACCTTTTCCAGATCGAGATTTTGAGACTGCGATGGTGTCCTATCAGTTGGCCGCACAGGGCGTAGATTACTTGCGCGTGCATAATGTCGGTTTAAATGCTGAAGCCATTGCCATGGCAACACAACTTATTTCAACAGATGAGTTAGTCACTGCGTAAGTGAGCGATATTCCGTCATGACGAGCGAATAGAATGAGCGTGGCCACCCAGTTTTATGAATTCCCTAGATTGCCGCGCACCTTCGGTGCTCGCAATGACGAGAGATTTCTATAGAAATGATGATTAACTTTGCCAGGTAAGATCTAATTCACGCACCGCTCGTACATCATCTAAACGTTGTAGAGTTAAATGATGCGGTGCATTATTTAACATGCTTGGGTTTTCTTTCGCTTCAACAAGAATTTTTTCCATAGCGCTTATAAACTGATCTAACTCTTGTTTTGATTCCGTTTCCGTAGGCTCTATCAATAAGCATTCTGGAACGAGTAAAGGAAAATAGGTCGTTGGGGCATGAAAACCAAAATCGAGTAAACGTTTACCCACATCCATCGCGGTGACATTAAATTGTTTAGTTAAGGTTTTTAATGTCAAAATAAATTCATGGCTGGCGCGTCGTTGCGGAAAAGCGGGAATATATCCAATTTGTTGTAATCGTTTAAGTAAATAATTGGCATTTAGCGTAGCGAATTCTGACACGCGTTTTAGACCATCGCGACCTAATAAGCGCGCATAGATATAGGCGCGCAAAAGAATACCGGTATTACCCATAAAAGTGGATAGGCGACCAATACTTTGTGGCCGATCACTTAAGTTTAGCCAACGATATTGATTATTTTCAAAAGTGACAGTTGGAATGGGTAGAAATGGTAGGAGACGTTCTCCAACAGCAACAGGTCCCGCACCAGGACCACCGCCGCCGTGCGGTGTGGCAAAAGTTTTATGCAAGTTGAGATGCATGACGTCAAAGCCCATATCCCCCGGCCGAACTTTACCTAATATAGCGTTCAGGTTAGCTCCATCATAATAGAGTAATCCACCGGCTTGATGAATAATATTAGCAATTTTCTCAATTTGTCTTTCAAAGATTCCTAAAGTCGAAGGATTGGTTAACATAATTCCCGCAGTATGTGGTCCAACGGCTGCTTGCAACGCGACTAAATCTAAATCACCTTCAAGATTAGTGGGAATTTCACGGACTTTATAACCACACATGACTGCAGAAGCAGGATTGGTACCATGCGCGGCATCAGGAATAAGAAATTCGGTTCTGGCATGATCATTACGTGAAGTATGGTAGGCCTTGATCATAGCGACACCCGCAAATTCGCCTTGCGCACCCGCCATGGGTGTCAGTGAAACACCAGACATTCCGGTTATATCTTTTAAAATTTCTTGAAATTCGTAAAGACAACGTAAAGTGCCTTGGCAACTTTCTTCAGGTAATAAAGGGTGTTGATTAAGAAAGGCAGGTAATGATGCCAAACGATGTACGCCACGTGGATTGTACTTCATCGTACAGGATCCTAATGGATAGAAATTTGTGTCGATAGAGAAGTTTTTTTGTGACAAACGAGTAAAATGACGTACCACTTGTAATTCAGAAACCTCGGGCAGAGAAATTTTTGTTTTACGTAATAAATTGTCAGGTATAGTAGAGGACAGATTGCGCGGTAAATTGGGAATTTGCGCTTTTGCAGTACGACCTGGTTGACTCAATTCAAAAATAAGCATAAAAATTTTTTAAGGTAATGTATAAAGTAAGTTTGATAATTCTTGTTGATAAAGCTTTAAATCAGTTTGACTTTTAGTTTCCGTGACACAAATTAATAAAGCATGGCCTAATTCAGGGTAGAGCGTCGATAAATCATATCCACCGTGTATTCCTAGTTTTGCTAAATCGTGTAATAAGCCAGGAACAGGTTTAGGTAAACGAATAACAAACTCGTGAAAAAACGGGCTACTGAAAATTAATTCTACATCAGGTATTTGAATTAATAGATTGGCGAGTTGCTTAGCATGATCATGAGAGGCTGAAGCGACTTGCTGTAAACCCATGGGCCCTAACAGACTCATGTAAATGGTCGCGGCTGTAACTAATAAACCTTGATTGGTACAAATATTCGATGTGGCTTTCGCGCGGCGTATGTGTTGTTCACGAGCTTGTAATGTTAATGTAAATCCAGGCTTAGCGTTTTTATCTACCGTACGACCGACAATTCGACCTGGCATTTGTCGCAGCCATGCTTTCTTACAGCACATAAAACCAAAATAAGGGCCGCCGCCTGCCAGTGGTACACCCAGTGCTTGTCCTTCACCGCATACGATATCAGCACCTTGCTTACCCCAACTTCCCGGCTCTTTAAGCAAAGCCAAGCTAACCGGGTTGGTGACAGCAATGACAAATGCATGTTGGGCATGTGCCCATTCAGTTAATTGATCAACTGCTTCTAAGCAACCAAAAAAATTAGGTTGTGGTATCACTACAGCGCAAATATCTTGTTGTTTCCAGTTATCAAGCATTGCTAACAATGTCTTACCTTGTTCTGGACAATAAGGCAGATCAATGAGTTCTATGGCTTGTTGAGTAACAATAGCTTGTAAGGTTTGTCGATAATGAGGGTGTAAAGTGCGTGGGACTAGAATTTTGGCCGATTGCGTTTTTTTGTTGCTTCTTACGGCCATCAAAACTGCTTCAGCCAAAGCAGAGGCACCGTCGTAAAGTGAAGCATTAGAATAATCCATGCCCGTCAAGTTTGCCATCATAGTTTGATATTCGTAGATCAGTTGTAATGTTCCTTGACTTGCCTCGGCTTGATAAGGCGTATAGGCCGTCATAAATTCGCCGCGGCTAGTAATGTCCCAAACGGCAGCTGGAATATGATGTTCGTAGGCACCGGCACCAATAAAACAAAGGCCTTTTTTATTTTCTTGGCCATGTTGTTCTGTTAAACGTGTCATTTCCATTTCCGTTAAACCTGCAGGAATATGATTTAATTCTGCGGTTTTTAAATGAGATGGAATTTCATCAAATAAATCATCTATGTTATGTATACCCAATGTCGCCAGCATTTCTTGTACTTCGACATCGGTATGAGGAATAAATGGCATGTTAGGCCTCAACCAAAATTTGCTGTTGGTAAGTTGCAAAATCCAATAAGTTGTCTAATTCAGTCGCATCGGAAAATTGAAGTCGAAATAACCATCCTGCTCCATAAGAGTCAGAATTGATGAGCTCAGGTGACTCACTAAGAGCAGTATTTATTTCAGTGATTATGCCTGAGAGCGGGGCATAAACATCTGCAGCCGCTTTTACAGATTCTAAAACACAAGCTTCTTCACTTTGTTTTAAGATCTTTTTAAGCGTAGGTAATTCAACATAAACGATATCGCCTAACAATTCTTGCGCGTGTACGGTAATTCCAACGCAGACAATATTATTATCTTCGAGTCGAAGCCATTCATGCGTAGGGGTATATTTTAGAAATTCGGGTAGTTTTTTCATGGTAATTACTCTTTAATAAATTCAATTTTAAATAAAAGTTTTTTTTCCTTTCCGTATGAAGGGAGGTTTAATGATGCGTGCTTGATATTGCTTGCTGCCCATGATGACATCACAATAATCTTCGTTATGTGAGTAAGGTATTCTAGCAAAAGCGATAGAACTGCCTAACGTGGGAGAATAACTGCCACTGGTAATTTCACCTTCTCCTTCAGAAGTAATAATCTTTTGATGGTTGCGTAAGATACGACCTTTTTCTTCTAACACTAAACCAACTAACTTACGCGTGAGATTTTTTTGCTGTTTGATTAAAGCTAGGCGGCCAATAAAGTCGCGATCGATAGGATCCCAAGCAATTGTCCAAGCTAGATTGGATTCTAGAGGAGTTGTAGTGACATCCATATCAGAGCCATGCAAATTCAATCCGGCTTCTAGACGTAAAGTATCTCGTGCGCCTAATCCACACGGTTTGCTACCACATTCAATTAAACGTTGCCAGAAATCTTCAGCTTCTTGTATGGGTAAGATTACTTCTAATCCATCTTCACCCGTATAACCCGTTCTGGCGATACACCAATTATCGTGTTGAACACAATGGAAAGGTTTTAAATCTTTAATCAAGGATTGCAGACTAGCGCTAAAGGCTTTACTTGCTTTTGATGTGGCATGAGGACCTTGGATAGCGATAATCGCTAGATCGGTACGTTCAACTATAGAGAGGGATGAATAATGCTGGGCTTGTTGCTTCATCCAATCCAGATCGGATAGGCGATTTCCTGCATTGATAACGACGCGATAAAGTTGTTGTGAAAGCTGATAAACGATTAAATCATCCAAAATGCCGCCCGCATCATTTAGCATGCACGTATATAAGGCTTTTCCTGGAATGAGGCGCTGTGGATTATTTGCCAATAAAAAACTGAGGTAATGAATTGCATTTTCTCCGCCAATGTCGACAGCTAACATATGCGAAACATCAAATAAACCGCTGTCTTGTCTGACTACGTGATGTTCCTGTATTTGTGAGCCATAATGCAGAGGCATTTCCCACCCTGCAAAATTAACAAGTATCGCTCCGTTTTTTTTATGCTGTCCATGCAGAACTGTTTTATTTTCCATTAGCTGACCACTTAATAAGTTTTCGATAGCTAATTATAACTTGTGAGGGATAAATTACTACTCTTCACATTTGAAGATTTGCGTTAATCTGCTTGGTGGGTTGGAAAATTAATTCATATGGGACAGAATCCCATCTAATTCTTCTAAGCTATTATAGTGGATGATGAGCTGACCTTTTCCTTTGCTTGTTTGCTTAAAATATACTTTAGCGCCTAATGTTTCGGATAATTTACGTTCGAGTTGTTGAACATCAGTATCAACTTTTAACGGAGTGCTTACTTCAGGTTTAATAAAACAAGCATTCTGTACTAAGCGTTCTGTTTCGCGAACAGACAATTTATTTTTTACAATTTTTTCAGCTGCTTGAATTTGTAGGTTCCCAGAAAGGCTTAACAGAGCTCTGGCATGACCCATTTCGATTTGACCTTGCTGCAATAAAAGTTTTACTTGTGGAGTCAAACTTAGCAAACGGAGTAAATTCGTAATCGTGGCTCGCGAGCGACCTAAAGTTTTAGCAATTTCTTGATGGGTTAATTTGAATTCGTTGATAAGTCGTTGTATACCTTCTGCTTCTTCCAATGGGTTGAGATCTTGTCGTTGAATATTTTCAATCAATGAAATCGCCAGTGCCGTTTCATCGGAGATTACCTTGATTAAGACGGGTACTTCATTCAGCTTAGCAAGCTGAGCCGCGCGCCAGCGACGCTCGCCGGCAATAATCTCATAACAATTTTCATCAATCAGGCGTACGACGATAGGGTTGATGATGCCTTGTGTGCGAATTGAATTAGCTAAATCTTCTAATGCATCTTGAGCAAATTCTCTTCTGGGTTGATAACGACCGGCTTGTAACCATTCAATCGGCAGATGACGTAATTCTTCTTTGTGAGGTTTGACTGTTTGTACTAAATCTTCAAAGGGTTGACCACTTAATAACATGTCAAGATTGCGACCTAAACGTGATTTTTTCATCATAATACCTGTTCAACAGATGGAGTTTTTTCAAAGTTGGAACGCTTTTTTAAAAAAACGTTTGAGGGTATCTCTGTAGGCGATCCTACTGAAGGGATAGCGCATCCATCCCGTGTTAATACTTCCTTAGCTAAACTTAAATACGCTTGACTCCCATTTGATTGTGGGTCATATAATAAAGCAGGTTGTCCATGACTAGGTGCTTCAGCGAGTCGAATATTGCGTGGTATCAGTGTGCTATACATTTTATCTTTAAAATGCGTAAGTAATTCATCTGAAACTTGTTTGGCGAGACTATTTCGACCATCAAATAATGTACGAAGTATGCCATGGATCTGTAAATGGGGATTAACCGTGGCACGTAAACTTTGTAAGGTGTTCATTAGGTTACTTAAGCCTTCTAAAGCAAAATATTCACATTGAACAGGGATGATGACGAAACGAGCGGCCACTAAAGCATTAACAGTTAGTATATTTAATGACGGAGGGCAATCGAGCAAAATATAATCATAAGCGTCGGCCAATATGCTTAGCTTTTTTTTCAGTGTGTATTCACGTTGTTCGATTTTTAATAATTGGATTTCAGTCTGGGTTAAATTTCCTGAGCCAGGAATCAATGTATAATTTGCTGGCGTAACCACTAGGCTCTGTTCTATTGGAACTTCATCTAAAAGTACTTGGGCAATATGCGGCTCGAGGTCTTTTTGTAAAAGACTGCCTGTGGTTGCATTGGCTTGAGGATCGAGGTCTATTAACAGCGTTTTTTGTTCTAACAAGGCCATCGATGCAGCAAGATTAATACAGGTGGTGGTTTTCCCCACGCCCCCTTTTTGATTTACGATAGCGATAATTTTACCCATAGTGTCCCATAATAGCTTGACAGGTTTGATATAGTATACTCTTCAAACTTGAATTTTTGTTTGTGTTGCCGATTAATTCGCAATTCTCTTCGCGGCACTTGCCAAAAATCCCATTGCTCTGAGTATAAAAAAAGGTTTTTTCATGTTGAGATTTTTACTAGCTTCAGCCTTACTATTGGCAATCAGCTTTACAACGCCTAGTATAGCAAAGCCTATCCACATTATCGCTGCTGAGAATTTTTATGGTTCTGTTGCGAAACAGATCGGTGGGGATTTTGTCCAAGTCACCAGCATTCTTAATCAACCTGATCAAGACCCACATTTATTTAGTTTAACACCGAGTGTCGCTAAGATTTTGGAGCAAGGAGATCTGATTGTTTATAATGGTTTGGGCTATGATCCTTGGATGCAGAATTTATTAACTGTGAGCTCAGGCTCAGTAAGAAGCGTTATTTGTGTCGCTGATTTAATCAACAGAAAAGAGGGGGCTAATCCGCATATTTGGTATGATCCAGATACTATGCCCGTTTATGCGAAGGCATTGCGCGACTATTTGATCAAGCACGATCCACAGCATCAAAAGAAATATCAAGCGAACTACCAGCAGTTTATTTTACAACAGCAAAATTTATGGCGACTAATAAAACAAATTAAAGTTCAACATCAAGGTAGCTCGGTTATTGCGACAGAACCGGTGTTTGGATATATGGCGCAGGCCTTAGGATTTCGTATGCAAGGAATTTCGTTTCAACTCAGTATGATGAATGGAGTGGATCCTAGTCCTAGACAAGTACAAGAGTTTCAACGTCAGTTGCAACAGCATCGAGTCAAATTAGTATTTTACAATAGCCAAGTGAGTAGTCCTTTAGTCTTACATTTATTACAACAGGCTAAGTTGTTAGGCATTCCTATTGTGGGAGTGATGGAAACTCAACCTATGCATACTACTTATTATCAGTGGATGCGGGATCAATTAACACGAGTGGAGCAGGCTTTAGATGAACGCCATCGAATTTAAACGACTTACTCTTGCCTATGGGCAGCGCTGCATTTTCCAGGATTTCACTGCAGACATCAAGTCCGGTGAATTTGTTGCCATTTTAGGCGCTAACGGCGCCGGAAAAAGTACTTTGTTGCGATCGATATTAGGTTTAGTCGCTCCAAGCAAAGGCAGCATTACATTGTTCGGACAAGGGGTGCATAAAGGGGCCGCTTTTATTGGGTATATGCCACAAATGCGCCAAAATAGTGGGAATAGTTTGAGTGCGTACGCTTGGTTGGGCGCCAATTTAAATGGCTATCAGTGGGGGTTACCGGTTTTAAATGCACAACAAACCGAAGAATTGCAACGCGTTATTCAATTGGTAAAAGCTGAAAAGATTGTCAATCGACCTTATAGCCTTTTATCAGGAGGGGAGCGACAACGTTTATTATTGGCTCAAGCGTTGTTGAATAAACCCAAGCTTTTATTGTTAGATGAACCGCTAATGAATCTAGATCCTTATTATCAAGCTACGTTGGTCAGTTTAATTGATGAGATTCGTTTGCAATATGGCATTACCATATTGTTTACTTCACATGATATTAATCCGCTGTTAACCAGTGTCGATAGAGTACTCTATTTGGCGAAAGGTAAAGCAGTGATTGGTTTAGTCGATGAAATTATCAATAGTAAAAAATTAAGTGAACTTTATGGCTTGGATATACAGGTTATTCAGCATGAACAGCAACTTTTTGTCATCAATAAAGAATTAGGATTCCATCATCATGTCAACCATTGTCGACCCGACCTCGATCATTTCTCTGTTTGAATATCATTTTCTACGTAACGCACTGCTAGCGGGTACGATTGCAGCGATGCTGGCCGGTTGCGTCGGATATTTTATGGTCATTCGTAAATTGGCTTTTGCGGGTCATGCCTTAGGGCATATTGGTTTTGCTGGAGCGACGGGTGCCGGCTTAGTGGGCTTAATGCCGGTAACAGGACAGTTGCTTTTGACGATATTGGCGGCCATCGGCATGGGTAGCTTAGGTCATCGAATGAGTAAAAGTGATGTGGCTATCGGCATCGTGTTGGCATTGGCGCTAGGATTAGGTGTTTTATTTTTACATTTTTATACCAGTTATGCCGCACAAGCGATGACGATACTATTTGGTAATCTCTTAGGCGTGTCAGCACATTTAATAAATATGATGTTGATTTATTCGGTTCTCAGTTTGTTAGCCCTAGGTGTCATTGCCAGGCCTTTATTATTTGCTAGCTTAGAACCTGAATTAGCGGAAGCGAAAGGTGTATCGTTACCACTCATTTCTATTTTGTTTATGATCATTGTAGCCGTTGCTGTGACCGAAGCGAGTCAAGTGGTGGGTGTACTCTTAGTATTTACTTTATTGATAGGACCTTCCGCCGCGGCTTTAAATTGGACTCAGCATATTTTAAGCGGATTGTTTTTAACCGTTTTGTTTGGCGTTTTAATCGTCTGGGTAGGTATCATTTTAGCATTTGTCACGGATTGGCCTATTCCGTTTTGGATTAGTGCAATAGCTGCCGCTAATTATTTTTTAAGCTTTATAGGAAAGGCGAATTAAATTAACCTATTAAAAAAATCACCGTCATAGGCGAGCGAATGTCTAGATTGCCGCGCACCTATGGTGCTCGCAATGACGATCTACATTTTACGCGCGCTCGCCGTGGCGAGTAATTATTTAATCATCCCAATTCAAACTGCCGCCGGTTTGATATTCCGTTACGCGGGTTTCAAAGAAATTCTTTTCTTTTTTGAGATCAATGATTTCACTCATCCACGGTAAAGGGTTGCTGACGCCAGGGTATTGTTCAGGTAAGCCAATTTGCGCAAGACGGCGATTGCCGATGAAACGTAAATAATCCCACATCATGTTAGCATTTAATCCAAGGATGCCGCGCGGCATAGTATCTAAAGCATATTGGTATTCTAGATCAACGCCTTCTTTGACGAGATCAATGACATAGCGTTTGAACTCCGATGTCCATAAATGTGGGTTTTCTAATTTAATCTGATTGATCACATCGATACCAAAATTTAAATGCATCGATTCGTCGCGTAAGATATATTGAAATTGTTCGGCGGTTCCGGTCATTTTATTTTGCCGACCCATGCTTAGGATCTGTGAAAAACCAACATAGAAAAATATGCCTTCGAATACCACATAAAAAGCAATTAAGTCACGCAATAGACGTTGATCATTTTCGGGTGTGCCGGTACGAAAATTCGGATCAGCTAAACTTTGCGTAAAAGGAAGCGCCCATTCTGTTTTTTTAGCTACCGTAGGTAATTCGCGATACATATTAAAAAGGCGTGCTTCATCCATACCTAAACTTTCTATGACATATTGATAGGCATGTGTATGTAAAGCCTCTTCAAAGGCTTGTCTTAATAAGTATTGCCGACATTCTGGATTGGTAATATGCCGATAAACGGCTAAGACCAGATTGTTTGCAACCAGGGAATCGGCGGTTGAGAAGAAACCTAGGCTGCGCTCTATGATCAAACGTTCATCTTCGCTTAATCCTTTTGCATCACGCCATAACGCAATGTCTGCCGACATGTTGACTTCTTGTGGCATCCAATGATTAGCGCAGGCCGCTAAGTATTTTTCCCAAGCCCATTTATATTTAAATGGGACCAGTTGATTAAGATCGGCGCGACAGTTGATGATCTTTTTGTCATCGACTTGTACGCGTGCGGCGCCTATTTCGAGTGTTTCTAGGCCGGTAAAACCACCGGTGGCATGTTCAGTCGTATTCATCGTTTTATCCTCTATAATACTCTTCGCACTTGAATTTTTTTCTGCGTTGCCACTCAACTCGCAATCCTCATGTATGACTAATACATTCCGGTTGCTCATTTTCGCGGCGCCTTGCTAAAAACCCAATTGCTGTGAGTATAGTAATTCTATTTACGAAATTAGTCGTTTATTAGACCTCTTTACTAAATCAAGTCTATAACGCAGGTTTAGAAAGAGGTCTATTGACATGATTCGCAACCTGGGTCAATTATCGAGCAAGCAGGGCCGGTTACACTATCCATTTGTACTGAATTTAAGTGACTTTTTTCTAAGGTTGCCTTTTCAGTATGTGTAGCGCCCATCGTCCGTAAGTAGTAACTTGTTTTTAATCCTTTCAGCCAAATTCGTTTATAAAGTTCATCGAGTTTTTTACCAGAAGCTTGTGCCATATAAAGATTTAACGATTGACTTTGATCGATCCATTTTTGGCGGCGCGATCCGGCTTCAACCAGCCAATGTGTGGGAACTTCGAAGGCAGTGGCGTAGAGTTGTTTTAAGCTATCAGGAACACGTTCAATTTTTTGCAAACTACCATCATAATATTTAAGATCATTCAGCATCACCGCATCCCATAATCCGAGTAATTTCAAATCTTTGACTAAGTAGGGATTGATTACAGTGAATTCACCGGACATATTGGATTTTACAAAAAGGTTTTGATAAGTCGGCTCTATCGATTGTGCAACGCCACAAATATTGGAAATAGTGGCTGTCGGTGCGATGGCCATACAATTTGAGTTACGCATACCTTCTGTCATTACTTTTTTGCGTAATGCGTCCCAATCTAAATGCGCGGTTTGATCTTGATCTAAGAATTCACCACGGGTTTTTTGTAATAGCGCAATAGAATCTAAAGGTAATATTCCTTGGCTCCACAAGGATCCATCAAAACTTTCATACGAACCCCGCTCTTTGGCTAAATCGCTGGAAGCTTCTATGGCGTAATAGCTAATCGATTCCATGGAGTGATCGGCAAAAGTGATGGCGGCTTCTGAAGCATAAGGTAGACGTAATTGATATAAAGCATCTTGGAAGCCCATTAGGCCTAAACCGATAGGACGATGCTTTAAGTTCGAACGGCGTGCTTGAGGCACGGTGTAATAATTGATATCAATGACATTATCTAACATACGAATGGCAGTGCGGATAGTACGACGCAATTTCGCTTGATCGATCTCTCCTGATTCGGTCAGATGTTGAGGTAAGTTAATACTTCCCAAATTACAGACAGCTATTTCATCAATAGAGGTATTGAGCGTAATTTCAGTACATAAATTGGAGCTGTGAATGGTTCCCACATGTTGCTGTGGTGAACGTAAGTTGCAGGGATCTTTAAAGGTAATCCAAGGATGTCCCGTTTCAAATAATAAGCTCAGCATTTTTCGCCATAGATTGGCTGCAGGAATAGTTTTGAAATTTTTAATTTCACCGCGCGCGGCTTTGGCTTCATAGGCTTGATATTTTTCTTCAAATTCTAAACCGAACGCATCATGTAAGTCCGGTGTTTCATCGGGTGAGAATAAAGTCCAGTTTTTTCCTTGCATGAGACGTTTCATGAATAGATCAGGTACCCAATTTGCGGTATTCATATCATGCGTACGCCGCCTGTCATCACCGGTATTTTTTCGTAATTCCAAAAATTCTTCGATATCTAAGTGCCATGTTTCTAAATACGCGCAGACCGCTCCTTTACGTTTACCACCTTGATTGACGGCTACGGCAGAAGCGTTGGCTACGTTTAAAAAAGGTACGACGCCCAGTGACTTGCCATTGGTACCTTTAATTCGTGCACCCATTGCTCGAACTGAAGTCCAGTCATTGCCTAAGCCACCAGCAAATTTTGAAAGTAGGGCATTATCTTTTATGGCACTGTAAATTTGATCGAGATCATCCGATACCGTGGTTAAGAAACAACTTGAAAGTTGTGGACGCAGCGTTCCAGAATTAAATAACGTAGGCGTGGATGCCATGTAGTCAAAAGATGAAAGTAGCTGATAAAACTCAATCGCTCGTTCTTCTTTATTAGGTTCTTGTTGTGCAAGTCCCATGGCAACACGCATGAAGAAAGCTTGGGGCAATTCAAAGCGGATATCATCGGCATGCAAAAAATAGCGATCATATAAAGTTTGTAAACTTAGATAAGTAAATTTCTGATCGCGCTCAGGTAATAAGGCCTTACTTAATTTTTCTAAATCAAAGCTTTGTAATTGTGGATCCAATAATTCTAAGTTAACACCGCGCTTGATATAGTGTTGGAAGTAATGATGGTATACGCCATGATCACTGGTGTGTGTTGTCGTGGGGAGCTCAAGAAAGTTTAATGCTTCTGTATATAATGTGCGTAATAAGAAACGTGCAGTTGCGTAAGTATAATTAGGATCTTGTTCAACGAGAGAACGTGCGCTGATAATGAGTGCTTTATCAATTTCTGCGACAGGCATGCCGTCATATAGATTACGTAAGGTTTCTTGTAAAATGAGTTCGTGTTTAACTTCGCTTAAGTCTTTACAGGTCTCCGTGATCAATAGACTCAGTTGTATGAGATCGAGTGGGCGTTGGCTACCATCGGCTAAGGTTATTTGTAATTGAATGTCAGATTGTGATTTCGTTTCTGCACGCATTTTTCGCCGTTCTTCACGATAAAGCACATAGGCGCGCGCGACTTGATGCGCTTCCACTCGCATTAAAGCCAACTCAACTTGATCTTGTATGGCTTCGATAGGTAATGTTCCACCATTGGGGTGGCGTTGTTGTATGATGTTCGTGACTTGCTGTGTTAATTGCGATACCCGTTCATGAATACGTGTGGACAGTGCCGCTTGTCCACCTTCTACAGCAAGAAAAGCTTTAGTAATGGCAATCCTAATTTTACTTGGATCGTAATTAACAAGTTTACCATTACGTTTTATAACCTGTAGTGTATAGATCGGTTTACTCTCTTGTTCTGCTTCCGCTTCAGGTAGTAGAATCTCGGCGCTGTTAAGCAGAAGAGAAGAAGTCATTAGTTCGGATGAAAGTCCGCTCATGGATGCTCCTTAAAAA
>CANJLU010000007.1 GCA_947475085.1 Coxiellaceae bacterium
CAGCGTGACTTGTGCATCGCCGAAATTTATTGGATTTTTTGCAACTCTTGACATACCAACCTTTATCTTAACGTTTATTCAACGATAGCAATTACTTCGCCGCCTTGACCTAAAGCTCGAGCCGCCCTATCTGTCATCAACCCTTTGGGGGTAGAAATAATAGCGACACCTAAACCGGCTACCACTTTAGGTAACTCAGTCGCTGAGCGATAAATCCGTAAACCCGGACGACTTACACGCTTTAATGCAGCGATAACGGGCTTATCTAAATAATATTTTAAAAATATTGTGAGCGAGGATCTGAATCCTTTTTCTTCACATTGAAAATCAGTAATATAGCCTTCTTCCTTTAACAATTTAGCAATCGCTAATTTTATTTTTGACGAAGGCATTGATACCGTTGGCTTTTCAATAGCTTGGGCATTTTTTATTCGGCAGAGCATATCTGCGATAGGATCTTGCATACTCATATTTTTTTACCTTACCAGCTTGATTTGACTAATCCTGGGAGCTCACCTTTCATAGCATAAAGCCGCAGCATATTTCGAGACAATCCAAAGTGCCGATAAACACCTCGTGGTCGCCCTGTTAAACGACAACGATTGCGTAATCGCACTGGAGAAGAATCACGCGGCATTAATTGGATTTTCTGTTGCGCCAACCATTTATCTTCATCAGATGCAGTTGTACTGTAAATGATTTCTTTTAACTCAGCACGTTTTACCGCATATTTTTTAACGATAAGTTCGCGCTTTTTCTGGCGCATAATTACACTTTTCTTTGCCATAAATATTAATTCTCTTTAAACGGAAACTCAAATGCTGCTAATAAAGCTCGGCCTTCCTGATCTGTTTTTGCAGTGGTAGTAATAGTGATATCCATACCTCTTAAAGCATCAATCGTATCGTATTTAATTTCAGGAAAAACGATTTGCTCGCGGATTCCTAAACTATAATTCCCACGGCCATCAAATGATCGAGGACTAAATCCACGAAAATCTCGAATCCGCGGTATCGCTACACTGATTAAACGATCTAAAAATTCGTACATACGAGTCTTTCGCAGCGTTACTTTACAGCCAATAGGCCAATCTTCACGAATTTTAAAACCCGCATTAGATTTTTTAGCTTTAGTAATAATCGGTTTTTGTGCAGCGATTAACGTCATATCTGACGCGGCTGCATCAATAACCTTCTTATTTGCTGCGGCTTCACCCACACCCATATTGAGTGTAATTTTAGTAATACGTGGAACTTCCATGATACTACCATAAGCAAATTCTTGCTTAAGTTTAGCCATAACCGTATTTAAATAATGCTCTTTTAACCTTGCCATCAAATCTCACCTAATTATTAGATATCAACCAGCTCACCGTTAGATTTAAAGATGCGCACCATCTTTCCATCTTCCAGCTTTTTTATTCCCACTTTATCGCCTTTTTTCGTCACTGGATTATACACAGCCAGATTCGTCAAATTAATTGCAGCTTCTTGTGTGACTATTCCCCCAGCAACATTTTTTTGCGGGTTGGGTTTCACATGTTTTTTTATTAAGTTAATGCCTTCTACGCGCGCACGATTCTTAGTCACGCTAATATTTAGTACTTTTCCTTGTTTACCCTTGTCTTTTCCGGTTAAGGCGATGACGGTATCACCTTTTCTAATTTTACGCATATTTTGGTCTACCTTTATAATACTTCAGATGCCAATGAGATAATTTTCATAAAGCGTTCGGTACGTAATTCTCTAGGAACAGGACCAAATACACGTGTGCCTAATGGTTGTAATTGCGCAGTCAATAAAATAACGGCGTTACTATCAAAACGTATCACGCTACCATCCCCTCTACGTACGCGTTTTTTAGTACGCACAACGACAGCATGCCAAACTTCACCTTTTTTAACTTTACCGCGCGGAACAGCTTCCTTGACGCTGACTCTAATAACATCTCCCACTCCGGCGTAGCGTCGTTTTGATCCGCCTAATACCTTAATACACATCACACTACGAGCGCCGCTATTGTCTGCTACAGCAAGTACCGATTGCATTTGTATCATAAAAAACTTCCCCTATCCCGTCGTTTCTTCTGGAACGGGTTGCTGATTTATCGATTTTACTACCACTTGCACGAGCGTCCAGGCTTTACGTTTGGAAATTGGACGTCCTTCCTGAATAATAACGGTATCACCTATTTGACACTGATTTTCAGCATCATGCGCAAAGATTTTACTGCTACGCTTTAAGTATTTTCCATACTTAGGATGTTTCACTTTACGTTCTATACAAACGTTGATGGTTTTATCCATCTTATTACTAATAACTCGTCCCTTTAAGGTACGGTTGACTTTACTTGCTTGGCTCATACTTTGTGGCCTATATTTTCGTGTAAAATAGTTAATGATGTTGCTAACAAACGTCTCACTGCTTTCAATCTGTGTGTTGCAGTTAGTTGATGTGTCGCATGTTGCGCTTCTAATTTAAACTTCTCCTGTCCTAACTTAAAGCTTTCTTCCCTAAGTGCTTCTAGTGATAATTTACGTAATTCAGTTTTCTCTTTTTTATTCATTAAAGCACCGTCCGCGTTACAAAGTTAGTCGTCATAGGCAATTTTGCTGCTGCCAATTTTAAAGCTACTTTAGCCATTTCAGCAGATATACCTTCCATTTCAAATAAAACGCGTCCCGGCTGTATGACCGCTACCCAATATTCAACGCTACCCTTACCTTTCCCTTGACGGACTTCTAAAGGTTTTTTAGTAATCGGTTTATCAGGAAATATTCTAATCCAAACTTTTCCACCGCGTTTTATGTGTCGCGTTAAAGCACGACGCGCTGCTTCAATTTGTCTCGAAGTTATAAAGCCTGCAGCAGTTGCTTTCAAGCCATATTGTCCAAAACTAACTTCTGTACCTCGTGTAGCAATACCGCGATTACGCCCTTTAAATTGCTTACGATATTTTGTGCGCTTGGGTTGCAACATAATCTTTTCCCAAATTACCTATTCTTCACTATTATTTTAACGCGTGGCTTCATCAACAATTTCTTTATTCGCAGCATGTTTAGGCGCGGGTTGACGTCTGCGACTATAATGCTTTTGATTTCTATCATCAAGAAATTGTGTCTTAGCTTCTGTAGTTTCTAAACTTGAAATTTTTGAGCGATCAAAAACTTCACCCTTATAAATCCAAACCTTGACACCTAATTTTCCATAGGTTGTCTGTGCTTCCGCTAAACTGTAATCGATGTCTGCCCGGAAAGTATGTAATGGAACACTTCCTTCTTGATAACGTTCACTGCGTGCAATTTCAGCTCCACCTAAACGTCCGGAAACATTAATTTTAATTCCAAGCGCGCCTAAGCGTAACGCAGTTTGTACAGCACGTTTCATCGCTCGACGAAACATAACACGACGCTCTAATTGTTGCGCAATATTTTCTGCCACTAATTTAGCGTCTAATTCAGGTTTCTTTACTTCCACCACGGAAAGTCGAACCGGCACTAGCATTATTTTTTCTAATTGTTCCCTTAAACGATCAATGTATTCACCCTTTTTACCTATCACTATGCCGGGTTTGGCAACAGAGATAGTTATCTTTGATTTTTTTGCCGCTCGTTCTATTTGTATAGATGAAACTCCAGCTTGTAATAGCGCTTTTTCTATCAGTTTACGAGCACATAAATCACTGTAAAGATTATCCGCATACTCATGAGACTTTTTTGCATACCATCTTGCTGTCGATGTTCGGGTTATACCTAAACGCATTCCAACAGGATTAACCTTATGGCCCATAATTAGTTTTTCTCCCCATTAGCATCTGACACTTTTACTGTAATGTGACAAGTTGGTTTTAATATGCGATTACTCCGGCCCTTAGCTCTAGCATGCATACGCTTTAAAGTAGGGCCTTGGTCTACAAAAATAGTCGATACTTTAAGGGTATCGATATCCGCTCCAGCATTATGTTCGGCATTCGCTACGGCTGATTCCAAAACTTTTTTTATAGCCTTAGCATTTTTTTTGACACTCATAGTCAAAACTTGCAGTGCCTTTTCCACGGTTAAACCGCGTACTTGATCCGCCACCAATCGACACTTTTGCGGTGACAACCGTGCGTATTTTAAATGTGCTGCAACTTCCACTTTCTATACCTCATTAACTATTTTTTTTCATCTGCGCCTTTGGCTTTCTTATCAGCTGCCCTATGGCTACGAAAAGTTCGCGTAATAGAAAACTCTCCCAATTTGTGACCTATCATATTTTCTGTAATATAAATAGGAACAAAATCACGACCATTATGAACCGCTATAGTCAAACCTATCATTTCAGGCAATATCATAGAGCTACGTGACCATGTTTTAATAGGTCGCTTAACACTTGCGGCCTGAGCTGCCTGTACTTTTTTCGTTAAATGTCCCTGTATATATGGACCTTTTTTTACTGAGCGTGGCACTAGATCACCTCATCAAATTAAATTATTTCTTTTTACGCCGTTGCACAATCATTTTTGCATTGCGCTTATTTCGGCGAGTCTTATATCCCTTGGTTGGAAGACCCCAAGGACTCACAGGATGTCGTCCACCTGAAGTTTTACCTTCACCACCACCATGCGGGTGATCAACCGGGTTCATCGCCACACCTCTAACAGTGGGCCGAATCCCACGCCAACGTGATGCGCCTGCCTTTCCTAAAGAACGCAGATTATGATCATTATTGCTGACAACACCTATGCTCGCCTTACATTCGACAGGCACTTTTCGTAGCTCACCCGAGCGCAGCCGTATAGTAGCATAATCTCCTTCGCGCGCAATGAGCTGTACATATGCACCAGCGCTACGTGCCAACTGAGCGCCTTTTCCAGGCTTAAGCTCGATGGCATGCAATACCGTTCCAACCGGAATATTGCGTAAAGGCAATGAGTTACCCGGCCGTATCAAAGCCTCAGCTCCTGCTGTTACTTGCATCCCTACCTTAAGGTCATTCGGTGCCAAAATGTAACGTCGCTCACCATCCGGATACAATATTAAAGCAATGTGTGCTGTACGATTTGGGTCGTATTCTATACGTTCAGCACGGCCCGCTATTCCTTCTTTGTCTCGCTTAAAGTCTATCAATCGATATTGCTGTTTATGACCGCCACCTTGATGACGCGTGGTAATCCTTCCTTGATTATTACGCCCACCTTTTTTAGGCTTAGGAGCCAATAAACTACTATGTGGCTTACCTTTATGTAGACCTACTTTGGAGATCTCAACGACAAAGCGACGACCTGGTGAGGTAGGATTTGCTTTTTTACTAGGCATAAAACTTATTTCTCTCTATTTTGTTCCGGTAAAATCAATGTCGTAACCATCTTTTAAGCTTACATAGGCTTTTTTCCAACCCTTTAACTGACCTTCAACTTGTTTAAAGCGTCGACCTTTAGCTTTCACATTCAAAAGTTGCACGGCATTTACTTTTACATTAAACAGAGATTCTACTGCTTGTTTGATTTCTGACTTATTTGCATTCTTTAATACTTTAAAAACAAACTGTCGATGCTTATCCGCGAGCATCGTAGACTTTTCTGATAAATGCGGCCGTTGAATAATCTTAAACCGGCGCAACTGCTGAGTTAGGGCAATATTCATCATGCTAAGAGTTCCTCAATTTGTTTTAAAGCAGGCGCTGTAATTAATATTTTTTCATAATTAATTAAGTTAACAGGATTGATAGCTTCCACGTCAGTTAACTCTACTTTATGTAAATTTCTTGCCGCTAAATAAATATTTTCATTAATTTCTTCAAGTACGATAAGTACTTTTTGATCAATATTAAGTTCTTGAAGCTTAGCCACGAAATCCCGTGTTTTGGCTTTTTCAAGCTCAAACGCTTCCAAAACTATAAATCGACCTTGTCGTAATAATTCTGAACAAATGGATCGCATCGCTGCGCGATACATTTTTTTATTTACTTTCTGCGAAAAATCTTGCGTGCTTGATGCAAAAGTAACTCCACCACTACGCCACAGCGGGCTACGGATAGTTCCAGCTCTTGCACGACCCATGCCTTTTTGCTTCCAAGGCTTCTTTCCACCACCACTCACAGCAGCGCGGTTCTTCTGCGCGCGCGTACCTTGCCGTCCTCCTGCCAAATAAGCCGTGACAACTTGATGAACTAAAGGCTCATTAAAACGACAACCGAAAACAGCTTCTGACAACTGCAGTTCTTGATTTGCGCCATTCTTTGTAACTAAAGCCACTTGCATAACACCATTCCAAAAATTTATATTTCAATATTTTAAATCAATCTTTACTAGGGGATCAGCCTTTATTTCGTTTATTCTTTTTTCTTACCGCGGGTTTAATAATAACGTGCCCACCTGGCGCTCCTGGTACCGCCCCTTTTATGTGCAGTAAATGCCGTTCAGGATCGACCTTAACTACTTCTAAAGATTGAATGGTGCAACGATGATTCCCTAACTGCCCGCACATTTTCTTACCTTTAAACACACGGCCTGGCGATTGACGCTGACCTATAGAACCCGGTGCGCGATGCGAAAGCGAATTACCATGCGTAGCATCTTGCGTAGCGAAATGATATCGCTTAATAACACCTGCAAATCCTTTACCCTTATTAGTACCTGTCACGTCAACGCATGTGCCCAGTTTAAATAACTGATCAACGGTAATTTCTTTTCCTAATGATAAGTCCTTAATAAATTCACTATCTTCGTCATTTAACTGAAATTCCCAAAGACCTTTCCCAGGCTCAACATTAGCCTTAGCAAAATGACCCGCTTCGGCTTTACTTAGCCGTGAAGAAGATTTTTTATCTGTGGTTACCTGAACAGACTCATATCCATCGCGTTCTTTAGTTTTAATTTGAACTACACGATTAGGTAGTATTTCAATGAGAGTGACAGGTATTGCTGAACCGTTTTCAGCATATATCTGCGTCATACCACATTTTCGACCTATTAAACCCATTGTCATAAAAAAAAACCTTCACTGAATTAGCATTTTTAAGGAAATTACTTATCTTTCTTATCGCTCTTATCTTTTTTGTCACTCATTTTTACCTGAATATCAACATTAGAAGGTAAAGCCGCAAGATCTCTACTAATAGCATCGACCGTTTTATCAGTTGAAGCATAAACATCAATTAAGCGTTTATAAGTACGTATCTCATACTGATCTCGAGCATCTTTATCAACATGTGGCGATGTGTTAATCGTGCACTTCTTTTTGTGTATCGGCAAAGGAATCGCAGAGATAATAGCTCCTGTCCGTTTTAATGAGCTCACAATCTCTTTCGTTGTTGCATCGATTAAGCGATGATCAAACGCAAGTAGTACTATACGAAAATCTGGGACTTTTAAAGACATAATTATTTCCTACTGACCATTAGGCCTTTTTACCTTTTTTAACAAGATTAGAAACAACACCAGATCCTACGGTCTTACCACCTTCACGAATTGCGAAACGTAAACCTTTCTCCATAGCAACACCATACTCATTCATCAACGTCACTGTGATTTTAACGTTATCTCCTGGCATAACCATTTCCGATCCTTCAGGAAGTTTAATCGTTCCGGTTACATCGGTGGTTCGAAAATAAAACTGTGGTTTATAATTATTCATGAACGCAGTATGACGACCACCTTCTTCCTTGGTCAGAACATAAATTTCTGCTTCAAATTCTGTCCAAGCTTCTACAGTACCCGGCTTCGCCAATACTTGGCCGCGTTCCACATCTTCACGCTTTAATCCTCGGATTAACGCACCAATGTTATCGCCTGCTTCACCTTGATCCAGTAACTTACGGAACATTTCCACGCCAGTCACAGCAGTATCTTGTACAGCTCTTAAGCCCACCACTTGCACAGCATCACCGACTTTAACAATTCCACGTTCTACACGGCCAGTTACTACCGTTCCACGACCTGAAATGGTAAATACGTCTTCGATAGGCATTAAGAAAGGCTTATCCGTATCACGAACGGGTTCTGGAAAATAGTCATCCATCGCCTTAACCAACGCATAAACACCACCGCCTTCACAATCACCTTCTAGCGCTTTCTTAGCCGATCCACGGATAACAGGAATATCGTCGCCAGGAAATTCATACTTAGAAAGCAATTCTCTGATTTCCATTTCCACTAAGTCTAATAACTCAGCGTCATCGACCATGTCACATTTATTCATAAATACAACGATATTAGGCACGCCTACTTGTCGCGCTAATAAGATGTGTTCACGTGTTTGTGGCATAGGACCGTCTGCCGCACTCACTACAAGTATTGCACCGTCCATCTGTGCAGCACCGGTAATCATGTTTTTCACATAATCGGCGTGGCCTGGACAGTCAACGTGCGCATAGTGACGTTTGTCGCTTTCATACTCTACGTGCGAAGTCGAAATAGTGATACCACGCGCCTTTTCTTCAGGTGCTTTATCAATTTTATCAAATGCTATCGCTTCACCACCAAACTTATCAGCCATACATTTAGTAATTGCTGCAGTCAATGTTGTCTTACCATGATCAACGTGGCCTATAGTTCCCACGTTTAAGTGGGGCTTATTTCGTACAAACTTTCCAGTGGCCATAATTTTTACCTCAATAACTATTAATTATTTACTATCATCTTTTTTACGAATAATACCATCCGCAACATTAGCGGGAGCTTCGTTATATTTACCAAACTCCATCGTATAGGTTGCACGTCCTTGAGTCGCTGAACGTAAGTCTGTGGCATAACCAAACATTTCAGAAAGCGGAACTTCAGCGCGTATCATTTTTCCACCACCCGCAGGCAAATCTTCCATGCCTTGCAAAATTCCACGCCGGCGATTCAGATCACCCATGACATCACCCATGTATTCTTCAGGTGTCACCACTTCGACCTTCATAATCGGCTCTAATAACACGGGTGACGCTTTGCGTGCACCTTCTTTAAACGCCATGGAGCCGGCAATTTTGAAAGCCATTTCGCTGGAATCGACATCATGATAAGTACCATCAAAAAGCGTTACTTTCACATCGACGACTGGATAGCCTGCTATGACACCATTTTCTAATTGCTCTTTTATTCCTTTATCCACGGCTGGAATATATTCTCTAGGAATAGCACCACCGACAATAGCATTTTCAAATTCGTAACCTTTACCTGCTTCTAATGGTTCTAGCTTTATCCATACATGACCATATTGGCCGCGACCACCACTTTGACGAACAAACTTTCCTTCTTGCTCTACGGCTTTACGTATGGTTTCTCGATAAGCGACCTGTGGCTTACCGACATTCGCTTCGACACTAAATTCTCGTTTCATGCGGTCAACAATAATTTCTAAATGCAGTTCTCCCATACCAGAAATAATGGTTTGACCTGATTCTTCATCAACCCGCACTCGAAAAGAAGGATCTTCTTGCGCTAACTTACTCAACGCAATAGACATTTTCTCTTGGTCGGCCTTGGTTTTAGGCTCTACCGCTACAGAGATAACCGGCTCAGGAAACTCCATGCGCTCTAACGTAATAATGTTATTGGGATCTGACAATGTATCACCGGTCGTGGTGTACTTCAGACCAACAGCGGCAGCAATATCGCCCGCTCTGACTTCTTTTATTTCTTCCCGCGTATTAGCGTGCATTTGCACGATACGCCCTATACGCTCTTTTTTACTTTTAACTGGGTTGTAAACACTGTCGCCACTCTTTACGACACCCGAGTAGACTCGAAAATATACCAACGAACCAACAAAGGGATCGGTTGCTATCTTAAATGCCAGCGCCGCAAAAGGTGCGTTATCAACCGGCGGTCTTTCAGCGACGGTCTGATTAGCATCATCGAGCACACCTTTAATGGCCGCAACATCATTAGGAGCCGGTAAATACTCAATAACGGCATCCAACATCGCTTGCACACCCTTATTCTTAAAGGCGGAACCACACAGTACCGGAACAATCTTGTTGTCTAAAGTCAACACACGAATGGCGTGCTTGAGCTCATCGGGTGTAAATTTTTCACCATTGAGATAGCGCTCTGTCATTTCTTCAGTAGCTTCAGCAACTGTCTCAATCAGCTTTTCATGCCAAGTTTCACACTCAGCTTTGAGGCCTTCAGGGATATCTCGATATTCAAAACGCATGCCTTGCGTACTTTCGTCCCAGTAAATAGCCTTCATTTGCACTAAATCAACGACGCCCTCAAAATTTTCTTCTGCGCCTATCGGAATATGAATAGGAATCGGACGCCCGCCTAAGCGCTTAGCTATTTGCTCAACGACGCGTAAGAAATTTGCACCTGCTCTATCCATCTTGTTCACAAAGGCAAGACGCGGCACCTGATATTTATTTGCTTGGCGCCATACCGTTTCTGATTGTGGCTCAACACCACTTACGGCACAAAAAACGACACAAGCACCATCCAACACGCGCAATGAGCGTTCTACTTCAATAGTAAAATCAACGTGCCCAGGCGTATCAATGATATTGATACGATGCTGAGGAAATTGATGGGCCATACCATCCCAAAAACAGGTGGTCGCAGCGGAGGTAATCGTAATACCTCGCTCTTGCTCTTGAGCCATCCAATCCATAATGGCGGTGCCTTCATGGACCTCACCCAGCTTATGGGATACCCCAGTATAAAATAATATCCGCTCTGTTGTTGTTGTCTTTCCCGCATCGATATGGGCAATAATACCGATATTTCGATAGCGTTCTATGGGTGTTTGTCGATCCACACTCAGTACCTTTTAAATTTTTTAAAATCAGCCGAACCGGAAATGAGCAAAAGCTTGGTTAGCTTTAGCCATACGGTGCGTATCTTCTCGTTTTTTCACTGCGATGCCTTTATTATCATAAGCATCCAAAATCTCTGCCGACAGGCGCTGTGCCATGGTCTTTTCGCTGCGTTGACTTGCTGCCACCTTAAGCCAGCGCATGGCTAAGGCTGTACGTCGCGAAGGCCGCACTTCAACGGGAATCTGATAGGTCGAGCCACCCACACGTCTTGCTCTTACCTCAACGTTCGGTCGGATATTATCTAAAGCCTGGTCAAAAATATCGAGTAATGCATCTGCATCGAAGCCTTGCTTTCCACTACTGCCTTCCCCGCCCGCTTCTTCATCTCTGTCTACTTTTTTAGACTTATCTCTTAACCGGGCATCTAAGCGTTCTAAAGCGCCATAAACGATTTTTTCGGCAACAGCTTTTTTCCCATTTTTCATCACTGAGTTAATGAATTTACTCAATAACTCACTTTTAAACTTAGGATCAGGGAGAATAACCCTTTTAGCAGCAACACGTCTTCTTGGCATAACTCAATTCCTAGCTATTTAATTTATTTATCTTTAGGCCTTTTAGCACCATATTTAGAACGCCCTTGTTTTCGGCCCGATACACCTGAGGTATCTAAAGCACCACGAACCACGTGATAGCGAACACCAGGTAAGTCTTTTACCCGGCCGCCACGCATCAGAATAACCGAGTGCTCCTGGAGATTATGGCCTTCACCACCGATGTAAGTAGTTACTTCCATACCGTTGGTTAAGCGTACCCGCGCTACCTTCCGTAAAGCCGAATTTGGCTTTTTCGGTGTCACCGTATAAACACGTGTGCATACGCCGCGTTTTTGCGGGCATTCACCTAACGCAGGCACCATAGATTTAGTGCGTCTTTGTACACGCGGCTTTCGTACTAACTGGTTAATTGTGGCCATGTAATCTCTTTACTCAAAAATGTGGCTTATAATTTAGTCTGAAATGCTTTCTCTTTTAGTGTAAATCACACTTTTAGCTGTGTTTATACTAAATTTTTTAGGCGTTACAGTAAGCTCAAAAAATACTTTCTTCATCGAACGAAGAGGGGCGAGATTGTAAAGAGACCGCTCTAAGATGTCAAGTGCCGGTATCAGCTTATTCACTTATTTTTTACTCTTTTTTTTGTATTTTTTTAAGCCTACACGTTTGAAATTACCTCCTTGTTTAGCCTTCTTTTCTTATCTTAATAATCCGTTATTTTTAGCTTAACTTTCCTAGAAGGATCTAAATCTAAGAAGATCTGAAAATGTTCGTCATTGGGATCTCTATTTCTGGAATTAGCTTCTTTTCGGGTTTGAAAAAAAGTCTATTTGTTAGATTTTTTAGAGAGTATAAAGGGACCCTTATTTTCCTTCCCTCTGGATCAGATGGCTTATTTAAACGGGCAAAAAAGGTGCTTATGGTGTTGGTCCATTTATCGAGCTTGACATCGGCTGGTAAAATCATCCGTGGTTCAACGATACCCTCGGCCCCCGGGGCATTTTGCCCCGCCGCCTGTTGCTGGTGTCCTGAGTCGAACAGGCTTTTAAACAGCGAAATATAAGCGTCTCTATCGCTTTGTTTATCCTTATGTCCAGGTAATTTTCCAGATTGCATGAAATACAGCAGCGCGGCATCATAAGCTATTGAAGCTATTCCAGTCCGATCTTTACCACTTTTACAAGCTACCCATAGCGAACCCTGGATACAGTTCAAAATAATCGCTTCTGCACTACTTATCAGCAGCTGATTGTGACGCATATCCTCATCTATCAAACCACCCTGATCTAATGGTGTCGTCAGCAACATATGCATTGCATGGAGTAAAAGCAAGGTATTTGGATCCAATTTCAATTTATGATGAACCCCCAATAAATTATTCAAAACTTCAATTAAATTTCGTTTATCACCTGTTGCGATTATTTTTTCTTCTTCGCACTGACTAAGTATCCTTAACAATTGATTGTAGTTATATTCCTGGAATGAAATTCCATGTCGCTTAGCTTTTTCAGAAAAAATTGGATGTAAGTAGCGTCCGATAGCCCCTAGCAATAGGGCTGTATTATACGCGTTTGTTATACTTTGCTGGGAATAAGCACCACCACGTCGCAATATGTTTAGAGGATGATTAGTCGATAACAAGGTAATTTTTAAGGGGTCACAGTTTTTGTATTTAAATCCATCAGGTTGCGCTTCTAGACCCCATTTGGCTAAAAAATCTTTATAGTAAACTGCTTCATTTAAACTAAAAAACAATACTTTTAGTCGCACGTGTTTTTCATCTACAGACTTATTAGGATGAGATAATGCGTATTGAAAGAGCTTAACGATCTCCTCCTTCATTTTGTATATCTCGGTGTCACTGTCACTAGGTCCAGAAATCTTACTCTTAAGATCAGCGACTGCTCCTGGTGATAGCAGTGATTGCGTTAAAATAACCGCTTCTCCCATTTGTTTTGCGCCAGGCCGTTTAATTTGATCCTCCAAACTCAGTCTAATCTGACTGGCCATATTCAAACAGGTTATGCGGTATCCTTCATCGTAAGCATCTTTATTATTCATCAAATCCACCGGCCGCTGAGTGGCATGCCGAAAATAAGCTAATCTTTCAACACTGTTAATAGTGCAAACGTGTTTTGATAAATTTGCTAGTCCGGGTACAGAACGTAATGAAGAAGGTATTGAGTTTTTTATTAGCGTGTTTCGATTCTTACCAATAAACTCTTGTTGCCAAGGTGACAACCACTGAAACCAGAATGGTGGAGTTTTGTTATCAATTTTTTTGTACTCCTCAGCCAAAACCTCAACATCCTGACAAGGAATTTCTTGCTGTGTTATGTGAAATGAGCTCTCTTTAACTTCCTCACCAATTACTTCAAATTGACTGCTTTTACTCGCCGTCTCAAGAACTTCTCGTCCCTTTTCCCATACCGCATAACGTTCTGCCTCGCATAAAGATTGAAAAGAATCTTTTAATGGAATATTTGCTTGCAATAGTTGTTTATGTTTGCTGAGTAAATCACCTAAATTATTTTCCCCTGCTTCGAGGGTAGTGACATCAGCTGACATCGACTCATATTTTTCGTAAAACTCATCAATACAAACGATGGTACCTATATATTTTTCTATCAATTGACTCTCTTCTTTATTATCATCAATTTTTTTAACTTTCAGGTTTTTTAAAGCGTCGACCATCAAAAGCATTCCTGCTTTAAAAGATTTTCCACGTAGTTTTAAATTTTCTTGAAGGTCGTGTATTTCAGCTGTAGATAGTATCTTATTCATCGCATTATTCTTTTTTTGTTAATATCTCATATCAAAATAATTGATATATCTGCTAATTAAAGCAGATGATTATTAACAAAAAATGAACGCAGTGGATTTTTACTGCTGATTTTCAGGGGTTTATGCAAAAAACAAGCTTGGCAGGGTTGTAAAAATATAAAAATGCACCGACAAGTGCATTTTTTTAACGTAAAGAAAACTGAATGATGGAATGAATTTAACTAATTATGGGTTGGCCCTAGCTTTTGCGGTTCTTCTTTTTTCTCAATCTTTTTACCCGCAGCTACAGGATAAAAAGATGTGTTCATCCCATCTGACTCTCTATTTGCAGCCATAAAGCGTGTAAAGCTGGTGGAAGTCAAATTTTCATCCCTAATTTGCCTGCTCTCCTTAATTATTTTTCTGAGCGTGACGGGTTCATTTGTTACTGTAGGAGTATTTGACACTGGAACAAATAACGTCGATGAAACTTCTTTAAAAGCACTCCCCTTAACAGAGGTGACCATCGCTTTGGTTTTTTCAGGTTTAGCAGCCTTACCAAACTCTAGCTGACTTTTATCTATCTTACTCTGCAAATGGCTGTTTTGAAGCTGCTCTAGTAACACTTTGGGAGAAGAAACATCACATGACATTCCGCTTAGTTCTTCAACTACTTTTTTTAAACTTGCTGGGCTGTGGTAATTGTTTTTAGTAAGGTCTGCCAGAAGGGTTGCAGATTGTGCAATATAAATCACATTTTGAGATAATGCGCCCTTTCCCACTCTTTCTTCGCTTGATAAATCTACATATTTATCGGGATCTGTAAGGCTAAATGCACTTAATGCTGGAAAATCTGGCGAGTCTTGATTTAAATTACGTCGTGACAATTCACCGATCGTTTCTAAAAGAAATGTTTTTTCCGGATCTTTACTAATATCTACATATTTAGTCATTACTTGTGAAGCTTTAAAAACTTGATTAAAATTCATAGTAAGTTTTCTAATGGGCTCAGCTAACTTGTCTGCACCTATACCATTAGCTGAGACTTCCGCTATAGTTTCTTTAGCCGCTGCGCTTATAGACTCCAAAGTAGGTTGAATATTTTCAAGTAAATGCTTTTCAAGCATGCGCGCTTCTGGAGATTCAGGTATTTTTTTAGTTATTTGATTTAAATCATCGGCCATATGGCTTAATTCATCCTGCGGAGGAAGGTTTTGCTTTGCTATTTCCTCGCACTGCTCCTGCATATAGTCTAGTATGAATGGATACTCATATGCTTTATGAATAGAATTCGCTAACGAACTCGCAGCGCCTAAAGTCTGCGCAATCTTCTGTGAAACTGGACTATCGGCTGCTCCATGTTTATTTAAGAATTCTTTATCTACATAAGGACCATCAGTCGTAAAAGACATAAATGTTTTTCCTTCTCCCATGTCATGATCGAGGATTTTCCCGAGTTTTTTTAAAAGATACGCTTTGCTTGTATTCCCCATTTCATTATCTTCTGCTAAGATTTTTGAAACTGGATCAAGTTCGGAAAATGCCGCACCAAGATTCCTAAGGCAACCGTTGGACAGCAATTTGGTTTCAGCGTTCGCCGATTCCGTCGTACGAGCTTGCTTTATAAGCTTTTTCTTCAATCCGCTCTTTAACACCTCTTGAGCTTGTTCGGCTTTCGTAACGATACGCTGTAAGGTTTCAGGGACTTGCTCCACCAAGCCTTTATAAACTTGAGCTCGAACATCTTCTTCTTGGGTCATAATTTTTCTCCTTTTTGAAAAGGAGATTAGGATAGCATTTTTTCTCACATTTCGAGCACGTAAAATAGTAATCGTCATTGCGAGCGCGGAGCAATCCACAGATGGCCACGCTCACTGACATTTTAGCCTCGCCATGATGCTCATTATTGAGCGCAAAAATAAAAAAAATGCACCGTAAAGTGCATTTTTTTCTAAATTTTCTAAACTAGAGAAAACTTAACCATATTAATTATGATTTCTCGTCTTTCTTAGGTTCAGATAAGGCCTGACTCAGCGCTTGTTCCACATCACTGGCGGTCATTTGAGCTGGCGCCGCAGCAGCCGTTAAACGTTGTTGCTTTGCCAATACATTAGCCGCCCGTTGACGACGTGCTTCAGCATGATAAGCAAATCCAGTTCCTGCAGGAATTAAACGGCCAACAATCACGTTTTCTTTCAATCCTTTCAGTTCATCACGTTTTCCAGTGACCGCCGCTTCGGTTAATACGCGTGTGGTTTCTTGGAAAGATGCGGCTGAGATGAAGGAATCCGTCGCTAACGAAGCCTTAGTAATACCTAACAATACGGCTTCAAAGCGTGCCGGTAATTTATTTTCCGCAACCAGCTTCCTGTTTTCTTCTTTGAGACGTGATTCTTCTAATTGCTCGCCTTTTAAGTAACGACTTTCACCGGAGTCAAGAATATTTACTTTACGTAACATTTGACGCACGATCACCTCAATGTGTTTATCATTGATCTTCACACCTTGTAATCGATACACTTCTTGAACTTCGCTGACGATGTAATTAGTCAGTGCGTTAATCCCCAGCAAACGTAAAATATCATGTGGGTTCAAAGGTCCATCGGCGACAATTTCACCTCGCTCGACATGTTCACCTTCAAACACCGTCACGTGACGCCATTTAGGAATGAGCGCCTCAAACGCTTCGCCGTTGCTACCGGTAATCACTAAACGTCGTTTACCTTTGGTTTCTTTACCAAAACTAATGATACCGGAAATTTCCGCCAAGATGGCAGGCTCTTTAGGCTTACGTGCTTCAAAAAGATCCGCGACACGCGGTAAACCACCAGTAATATCACGCGTTTTTGAAGTTTCTTGTGGAATACGTGCAACGATGTCACCCACGCCTACCGCAGCACCATCTTCCAAGCTCAAAATAGCATTAATCGGTAAGAAATAATGCGCTGGCAAGCGCGTACCGGGTAAGAACAGATCATTACCTTCTTTATCGGTCAGTCGTACCATAGGACGTAATTCTTTACCTCCTGAGCCACGCTGCTTGGAATCCATGACCACAATACTGGTTAAACCGGTAAGTTCATCGGTTTGTCGATTCATGGTGATACCATCGATTAAGTCGATAAACTTAACATAACCGGCTACTTCAGTAACAACAGGATGCGTATGCGGATCCCATTGCGCGATTAATTGTCCTGGTACCACTTCGGTACCGTCAGAAACTTTAATGGCAGCACCATAAGGCAGCTTATAACGCTCTCTTTCGCGACCTTGTGGATCCAATAACGTTAATTCGCCCGATCGTGAGACCGTCACATAATGCCCATCGTTGTGTTTGACGAGCTTGATGTTATGCAATTTAATGCGGCCCTTAGACTTTACTTGGATATGATTAGCTAAAGCCACCTGCGAAGCCGCACCACCGATATGGAAGGTACGCATGGTTAACTGTGTACCGGGTTCCCCTATCGACTGAGCAGCGATAACACCGACTGATTCACCGATACCCACTAAATGACCACGCGCTAAGTCACGGCCATAACAGGCCGCACAGATACCATATTTAGCTTCACAGGTAATCGGCGAACGCACATTCACTTGGTCCACGGCGCGTTCTTCCAAGATATTGACCCAGTCTTCATCTAATAAGGTTCCCTTATTCACTACAATATCATCACTGCCGGGTAAGCTAACATCTTCAGCCAATACACGGCCTAATACCCGCTCACGTAATGGCACCATGATTTCTCCGCCTTCAACATGGGGAGTAATAGCAATGCCTAAGGTCGCTCCGCAATCATCTTCAGTGACAACCATATCTTGTGCCACGTCAACCAGACGACGAGTCAAATAACCGGAATTAGCCGTCTTAAGCGCAGTATCCGCCAAACCTTTACGCGCACCGTGCGTAGAAATAAAGTACTGTAATACGTCTAAACCTTCACGGAAGTTAGCCGTAATCGGTGTCTCAATAATAGTACCGTCCGGTTTAGTCATCAAACCTCGCATACCGGCCAACTGACGCATTTGCGCGGGTGAACCCCGGGCACCTGAGTCTGCCATCATATACACTGGATTAAATGACTCTTGGGATACAATAGTCCCATCAGCAGCCGTAACATTTTCGGTGGCTAATTTTTCCATCATCGCTTTAGCCACTTGATCATTGGTACGCGACCAAATATCAACAACCTTGTTATAACGTTCTCCCTGCGTGACTAAACCGGATGCATATTGTGCTTCAATTTCTTTTACTTCGGTTTCTGCGGCTGCAATAATTGCGGCTTTATTTTCAGGAATGATTAAATCTTCAATCCCGACCGAAATACCGGCACGTGTGGCGTAGCCAAAGCCGGTATACATCAATTTATCCGCAAAAATAACCGTCGCTTTCAAACCCAAGCGTCGATAACATTCATTGATAAGACTTAATATCGCTTTTTTATTCAGTGTCTTATTAATTAAAGAAAACGGTAAACCATCTGGAAGCGTTTCACGTAATAAAGCTCTACCCACGGTGGAGTCAATTAACTTAACTGTTTCGTTACGCTCACCTTTTGCATCGAATAACACTTCGGTTATTCGAACTTTAATCTTAGCATGTAAGTCTGCATAGCCTGCATCATACAATTGACGCACGTCGTTAACATCGGCACAAATTAAACCTTCTCCTTTGGCATTAATTTTGTCACGGGTTAAATAATAAAGGCCTAAAACCACATCTTGCGTTGGCAGTATGATTGGCTCGCCATTCGCAGGAGATAAAATGTTGTTGGTCGACATCATCAACGTACGCGCTTCCAGCTGAGCTTCGATGGTTAATGGCACGTGTACCGCCATTTGGTCACCGTCAAAGTCCGCGTTATACGCTGTACAAACTAAAGGATGCAATTGGATAGCTTTGCCTTCGACTAATATAGGTTCGAATGCCTGAATACCTAAACGATGCAAGGTAGGCGCTCGGTTTAATAAGACTGGATGTTCGCGGATTACATCTTCGAGGATATCCCACACTTCCGGCGACTCATTTTCTACCATTTTCTTAGCGGCTTTAATCGTAGACGCTAAACCACGGAATTGTAATTTACTTAAAATAAAAGGCTTAAATAACTCTAAAGCCATTTTTTTCGGTAAGCCACATTGATGTAATTTTAAAGTAGGACCGACTACGATGACCGAACGGCCGGAATAATCGACACGTTTACCCAGTAAGTTTTGTCTAAATCGACCTTGTTTACCTTTGATCATATCCGCCAAAGATTTTAATGGTCGTTTATTACTACCGGTAATAGCACGACCTCGTCGGCCATTATCCAATAACGCATCCACTGATTCTTGCAGCATGCGTTTTTCGTTACGCACGATAATGTCAGGCGCGTTTAGATCTAATAAACGCTTAAGACGGTTATTACGATTGATCACACGCCGATAAAGATCATTCAGATCCGATGTCGCAAAACGCCCACCATCTAAAGGTACTAAAGGACGTAAATCCGGTGGTAACACGGGTAATACCGTTAACACCATCCATTCTGGTTTATTGCCAGATTGATCGAATCCTTCCAACAGTTTTAAACGTTTAGAAAATTTCTTCAATTTGGTTTCTGAACTGGTATTGGGAATCTCTTCACGTAAAGTATTGATCTCTTCCTTCATATTTAAGGTGATCAATAGTTGCTGTATGGCTTCGGCACCCATACGCGCATCAAATTCGTCACCATGCTCTTCGATGGCTTCTAAGTATTGTTCATCTGTTAAAAGCTGACCGCGTTCCAACGTCGTCATACCGGGTTCTATAACCACAAATGCTTCAAAATACAGCACGCGCTCTATATCGCGTAAGGTCATATCGAGTAATAAACCGATACGTGACGGTAAAGACTTTAAAAACCAAATATGGGCAACTGGACTGGCCAGTTCGACATGACCCATACGCTCACGTCGTACTTTGGTCAATGCCACTTCGACACCACATTTTTCACAAATCACACCACGATGTTTAAGCCGTTTGTACTTACCGCATAAACACTCATAGTCCTTAATCGGCCCAAAGATTTTTGCGCAAAACAAACCATCTCTTTCCGGTTTGAACGTACGATAATTAATGGTCTCAGGTTTTTTGACTTCACCATAGGACCAGGTGCGAATCATTTCCGGTGAAGCTAAAGAGATGCGAATATTATCAAACTCATCTAAGTAATCTTCTTGCTTTAAGATTCCCAATAAATCTGACATCAACGGCTTATCAGCAAATACTTTGTTTCTTTCGCTGTTTGCGTTCGACTCGATCGCTTCCGCCATGCTCGCCAAACTCTCTTGAGCAGGCTCTGGTTTCACTAGTTCGATAGATGATGGCGCAGCTTTAGCCATTTCTGTCTCAGTCGTCGTAGCATGCTCTAGCTCGGACTTCACAGTGTCTGCTTTTGGTTTAGTTGCCAAGGTGTTACTCTCCACTTCAGATTAATCTTTGGTTTCTAATTCTGCATTAATTGCCAAGGAGCGTATTTCCTTGACTAATACGTTAAATGATTCTGGCATACCCGCTTCCATTTGATGGTCACCATCAACAATGTTCTTGTACATCTTGGTTCGACCAGCCACGTCATCCGATTTGACGGTTAACATTTCTTGTAAAGTATAAGCCGCTCCATAAGCTTCTAACGCCCAAACCTCCATTTCACCAAATCGTTGACCACCAAATTGCGCTTTACCGCCTAGTGGTTGTTGGGTTACTAAGCTATACGATCCGGTAGAGCGCGCATGCATCTTATCATCGACTAAATGATTCAATTTGAGCATGTACATATAACCTACCGTAACGGGTCGTTCAAAACGTTCGCCGGTTCTGCCATCGTAGAGGGTGGTTTGTCCTGACTCTGGTAAATCAGCCAAGCGTAACATGCGTTTTATTTCTGCTTCGGTCACACCATCAAAAACCGGTGTGGCCATAGGTACGCCACTACGTAAATTTTGCGCCAGCTCAACAACAGACTCATCCGATAATTTGTCTAAATCTACTTTTTGCGCCGTTTCCTTAGTATCGTTGTAAATAGACCCTAAGAAGTGTTTAATTTCTTTAATATTTTTTTGTGCATCCAGCATACCCGCAATTTTGATACCTAAACCTTTTGCTGCCCAACCTAAATGCGTTTCCAGCACCTGTCCTACGTTCATACGCGATGGCACACCTAAAGGATTAAGAACGATATCAACCGGTGTACCATCTTCCATGTAAGGCATATCTTCGACAGGGATAATGGTAGAAATAACCCCTTTATTACCATGTCGACCGGCCATCTTATCCCCCGGCTGAATACAACGTTTGATGGCTAAATGAACTTTAACGATCTTAAGTACGCCTGGCGGTAAATCATCACCTTGAGTTAATTTTTTGCGTTTATTCTCAAACTTTTCATCTAGGGCAAGACGCGCTGCTTCTAACTGTTTGGCAACCGCTTCCAATTGCTGGTTAGCCGCTTCATCACGCAAGCTGACAGAGAACCATTGATCTTTAGCCAGTTGTTGTAAATATTCCAATGTAACTTTACTACCGGACTTTAATTTATTTGGCCCACTGCTTGCTGTAGCACCGACTAATAAGGTCTCTAGACGTTGATAACAATCATTTTCTAAAATTCTAAACTCGTCGTATAAGTCTTTCTTAACTTGATCTAAAGCCATTTCTTCAATACTTAACGCACGTTCATCTTTTTCTAAACCATCTCGCGTAAATACTTGAACGTCAATAACGGTACCACGCATTCCTGAAGGAACACGTAGCGAACTGTCTTTTACATCCGAGGCTTTTTCACCAAATATAGCGCGTAAAAGTTTTTCTTCGGGTGTCAATTGTGTTTCACCTTTTGGTGTCACTTTTCCAACCAGTATGTCACCCGCTTCTACCCAAGCGCCTAAATGCACAATACCTGACTCATCTAATTTAGAGAGTGCACTTTCTCCGACATTGGGAATATCCGATGAGACTTCTTCGGTGCCTAATTTAGTATCACGTGCGGTACAGGTTAATTCTTCGATATGTATCGTGGTAAAACGATCTTCCGAAACGACGCGTTCAGAAATCAAAATAGAATCTTCAAAGTTATAACCATTCCAAGGCATAAAGGCGACCAGTAGATTACGCCCTAAAGCTAACTCACCTAAGTCGGTAGAAGGACCATCCGCCATCACGTCGCCTTTCTTAATCATATCGCCTTTCTTTACTAAAGGTCGTTGATTAATACAGGTGTTCTGATTAGAGCGCGTATATTTTGTCAGATTGTAAATATCCACACCCGCGGTGCCTGCTGTGGCTTCTTCATCATCAACACGCACAACGATACGACCGGCATCCACTGAATCAATGAAACCACCACGCTTTGCCACTACGACTACGCCTGAGTCGACCGCTACTTTACGTTCCATACCGGTACCCACTAAAGGTTTTTCGGTACGCAAGGTAGGCACCGCTTGACGTTGCATGTTCGAACCCATCAACGCACGGTTCGCATCGTCATGCTCTAAAAAGGGAATCAAGGAAGCGGCCACCGAAACAACTTGAGCCGGTGAAATATCCATATAATTGACTTTGTCCGCTGTTGTCAGCATCGACTCATTACGGTGTCGAGAAGGAATTAAATCATCGATCAACTTACCATGACCGTCAAGCCGTGTGTTGGCCTGCGCAATGACATATTTACCTTCTTCAATGGCAGATAAATATTGAATCTCTTTGGTTACTTTACCATTTTCAACTTTACGGTACGGTGTTTCAAGAAAACCATAATGGTTGGTTCGAGCATACACCGCCAAGGAATTGATCAAACCAATATTGGGTCCTTCAGGTGTTTCAATCGGACAAACCCGACCGTAGTGGGTTGGGTGTACGTCACGAACTTCAAAACCTGCTCGCTCACGGGTTAAACCGCCGGGCCCTAAGGCAGATACGCGGCGTTTATGCGTAATTTCTGAGAGAGGATTCACCTGATCCATGAACTGCGATAATTGACTGGAACCAAAAAACTCTTTAATTGCCGCTGAGATAGGCTTAGCATTAATCAGATCTTGTGGCATTAAATTTTCAGATTCAGCCACGCTTAAACGATCTCTGACGGCTCGTTCAACACGCACTAAACCAATACGGAATTGGTTTTCGGCCATTTCACCGACACTACGTACGCGACGATTACCCAAATGATCGATATCATCTACCTCGCCTTTACCATTGCGTATTTCGATCAATGCGCGCAACACAGCCACAATATCATCTTTGGTCAAGGTACCAGACCCAGTAATTTCTTCACGGCCTAAGCGACGATTGAATTTCATCCGTCCTACTGCAGATAAATCGTAACGATCCAAAACAAAAAATAAATTTTTAAATAAAGCTTCTGCGGCTTCTTTAGTGGGTGGCTCACCCGGACGCATCATACGGTAAATTTCGACTAAGGCTTCTTGCTGACTGTGACTTGGATCAATACGCAAAGTAGTAGAGATATAAGCGCCTGAATCCAAATCGTTGGTATATAAGGTTTCTATTTTTTCTATCTGAGCTTCTATCAATTTTTTGACAATATCTGCGGTTAGTTCTGTGTTGGCTTCAAACAGAATTTCGCCAGTTTCAGCATTAATAATAGGCTTAGCCAATGTTTTGCCAATCAAATAATCTAGCGGTAACTCTAAGTGTTTAATTTTAGCCTTTTCTATTTCGCGAATTTGTCTTACCGCAATACGTCGACCTTGCTCAACAATGACTTTGCCACTGGCATCTTTAATATCAAAGCTGGCTATTTCACCACGCAAACGTTCGGGCACTAAATCTAAAACAACCTTCTCACCTTTTAGATGAAAAACATTATTACTAAAAAATAACTCTAATATCTCTTCTGAGGTGTATCCTAATGCGCGTAATAATATGGTTGCGGCTAATTTACGTCGTCTATCGATACGAACAAACAAATTATCCTTAGGATCAAATTCAAAATCTAACCAAGAACCACGATACGGAATAATTCTCGCCGCGTACAACAACTTACCTGAAGAATGAGTTTTACCTTTATCATGTTCGAAAAACACACCGGGCGAACGATGTAATTGTGAAACAACCACACGATCCGTCCCATTAATTACAAAACTTCCGGTATCGGTCATCAAGGGCAATTCACCCATGTAAACTTCTTGCTCTTTAATATATTTGAGCTTAGTTGAGCCTGGTGCTGCTTCTTTATCATAAATAATTAAACGCATTTTCACACGTAAAGGAGCACCATAAGTTAAACCGCGTGCTTGGCATTCTTTAACATCAAAAGGTGGTTGTCCTATTCGATAATTAATATATTCCAACGTAGCTTCGCCACCGGAATAAGAAGAAATAGGAAATATAGATTTAAAAGCGGCATTAAGTCCCACATCTTCCAGCGCATCCGGCGGGGTACCTGTTTGTAAAAATCGATGATACGACTCAATTTGCGTCGCTAATAAATAGGGCGCTTCCATTATGGTCGCTTGTTTACCAAAATTTTTACGAATACGTTTTTTTTCAGTAAACGAATAAGGGGTATTTGTTTGCTCAGTTGCTGGGGATGTCCGAATTACCATCTAAAGTTCACCTAGTTAGAGAACAGAATAAATAAAGAAAAATCGCGCCCATTATATCTGGGCCTATATTAGTGTTGGCTAGTAACGCTTAAAGCCTATAAAGCCTATTATTTAGAATAGCGCTTTACTCTCGTTCTAAGTCCCTTTTTAGCCTAAGTCCTTACGATCAACATCGTCTTAAACCTGAATCTCATATAATGTGCTACACATTTAAAGATTAAAAATATATGTTTAGAAACGAGTTTCATAACATAAAGAATGCCCAGCATAAATCTGAGCATTCTTTTAGTGTTATAAAACTTATTTCATTTCGCCTACAGCTTTAGCTTCTGTAAGCTTAGCGATAAGCTTCTCGGCATCTGCTTTAGACATACCTTCTTTAATGACCGCTTTAGGTGCTGATTCAACTAAATCCTTAGCTTCTTTTAAGCCAAGGCCAGTCTCTTCGCGCACTACTTTAATCACATTGATCTTATTAGGACCCACTTCTTTCAACTCAACATTGAATTCGGTCTTTTCTTCAACCGCTGCTGCTGCACCCGGTGCTGCTGCCACGGCGACTGTAGCGGCAGCTGCAGAAACACCAAATTTATCTTCCATATTCTTAATAAGATCAACAACTTCCATGACACTCATGTTAGAAATTGTATCTAATACATCTTCTTTTGCTTTAGCATTCATATTTATAACTCCAAAAAATAAAAACTTTAATTAAAACACCATTATGCGGCTGCTTGTTGCTTTTCACGCACAGCAGCCAACGTACGTACCAGTTTGGCTTGTGGTTCAGCCAGTGTACGCACTAACTTAGTAATCGGTGCTTTCATAACGGCCATTAATGTCGCAATTGCTTCATTACGGGTTGGAAGATTCGCGAGTTTTTCGAGTTCATTCACCGCCAATAATTGACCATCAAAGGCAACTGCCTTAACGACCAATTTTTCATTTTGCTTAGTAAATGTTCGAATAAGCCGCGCTGCTGCACCTGGCTCTTGTTGGGAAAATGCCAAAAGTAAAGGGCCTACCAGCGTATCTTGTAAACACGCAAAGCCTGTACCTTCTAAAGCACGACGCGCCAAGGTATTACGCACGACACGTAAATACACTCCAGAACTGCGTGCTTGTAAGCGTAATTGACTCATTTCCCCCACACTTAAACCACGATATTCAGCAGTGACTGCTGATAACGCATTTTTTGCAACCTCTCCAACTTCCGCAACAATGGCCTGTTTATCTTCAAGTCTTAATGTCACGTTGGTTTTCTCCTCATGTATTGTTCAACCATCGACTATTACTGGATGATGGTTAAGGCTCGGTGGCCGTAAAGGTTCACCGTCTGCGTAGGTAATAAATTAAGCGCCAAATTATCAAGAGGGACTTTGAAATCTATCTTTTTAATGCCGGCACACCTACGGTCTCCGACAGTTAGAGGGAAAGCCCTTTAACTGCGAATTCATTCCCACTATTATATCAAGTGGGGGTAGCTCTTCTATCCTAAATACGCTAAATAGTCAAGCTATAAACGCCAATTTTACGTTATTCCGGATACTCTGCTTAACTTGCTTCTAAGGATGCTAAATTAATTAATAAGCCGGGTCCCATCGTACTGGATAGACTCAGCTTTTTAAAATAAATGCCTTTAGCCGTGGCTGGTTTGGCTTTTTTAACCGCCCCTACTAGCACCTCTAAATTCTGTAGCAATTGCTGAGTCTCAAAGTTCAACTTACCAATAGTACAGTGGATTATTCCGCCTTTGTCAGCACGGTAACGCACCTGCCCTGATTTCGCGTTAGCAACTGCCGTAGTTACATCCATGGTTACCGTGCCTATCTTAGGATTAGGCATCAAGCCTCTCGGTCCTAATATCTGACCCAGCTGACCAACCAAGCGCATCGCATCTGGCGTTGCAATGAGTACATCAAAATCTAAATTACCGGCTTTAATGCTTTCAGCCAAATCCTCAAAACCTACGATATCAGCACCGGCTGCCTTTGCGGCTTCGGCATTAGCTGCCTGAGCAAACACGGCAACACGCGGTGTTTTACCTGTTCCATGAGGCAATACTACCGCACCGCGAACAGTTTGGTCCGATTTACGTGGGTCAACACCTAAATTGATACTAACATCGATGCTTTGGTTGAATTTAACTGGAAATTCTTTGAGTAAGGTGATGGCTTCTGCTACCGTATATATCTTCCCGGCTTGCAGCTTTTCATTAATCACACGGAAACGTTTACTTAACTTAGCCATTTTTAGCTTCCCCCTCGACTTCAACACCCATATTACGCGCCGTACCCGCTATCGTGCGCATAGCAGCTTCTAAATCACCTGCGGTTAGATCGGGCATTTTAACTGTTGCAATCTCAGCCAGTTGTTTGCGAGTAATTTTACCGACTTTATTTTTGTTGGGGATACTACTCGCTTTGCTGATCCCGGCTGCCTTCATAATTAAATAAGAAGCCGGCGGAGTTTTGATAATAAAGGTAAAGCTACGATCGGTATGCACCGTAATCACTACCGGCATTGGCATGCCTTTTTCGACATTTTGCGTACGCGCATTAAAGGCCTTGCAAAACTCCATAATATTCACACCTTGTTGTCCCAAAGCAGGGCCAATAGGTGGCGCAGGATTAGCCTCGCCGGCTTTTACCTGTAATTTCACATAGGCTTGTATTTTCTTTGCCATTTTTACCTCCGGGTCTAGCGCTTAGCTCTGTCACTAAGCTTCCCATCGTTTATTTATACTCTTCGCACTTTAATTTTTGACTGTGTTGCCGTTCAACTCGCAATCCTCATGTATAGAACACACACTCCGGTTGCTCATTTTCCCGGCGCCTTGTCAAAAATCCCATTGCTATGAGTATGTTTCTATCCCTTCTCATTAGAAAAGGGGCCCAATGCATCAAGCTTTTTTAACTTGACCAAATTCTAATTCAACCGGCGTGGAGCGACCAAAAATGATGACCGAAACGCGCATACGGTTTTTTTCATAGTTTACTTCTTCAACTTCACCATTAAAGTCAGCGAAAGGTCCATCCACGACTCGTACCACTTCACCTACTTCGAACAAGACTTTAGGCCGAGGCTTATCTACGCCTTCTTGCATACGTTGTAAAATCTTATCAACCTCTTTACTGCTCAGAGGCACTGGCTTATCGCTGGTTCCACCAATAAATTTAATCACTCCTGGTGTTTTTTGAACGAGATACCAAGTATCTTCATCCATATCCATTTCGACTAAGACATAGCCTGGATAAAATTTGCGTGCTGTTTTGCGCTTCCGACCTTGGTGAATTTCGACCACTTCTTCAGTCGGTACAATAATTTGACCAAATTTCTCTGTTAGGCCTTGTTGTTTAATTCGTTCATTTAAAGCATCTAAAACCTTGCGCTCATATCCTGAGCGTGCTTGTACGACATACCACTGCATAGGTCCATGCGTGGTTTTTTCTTCTGCTATAGATGATTTTTCAGTTGAAACAGGATCGTTTGACGATTGCTCTGAAACATCGGAATGAAGTTCTGATTTTTTTTCTGTCATACGTTAACTATCCTCTTCATTTACGCTGTTAAAAAAGCAACTGCCCATAACAGGAGTGTATCTATACCCCATAAAAACAAGCCCGCGACAACAACCATCGCCATCACAATCAAAGTAGTGCGCACGGTTTCTTCGCGTGTTGGCCACACAACTTTGCGCAGTTCAGCACGTGAAGCTTGTGCAAACACCCAAAATCGCCGCCCTAGAGTCGTATAAAAAAATAATGATGCTAGCACCAGCGCATCTATTATCCAGCCTATCAAGCGAATAGCAATGGCCTGATGAGAGAAATAATTATTGGCGTAAATAGCCAATAGAAGAACGACTCCCATCGCTATCCAGAGTATGGAGTCTCTACTAGTAGCCTTGCTTTCAAGCTTTGCGTTCTTCATTTCGCCTATTTCTATATTTTCTGTAAAAACTGAGTCACTTGATTTCCTGCATGCCACATCTTAAACCGCAGCATTCGATATCAAATACCTTTAGTTTAGTCATTTAACCCTGCCAAACTTGGATTTTTTGGCAGGCCAGGAGGGAATCGAACCCCCAACCTGCGGTTTTGGAGACCGCCGCTCTGCCAATTGAGCTACTGGCCTAAACATCTCATGGAGCCCACAACCGGGATCGAACCGGTGACCTCTTCCTTACCAAGGAAGTGCTCTACCACTGAGCCATGTGGGCCTCTGCATATCACACTCTTCGCACTTGACATTGTCTGTGTATCGCGCGGATCGCAATCCTCATGTATCATGAACACATTCCGGTTGCTTCATTTTCGCGTCGCCTTGCCAAAAATCCAATTGCTGTGAGTGTATGATTTCTTTGTCCTTTTTTCCCATTCTGGATTTAAGGTTATTTGTCCAGTTTGTTCGTCCTGCATTTCTGGAGCGGGTGATGGGAATCGAACCCACATAGCCAGCTTGGAAGGCTGGAATTCTAACCGTTGAACTACACCCGCATGTATAATATTTAAAATTAACT
>CANJLU010000008.1 GCA_947475085.1 Coxiellaceae bacterium
AATCATACTCGGCAAAGCCGGCAAGTACATGTCGTTTGCTAAATAATTAATTATTTCGTAACAAACTAATAATAAGGGGAAAAATTGGATCATTACGCTTTTATTTTTTAAATATTCCATTTTTAAGTTTTTCTTAAGCCGAGTATAACAAATTATATTTATTTTTTAGAAATTTTTTATCTTACTCGTTAATATAAAATTAATACTACTAGTCTAAAATGAAAACTTACAATTTTAATTGTATTTTTTAAAAATAATAAACTAAAGGGTTAATTTATGACAAAAGTTATTAAAAAAGATGCTTGGAATCGAAATGCATCATTTATTAAAATGATCATGGAGAACCTTCAAATAAAAAGTTCGGACGAAGTGATTGTTAATTTGTTTAGAGATGGAATGAAAGACCACTATCCGGACGGCATAAGATTATCTGAATCTGATATTTTCTTATTATATTGCAAATTGATAGAAGCAAAAAGAACGGATGTTGTAAAAGAGCTTAGATTAATTGAAGATCTCGTTGATTTTAAAGAAGAGTATATTTACGAGACGACCTATAGAGAAGGTCAGCATGACAAACCTATTTCCTTTCCATTGCTAGCCTATTGTGTCTATAACCAAGTTGATTGGCAAGATATTGCTTTTATTCAGCAACAGAAGAACATAAATAATGCGACTAACATTCAGATTGAATTACAAAAGGAACATTGGAGAGATCAGCTTGTAAAAGAATCTCTTTTAGTCAGCCATCCAGCACTCGATGATTACAGGCCTTATCTGATGATGGGCGATGTGTACGTGGATTTTGTTATTGGCAAAGATGATTGGTCTGATAAGCTTCGTAATGCCTATAAGCTATTTCCTGAACAAGTGAAAGAGTATCTTGGATATATGGCTGGACATTTTCATATGACTCTGGCTCAACAAACCACTCCAGCAGGTGATGAATTTGAAACTAAAGAAATTTGTAAAAGCACAAAAGATTGGTTAGCAACCTATGCTAAAGCCTTACGGAATATGGTAGAAACAGTAATTAAGGAAATAAAGGACAAAAGGAGTCTTGCACAAGATTCGAAGCGCGAGGCTCTTTGTGAGATTTCTAAAAGTGTTTTAGTTCATTTGGATGCTTGTGATGAGATAGTGCTTAAAGTTTTGGTTTATAAGGATAAAGATGAAAAGGATCAAAAGCCACATAACAAATTGACGGATTTTATTCAAGGCTTGAGAGAAAATGTTAAGAAAGTATCGCTTGTTGCAGCCTACAGTGATACTCAATTTTTTACTCCAGCTTCATCGAGTGCAACTGGAAATCAACAAGCACCTAAATCGTTCCAGGTATGACTAATTCCTTATAGTGAATTAAACACATTAATTTTGATCCACACTATTAGTTTTAACTGATAGTGTGGGTTTTAAATAATCATAATTCTTAATGTTAACTATTAAATTTTAATATTCGTAAATATATATCGTTAATATTTAGCGTCGATTTAATTTTTATTTAATATAGGCTTAATAAAATCTAATTATACTCGCCTAATATTTTTTACTTTAAAAAATGATAGTGTAATTTTAACATTGATTGAGGATAAACAGCTGTATGTTACTGGTACGAAAACCCATTAAAAAAACAAGTCGTCATTATTCGTTGCGAAAAAAGGTGCGTAGTTTGAAAAAAACCAGCAATGACAAAAAAATTGATGTTAGGGTAGAGGATGTAGCACAAAAAAATGATCATTATTTAAATGTCATTAATTTATTTCCTGAAAGTTTAAATGTGCAGGGTAAAAGTCAAATACCCTGTATCTGAAGCCGCGAAAATTAAAATAATTTACTCATCATTAGGGGCGCATAGAATATCGACTGTGGGCGTGGCATCCATTGCGAGCGCATATAGAATATTGATCGTCATTGGCGGACGCATAGCGTATTGATCGTCATTGGTGGACGCATAGCGTATTTATCGTCATTGCGAGCGCGTAGCGCGCGGCAATCTAGGAAATACAAAACTGGAGGGCCACGCTTATTGCAAACATACGCTCGCTAAGATGATGTTTTTTTACATGATTTCAGCTTAAATTTCTTAAGCAAAAACAATTAATTTCATTGAGTATTTTTCGTGCCGCTAGGTTAGCAGCCAGCGCTCCACCGTAGGGATCATCATGTGCTGCGGTTTGTACGACGACAAAATCCTGTGTGGCGATGACATGCCTGGATCGGGCATCGATGAGTTGCGCACGTATTGCAATGCGGAAACGACTGGGAACGGTTATAAACTCTTGTTGAAAACTGAGTAATTGCGTATTCAATACCCAATCATAATAAGTGGTGGAAGGGGTATTAATAATCGCTTGGAAGTAACCGGTATGTTGTAAAGAATTGATTAATAAAGATTGTAACATTTGTGTGGGCATGTCTGCCCAGCGGTTTTGTGCAAAATATTGGATTTGATAACACGCGGGGATATAAATCATGCGTGGACTATTATAAATCGCATTAGCACGCGGTTGATTGACTAATATCGTGGCGCGCCCTTGTTGTGCGCAACAATCCCAATCGGGGTCCGGCATGGCTAACGTAAAATAATGCATGGGTGGAGTTTTAATCGGCTCGAATATCGAGCAGGCCGACAACACTAAGAAACTCAGCAAACAACATGCCGCTTTATGGAAGCACTTATTTTTCCGGAAATCAATGCCACGTAGAAAGTTAGGCATGTTATTGCTCTCCAGGTCCTAAAGGTGGCGGTTTTTGTCCCCGTATTAATATGCTGGGGTTTTGTCTTAAATTGTCTGAGAGTTCTAGTAAATTATCCGTCATAATGCTTAAATTATTTAATACTTGATTGGTAGAAGGCAGCGTTTGTTGCGTTAAGGTATTCATTAAGGACGGAAATGCGCGTGTTGAACGTGCAGTATTAATTAAAATAGCATCGAGACGTTTACTTTGCGCGGCTAAATGATTACTCGTTATAGATAAATTATTTAGAATTTTTCTAAATAAAATTGGATTTTCACCACCTAATACGCCATTAATGTCGTGCGTAATCTGATTCATATTATTATTTAAATCCCGTAATGTCGTATCTAACCGTAGGAACAAAGAAGGCGCACTTTTAATAATAGGATATTGTTCACCAGGAAGTAGAGGAATAGGATTTAGATTAGAATCGCTGCCTTGTAATGCGAGATAAGTGATACCGGTCAAACCTTGACTATTTAATGTGGCTGTTGTGCCTTCGGTAATGGGTGTATGTTCTTCTATTTGTAACAGCAAGTGCACTTGTTCAGGATTCTGGTCGTTTAAAGAAATTTTCTTGACCGTACCCACATTAACACCATTATATTTAACCGAAGAGTTAACACCTAAGCCTGCTACGGATTCATGCATGATGACCAGGAAAGTTTTATAACGCTTAGTGGATAGTCCAGCCGATAACCATGTAATAAAAATAATCAGGGCGACGGTCAAAATAAGAACAAAAGCACCCACTAAGGTATAATTGACTTTAGATTCCATGATTCCCCTCATAAAGATGTTGTGTCATGCGTCCGCGTGGGCCTTGAAAATAAGCCACTATCGCAGCTTGCTTGGATTGCGTCAGACGTACCATGGGTGCAAATTCTAAAACGCGTCCTGCACTTAAAAAAGCAACTTTATCAGTAATTTGCCATAAGGTGTCCAAATCATGCGTGACCATGACGATGGTTAATCCTAAAATACTGCGTAAATTTAATACAAGTGCATCAAATTCTTCAGCGCCTTGTGGATCGAGACCGGCAGTGGGTTCATCGAGTAACAGTAATTCGGGATCCATGACCAGAGCACGCGCTAACGCAGCGCGCTTTAGCATGCCACCGCTGAGTTCAGATGGATATTTTGTGGCCGAGTCCATCGGTAAACCTACGGCTAATAATTTAATTAAAGCGAGTTCTTGGATCGTCGTTTTGTCCAATTTTGTATGTTCTTGTAGCGGGAATGAAATATTTTCAATCACATTAAGCGAAGTAAAGAGTGCCGACTGTTGAAATAATACGCCCCAGCGACACTGTAACCTAAGTAACTCCGCTGAAGAAATCTTGTTTAAATTTTTACCGAATACTTCAATATCCCCAGAAGTAGGCGTCAGTAAAGCTAAAATTTCACGCAGCAAGGTTGATTTTCCGGAACCACTGCCTCCGACTATGCCAATAATTTCTCCACGTTGTACTTGTAAATTAATACCGCGATGGATCGATTGACCAGCGAGAGTAAGTTTAACATTTTCGACTTTTATAATCGGGTCAGATGCTTGCATAATCTCAGTATAGCGCTTTATTCGATGACAGCAGTGAATTATGGCGATTAGATATTTAACTGGCTAAATAAAATCGAAAACAATGCGTCGGCGACAATAATAAAAAAAATGCCTTGTACCACACTGCGTGTGGTTTGTCTGCCGACACTATCGGCACTACCACTGACACGTAAACCTTGAAAACAAGCGGTGTTGGCGATAATCAATGCAAATACCGGCGCTTTTCCAATGCCGATGATGAGCGAGGAGGGTGAAACAACTTTAGGAAAACGTTGTAAGAAATCGGTGTAACTAATATTTAACATATTATGGGTCATGGCCATGCCGCCCAGTAGGCCAAAAATATCTGCCCAAACCGTGAGTAACGGTAATGCAATTAACAGCCCCCAAATACGTGGCAAAATTAATAATTGACTCGGCAAAACACCCATGGTGTTTAAGGCATCGACTTCTTCTTTGATCTTCATCATACCTAATTGTGCAGTAAACGCCGATCCGCTGCGGCCCGCTATCATAATCGCCGTTAACAGCGGCGCAAACTCACGCAATATCACAAGACCCAATAAATCAATAATAAACAGCGTTGCACCAAAATTTCTTAATTGAAAACCCATTTGATAGGTTATGACAATACCGATCATAAAAGATAATAAGGCAATAATACCTAAGGCGTCTAAACCGGTATTTTCAATGATGCTTAGAATGGCACGACCACGCAATTGACTGGGATGCCACACCGTTTGCCATGCGGTAATAAAGGTTTTACCAATAAAACGTAAAAATGATTTAAGCTCATGCCATTGTTCGAAGACTTTTTTACCTAATAGGGCTAAGCCGGTATAACGTTTGGCATGAGGTAATGGTTTTAATTGTTGCGCCGCCTTTTCTATCATGGCAAACAGTGCGAGATGTTTTTTACTTAAACCCATGAGTTGCACGTCGCTTTTTTTAGCGAGCTGCTTTTTCCATTGGTAAAGTTGCCAAGCACCACTACTATCCATGCGTGTGATAGCTTCAGCATTTAAAATGACTGGCGAGCTTAGATTGCGATTGAGCTTTTTAAAGGCTTGATCTAAAGTTTTTTTACGAATGCCATTTAAGGTCCAGGAACCGAAACAATCAATTTGATTTTCTTGCTGGGTTGAAAGCGTAATAGAAGCATTAACTGTTGACATGATGCATAACCTAAAGTAGTACCGTCATGGCGAGCGAATGTTATGAGCGTGGTCATCCATGGATTGCCGCGCGCTAGGCGCTCGCAATGACGTTAAATATTCTTCGATGCTCGCAATGACGATTAGTATTTTTCGCGCTCGCAATGACGATAATATTTTATGTGTTCGCAATGACGAAAAGCCTTAATCCAAGAAAGCTTAAATCATTTTTTTGCTAAGTTCTATTGCGAAATTTCTTAGCATAAAAAAATATCCCTTCACTAGGAAGGGATACCTGAATTTGCCCGATCTTTTATTAGAAAGGTTGTGAAGTATGCCAATAAATAGTTGGGCCTCGGTTTGGAATTAATTTATTGGTAGCGAGATAATGATATTCGCTGCAAACATAACGATATTGACATGATGCAATATTTGTACAAGCACGTGGTGTGACGTTAAGTCTGGACAATAACTGACGTATGGTTGCCGAGTCATAATACGATCCAGAAACAAAACCCGCCTTTTTTACTAAGTGAGCATCAAACGCACAGGCACTTTGGCCTGGGTGGGCTGTTGCCACATTGATACCACCTAATAAACCCATGCAAATAGCTGAAGCCATTAGTAATAATTTTTTCATACTATCCCCTTAGGTTACTATAGTGTAAAACCTTATAGCGCCCGCTATAGCGGTCTACTCATTTTCAGAATAGCTTATGAATCATTAAGATTCAATTTTGCTGCCTTATATAGCCTCCTATTCAGCACTCGACTTCGTGGTGCGCTTTAGGTATAAAGTGGTCATATGAAGACCTCTTTATTCAATAGATTGACCTTAACCGTCGAACGTTACGAAGAATTAACCGCTTTATTGGGTGATATGGACGTGATTAAGGATCAAAATCATTTCCGTGATTTATCTAAGGAGTATGTTCAGTTAGGCCCTGTCGTACAATGTTTTCAGCAATATCGGACTAACTTAACTATCCTAAATCAAGCCGAACAGTGTTTACATGATGCCGATTCGGCGGTGCGTGAACTCGCTGCAGAAGAAATTAAATTTGCACAACAGAAACAAGTCGATTTAGAAAAAGAATTAGAACGCTTATTGTTACCGCAAGATCCTAATGATCAACGCAATGTGTTCTTAGAAATTCGTGCGGCTGCCGGAGGCGATGAAGCAGCAATTTTTGCCGGTGATTTATTTCGGATGTATTCCCGTTATGCAGAGAATCAGGGTTGGACGGTGGAAATTATCCATATGAATCCTAGCGAGCAAGGTGGTTATAAAGAAATCATTGCGCGTATAACTGGAGCTGCTGTTTATGCGCATTTGAAATTTGAATCCGGTGCACACCGCGTGCAACGCGTGCCTGAAACCGAAGCGCAAGGCAGAGTTCATACGTCAACTTGTACGGTGGCGATATTACCCGAGATCGATGTCGTGGATGATGTCAAAATCAATCCAGCCGATTTAAAAGTAGATACATTTCGTGCCTCAGGTGCTGGAGGACAGCACGTACAAAAAACCGATTCCGCCATCCGCATTACGCATTTACCCTCCGGTTTGGTGGTGGAATGTCAAGATGAACGCTCGCAACATAAAAACCGAGCCCGCGCGATGTCTTTGTTACAATCCAAATTATTAGCGGCACAGAAAGCCAAGCAACAACGCGAGGAAGCAGAAACACGTCGAGATTTAGTCGGCAGTGGCGATCGTTCAGAGCGTATCCGCACCTATAATTTTCCTCAAGGTCGTTTAACTGATCACCGGATAAATCTAACCTTGTATCAATTATCTGATATTATGGAAGGTCATTTAGAACCGGTTATTCAATCCTTGACGCGTGAATATCAAGCCGATGAATTAGCCGCCTTGGGCGAATAGTTGCATAAGTAATGGAAAAGAGCAAAAGAATCACCGTCATGGCGGGCGAATGTAATGAGTATGGCCATCCATGGATTGCCGCGCGCTACGCGCTCGCAATGACGATCAATATTCTTCGGTGCTCGCAATGACGAGTAAGGGAATCTCTTTTTTTGAAAATAATGATTTATTCACACTATCCATAATGGAGGAATGTTAAATGCTTCGATCACTCGCTATCGCATTGTTTATTCTGTTATTGCTGATTATTGGCGGTCACATTACACTGGCTTTATTTACCGGAGCCGTGGTGATTGGTTTTAGTGTTTGGGGGTTTTTGGTCGCTTCAGTGTTCTTTTTTTCGTTGAGTATTTTACTGTTGTTTATTTTAACCTGGGCTGGCGCATTAATAATCGGCGCCATTGCGGCTATTTGGACTATCGTCGCGATTATTTTATTTCCCGTGTTATTACCGGTGTTATTACCCTTATTGATTATCCTATTTTTTGTCTCTTATATACGACGTAAGCAAATTCCTAAAGAGTTTTAAGCGATGCTCTTCGCAATGAAATTTTTGGCTATGTTGCCGCTCAATTCGCAATCCTCATGTATATGAATACACTCCGGTTGCTTCATTTCTGCGGCGGCTTGCCAAAAACTCCATTGCTATGAGCATACTCTTCGCACTGGAATTTTTGTCTGTGTTGTCCCTCTTATGCTGTTAATTTCCTGCTGGCGTAGCGCGATAAAAGAGTTAGAGCTGAGCAGTCCTAGCGCTTATTTAGATACCGAATTGTTATTTGCCCATGTTTTAGGACTTACGCGGGCACAATTGCATGGTCAACCTCCGGATAGGTTACTGACAACCCGCCAGCAAAAAAACATACAACAACTGATTACACGTCGACTAGCAGGAGAACCCGTCGCCTATCTACTGGGTCGACAAGAATTTTGGTCATTGTCTTTTGAAGTAACTCCAGAAGTACTTATTCCCAGGCCTGAAACGGAATTATTAGTGCAACAAGTGCTTGATACCTTTGGCACTGAACAACGTAAAATAGCAGATTTGGGAACAGGCTCGGCGGCAATTGTTGTCGCATTAGCATTGAGTAGACCCGCATGGCAATTCGTTGCAAGTGACTGTTCCCCTGGTGCTTTACAGGTTGCCGAGCGCAACATCCGCCGTTATCACATCCAAAGCATAGAACTACGTCAAGGTGATTGGTGCCAGGCATTATTAGTTGATGAAAAATTTGATGTTATTCTTAGTAATCCACCTTATCTTGCATTGGATGATCCACACTTGCAGACGGAATGTGCTTTGGCTTACGAACCGAAAAATGCTTTAATTTCAGGGGAAAAAGGGTTAAATGATTTAGAAATTATTATTCAACAAGCACGTGCCTATCTTCGGAAGGGCGGTATTTTATTTTTAGAGCATGGGTATCAGCAGGCAGCTTTTGTTGAGGAATTTTTTTTAAAATATGGCTATCAACAGATAAAAAATTACAAAGATTTGGCCGGTCATCAACGAGTTAGTAGTGGAAAATGGAATTAATTGAAAATATGATCTATAAATCATTAATAAAAAGAAGAGACATGGTAGGTGCTTTGAAATGATTGCCATGTCGAATTATTTTTGGTATAGATGTGTTTGGTTTATGTGTGTGTGCCAATTCCGGCAAATGTTAAATTCTCAAGAGGAGAACTTTTTATGCCAGTAAAAAGAAAACCTGCTGCTGCAAAGCGACGTAAAAAACGCACTACAGCTGCAAAGTCCACACCTACACGTAAAAAAGCTACAAAACGAAGAAAGAAGAGAGCTACTACGGGTGTGAAAACTACGCGTCGTCGTAAAAGAGTAGGCGCTGCTAAAAAAGCTACAAGAAAACCACGTCGCAGAAAAGCGGCAACACGTAAGAAAACAGCGACTCGTCGTAAGCCTGCTACACGCAGAAAGACTAAAAAAAAAGCAGTTAGTCGGGTAAAAAAAAAGCCTAGTAAAAGCAAAACCTCAAAGAAAACGTCGACGTCCTCCCGTGTTACCAGAAGTAGAAAGCCTATAGCTAAAAAAAAATCAACAAAAGTAGCGAAGGCACAAGTTATCCGAGCTCCTTCTAAAAAAAAACAACAGCAAGCAAAGTCTGATTCCCAGGCGCTACCTGCGGTAAAACAACAACCATCAATAGAAACTAAAATGGCAGAACATAAAAAACCTAAGAAAGAATCGAAAAAACAACGTTCTTTACCAGAAACAAGGCTAGAATTGACTTCTATTAATTCAGAAATCGATTTAAATATAGCGCCTTATAAGGAACGTCCTGGGGAAGACTATATGAGCTCGAGCCAGCAGGCGTATTTTCGCCGTTTATTATTACAGCGAAAACGCGTGTTGTTGGAGGATATGGGTCGAACGGTACATCATTTGCAAGATGAGGGTACTTCTTTACCTGATATTAGCGATCGCGCGACTCAGGAAGAGGAATTCAATTTAGAACTACGTGCACGCGACCGTGAACGTAAACTCATCAAAAAAATTGAGGAAGCTTTACAGCAACTCGATGAAGGTCACTATGGCTTCTGTAATTCTTGTGGCGTGGAAATTGGTATTCGCCGCTTAGAAGCACGTCCTACCGCCAGTCTTTGTATCGATTGTAAAACTTTGGATGAGATTCGAGAAAAACAAACCGGTGGTTGACAGGCTAATCAAAAAATACGAATTATTTTATTTAAATAATGATGAATTGCGCAACTAAACCTAGAGAAAAATTTAAACCACTGAATAAGTTATTTGTCATTGCGAGCGCGCAGCGCGCGGCAATCTAGAAATCCCGCAACTGGATGGCCACGCTCACTTCGTGAGCTCGCCATGACGATGGTTTTTCTATATGATTAACTCAATTTGCGAAACTTTCTCGCCGGTTTATTTTCAATGCAAAACTCAATAACACAACTCTATAAATCGTCTTTAGTCTTATTAACCGATTTTTACCAATTAACCATGGCCTATGGCTATTGGAAGGCGGGGATACACGAACGCGATGCGGTTTTTTATCATAGCTTTCGCCAAGCGCCGTTTAATGGCAGATATGCTATTTGTGCAGGTTTAGGCACATTAATTGATTATCTTTTGAATTTTCAATTTACGCAAGACGATATCGATTATTTAGCTGGGTTAACAGACACACAAGGCAAGCTATTATTTAGTGCCGATTTTTTGCAGTACTTACAACAAATAAAATTTTGTTGTGATATCGATGCCGTTGAAGAAGGGACCGTGGTTTTTCCGCAAGAGCCTTTAATCCGTGTTAAAGGACCTTTATTACAATGTCAGTTATTAGAAAGTATTTTACTGAATATTGTTAATTTTCAGAGTCTCATTGCCACCAGCGCCGCGCGACTGTTGCAAGCCACACGGGGTGAGCCAGTATTAGAATTTGGATTACGTCGCGCACAAGGTTTTGATGGTGCTTTAATGGCGAGCCGTGCGGCTTATATTGGAGGCTGTACCGCGACCTCTAATGTATTAGCCGGAAAACTATTAGGTATTCCGGTACGTGGAACACATGCGCATAGTTGGGTGTTAAGTTTTGCTAATGAATTAGAAGCTTTTCGCGCCTACGCAGAAACCTTTCCGGATCGCTGTATTTTTTTGGTGGATACTTATAACACACTCGACGGTGTAAAAAATGCGATTAAAATTGCTGAAGAATTAAAACCCAATGGCTTTAAATTAGCAGGTGTCCGTTTAGATTCCGGTGACTTAGCTTATTTAAGTCAACAGGCACGCAAACTTTTAGACTCGGCAGGTTACCAGGATGCGGTGATAGTCGGTAGTAATGATCTGAATCCCTCCGTGATCACTAGTTTGAAGGAGCAGGGCGCCAGTATTAACGTATGGGGAGTAGGCACACATTTAATTACCGCCTATGAACAACCCGCTCTCGAGGGTGTCTACAAACTGAGTGCGATTAAGTCGGCAGCAGGAATTTGGGAAAACAAACTTAAGTTATCTGAACAAACCCTTAAAATTTCCACTCCAGGGACTTTATCTGTGCGACGTTATTATGCTGATAAAGTGAATGGGTCGGCGATGGCGGATGCCATTTATGATGAAAGATTAGGTATTTCGGAAAAAAATATCACGATAATCGATCCTGTCGATCCGACCAAACGCCGTACCATTCCGGCAACAACCCCGCACCGTGATTTATTGACTGCAATTTTTAGGCAAGGAGAATTAGTTTATACAGTACCTTCATTAAAATCCAGTCAAGAAAAAACTCATTATGAATTACAGCAATTTCATGAAAGTATTCGCCGCTTATTAAATCCGCATGCTTACCCTGTAGGTTTAGAAGAAAATCTCTATAATTTAAAATTAGCGCTTATTTTAAAAGCTAAATCTTCTGTACGGTAAAATTCATGTGCCCGTCATGGCGACGCCGAAACGTGGACTAATATTTTACGCAACGACCGAATTTTTTTAATTTTCCACTGCTTAATTATATTTTTTAAAGACTATATTTTTTTATTTAAATAATATATATTTTTAAAAATTTTTTTATTAAAAAATTGTTTTCATTAGAAAAATGACAAGGATGTCATATGCCAAAAGATCCGTTATTAAGCGCAGAGTTTTATTCACTTCATGTATTAACTGAGAGTGAAATAACTGCTAATCATCGTAATTCAGAAGATATTGAAAAATTAATTAAGCAACAATTGTATTTGCACTTAACTAAAGATCAAGCGCCGATGTATTATTCGGGACGACATACTCTGGATGATTTAAATAGATTTGTTTACAAGCAAGCAGGTAGTTCGTTGTATACGGATAATTTTATAGTATTGCAATCTGAACTAAGGCTTGCGTTAAATAAGATTAAAAATTGGGCAAACGCTTATGATCTAGAATTTTCAGAAAGTTTAACGGGTTTCTCGAGAAAGTTAGAACAACCTAGCGACTCAATGGCCGTGTTATATGGTGATGGAAAAAAATTATTAGAAAAAATTGCAGTTCTATTACATGATCCTTTAATTAAATTACAAGAACGCCAAACTATTCTCATCAATTTATTAGCTGATAATGAATTAGAACATTGTATTGCTGGTTGTTATTCTAGAATTAACAGTGCAGTACTCCAATTAGAGGCTAACCTAGAGGGTAATTATCAAATCAAAAAATGGTTACGTTTCTTTGCTAAAGATACCGCGAGCTACATTGCGGCAAGACGTCCTTTTGCTATTCCCGATAGTTATCAAGTCTTAGTATGCAAGGCATCCAATAGTGCAATACTGCTTAATTTATTACATGCGAATAATTATCTATTGATGCAAGCTAAAGAGCATGGTTTTCCTATTGCTATTGAAAACGATCCGGGTGCGCTAGAGTTGGGAAATAAGTTAACCCAATTAAGTCGCATAGCCATTGTCAACGCGTATATCAAAGAACTAGAAGAACATATTACTGCTAAAAATTTAGTCGAACATATTGTTGGAAAACTGCATGAAAATTTTAACACGATTATGCTTGACGACAGTGATTACACTGACAAAGTAACTATTATATTGAATAAACTTGATTTAATCGGAGAGGATAGTTGGTTTAAACAAAATAAAGTTGGCTTAGAAGAGATTTTCGATGCAAATAATCAATTGCGAAATAAAGATGATTTAAAAATAACCGTCGTACAGCGGTTAATCGCTAGAAAAATAATAAAAGCTTATGAAGGCAAGCGGTTAAGCTTAAGTGAAAGCTATCAGCTTGAGTATTATGGATTTCCCTCTGCCATAGAATTAACCTGGCTTTGGTCAAATGGAGAGAGAAAACTTTTACTTCAGCTTATCAGGGATGACACTTTAGCGAGTCTTATACCCATTCCAAACCGTGTTAAACAGGATCTATTCCCACGTTTTGCACCGACTTTTATCCCAACCTCAGTGCTTTTATTACACGCTTTATTTGTTACGGATACAAAATCATTACTCACTATTATTAAAAATATCCCTTCGCACTATCATGAATATTTTTTAGATCAGCGCTTTTCTATGAGAATAGCGACGGTGCTGAAAAATAGTCAATCAGTGAATTTATTTATGGAGTTATTAGGTTACATCACGCTCAAAAAAGATAAGCTAGGCTTAATTTCTCATTGCGGTGATCAATTTATTCAACAACTAATCATACAGGGTTTAAACAAAGCAGATATTCATCATACTTTTCCTGGATTAGGTATTACATATAGCTTAGAAGATTTTGGTGCAACCAGTAAAAATGAAGCGTTAAGTATCACCAAAGAGCTTTTAAAACGTTTGATTAATAATGATTTTAAAAATTTTTCCGGAATTATATTTAAAAAATTGCCTTTTCGCTATTTAAATTGGATTAATTTTGAAAATTCTAATTTTAAAAATACTAAATTTTATCAATTTATACAACATAGTAATTTTGATGCAGCTCAGCTAGACGGGGCAGTTTTTCATGCTTATCTCACTGATGTTTCTTTCAGGAAAACGGATTTACGAAAAACAGATTTTCAATGTCCTAGTAATCAAAAATACTTAGAAATTGATTTAAACGATGCGCTAATTTCATCCGATGTGTTTATAAAATTACGTTTGGCAGATATTTCAGATTTTGTTGGAGCAAATTTGAAAGACGTCGATTTTCAACGCGTTGATATCAAAGATAGATTAAAGTTTATTAATTTTTCAGGAGCAAATCTAGAAGCAAGTAATTTAAGTGGACTTAATATGCTAGGTTTAAAAATAGCACGCGCTAATTTAAATTATGTAAATTTACGTGAAACTGAAATTGAGTCGCTTACGATTAATCAAGAGACAAGCTTGCAAGGCAGTCAATTGGAAGCGTCTTTACTTAAATATATCTATAATCTGGGATTTAAAAGTTTTAATGAGTGTAAAATTTACATTGATATTAATTTTATGGAGGATGGATATGAAGCATGGAATTTCTATCGTACTGAATTTAAAAAAACAGAATTTATTGGTAGGAGTTTTTATGTCCATTTTGTTGAGTCTGATCTGAGTAACTCATTATTTCGTCCGAGCGAGTCGGATCAATCTAAATTTTATCTCAGTTTAAAAGCGATTAAATCGGTGTTGAATGGTGTTTACTTTGATCAAGTTAACTTTATCACTACGTCGCGATTTAAATTTTATACTTTAAAGGACGTCAGATTTGAACAGGTTGAAATGCCAGCCAGTGTTTTATTTTCCTTTTATGAGGCGGGTCACCGTGATTTTACCGGAGTAAAAGCTTTAAAAGGACCTATACCGCAAAAACTATCTGCTTATCCAGTATGGAATGCTAAGTTACCAAAAAATGTTTTTATCGATCTGTTTAAGCTAGGCTTACGAAATTTTCGAGGCAGTGATTTAAATAGTTTTTATTTAAGTCAAGTACTGACAGAGCAGACTATTTCAGCTATTGATCTTAAGTTAGAACACGCGCAATATAAATCTTCACCGTTGGGTTGCTCGCATACAAGAAATAAACGTCAGACCACTCATTTGCCGTGTTCGGTGCATCTATTGTTACAAAAAGTGCACCGTAAAAATCACAATGTGATTACAATAAATGATATTGAGTCATTCGCTCAGTCATCTACTTATACTGTAATTACAGAAACAATTCTTATTGAAAAACCACTTTATAATTTGCAAAGGGTTAATGAAGCTAACTTTTATTGGGGTTTTCGAACGGATACAAATTCGATTCATGAGACTATTATTTTCGCTGTCAGAAGTATCCCTGAAACACAACGTAATTTTATGAAACTATGTTTTTATTTCGTAAGGCCTATGTCTAATTATGATCATTTAATAGCAAAAATTCATTTTTTAAAAAATTTAGGATTTAATGATCTGATTTTTCATTATTTTAATTCGCAAAAAAATTACTTTTCTTTATCTTTAAAAAATGAACATATCTCAACTATAGCAGGTACTAATGCTCGCTTTAAGATGAAAATAACTGAAAATCTAATGGTCAAAAAAATTATTTATCGCAATGATAAAATGTTTCGAAGATTACTTCGGCGAATTACGCAGGATGTTAGAAAAAAAATCGGAGCGGGTAAATTGACCGGGCAATCTAATGGCGCTCAATATGATTTAGGAGCGATGCTGCTTTTTTTTATTGGTGAAGCACTGAGCAAGCCTAAGGAACTCGAAATACAATCCATAGATGAGCTGACTAAAATACAATTAAAGGAACTTGTTCCTAATTTAGCAGAGCATATAGGACATAGCAGAGGAGCCAATACTCAACAAATACAAACGGCAGTATCGATTGCTAATCGCTGTATCGATCAAGGACGTTGTGCCACGGAAACCTTATTGATAACTGACATCATGGATTCAATCTATCGAATGCGCCCTGACTTAGAAGTTGGCAATGATTATGTACGTAAAAAAATTGTTGAATTTTTTGTTGATGTGGGGAATTTTTTATCTACAAAATTTACCGAGATTAAACTTGCATTAGAAAATACTATTAATGACCATCAAGCACCTAGAGTCGGATCTTTAGTTGCTAATCATACGCATATGGACTTGCAGCTTGATTGGCATGAACAACCGATATTACTAGAATTTACTAAAAAAATTGAATTAACTTTTATCGAATTAGGTTATGATTTGGAGCAGGATAGTGATTTTTCCGAAATAAATTTAGTTGAAGCTTTAAATGAATTTTGTCTTAATTTAACCCATTACGAACAGTCTAATGTTATATCCGAAAAAAATATCACGCTTTTCTTACAAAATAACGGGTATTTGCAAAAAAATACTTCTGGAGTGCAGCGACTTAATCCCATTGATTTAATCATTCTGAATGACGAAGATTACGTCAATGATTTTATTCAATCTAACGAAAATCATAATTTCACATCAATGCTCAGCAGCGACGAATATGATCCTCAACGTAAAAAACGCTCTTTAGATCGAATCCAAGAAAAATCAATTTTAAGAGATGAGAAAGCATGGGACATGGTTGATAAATATTTAGCTAAGCATGAGCAACCAGCAAAATTCAGTAAAACTAAACCTGCGATATACCAAAAGAAATTTAAACCACTAATCCAATCATCGGATAAAAAAATTTATGCATTGAAGAAAGTTGAGCAGCTAAAAAAAAATCAGCCTACTGTATATAAACAGCAGAAGCTTGAACATTTAAGCAAAAATTATGTTATTAAATCTAAACATCCGAAAGTTGAACCGACAAGTAAAAATCATATTATTAAATCTGATCAAAAATTTAAACCGTTAAGGCAGTATTCTGAAACTACCAAAAAAAATAGACAATCGGAATATGATATTACACATCGATTTACAAGCCAATTAGGTCAGCAATCTTATTTTCAGCAGACAAGGAAAGCTCAAGCTTATGTAGGTCAAAGTCAAACAAAAATTCCTAAATCATCAGATAAATATTCTTTTCATTCGAATCAATCAGGAATATTTAAGGTTACTGCTCAAATTGATATGCCGAGTACGTTGTTGGCATGGGATATAGTTATTCGATCAGTGACAAGAGAAAAATATCAGCAAGCAAATGTTAAGAAAAAATTTCTACAGCAACGCGTCGAAAAACAATTCCCAAAAAATAAAATGAAGCATTATTTGGCAAAAGCTTGATTGCATATTTAGTAGTTTTTTCTTTGCACGTTTTAAAAAAAGGTTTAAAATAAAAAATTGCGAAGCAATGTTTATGAATGCCAAGCTTAATCAAATATAATAATTTTTTGTTCATGGAATCTAACTTTTATGAAAAGAGCCTTGATCTTAGTGGATTTACAAAATGATTTTATGCCTGGAGGTCCATTAGCGGTGGATAACGCTGACGAAGTGATTCCAGTGGCTAATCGTGTTCAACAACATTTCAAATATGTTATCGCTACACAAGATTGGCACCCCGAAGATCATTCTTGTTTTGCTGATAATCATAAAGATCGCTTTCCCGGAGAGTTTATTCAACAAGCCGGCTTATCGCAAATGTTATGGCCGGTACATTGCGTGCAAAACACTAAAGGTGCCGAGTTTGTCAAAGATCTTAAATTGGATCATATTATCAAAGTTTTTCGTAAAGGTAATGATCCCGAAATTGATAGTTATAGTGGTTTTTTTGAAAATGATCAGCAGAAAGAAACCGGTTTAGCTGAGTTTCTTAAAGAATTACAGATTACTGAAGTGTATATTATGGGCGTTGCAACAGACTATTGCGTTAAATATACCGTATTAGATGCCTGTAAATTAGGCTTTAAAACCTATTTGATTGAAGACGGATGTCGAGCTGTGAATGTCAATCCAGAAGATGGTCGTTTAGCTATTTCTGAAATGAAAACCGTGGGTGTTAAAATAATCCAAAGCGATGAAGTTGAACAGTAGCTAATAAAATAGTAAAGTTAAATCTAATAATAATAATATATTTTTTAATGATGCTTATTTCAAATGATCGCTTTAGAAATCTCCTTAAAACACTGATGGTTGAAGTAACACCCAACTTGGAAAAAAAAATATCTGAAAAACTTATACAAGGTTTTTATTCTTACTTTCCTGAATATGAAATTAATACCACACAACGAATTGCATCGTTTATTGCACAAGCAGCCCATGAAACCGGTGGATTTAAATGGTTTTATGAGTTGGGAGGAAAAAGTTATTTTAATAAATATGAACCCGAAACTTCTATTGGAAAAAAATTAGGAAATCTACATATTGGCGATGGCTATCGATTTCGAGGTCGGGGCATATTTCATTTAACAGGTCGTTATAATTATCAAAGATATAGTGAACTGCTCGGTTTAGATATGGTTCAAAATCCAGATGAAGCGGCTGATCCGATCACCGCTTGTAAAATTGCCTGCGAATATTGGAAACAAACTAAACTAAACCCTTTAGCGGATGATGGTAATTTGCGAGAAATCACTAAGCGGATTAACGGCGGTTATAATGGATGGAATAATAGGCTTAAATATTACAATTTACTAACTAGTAGTTTAGATCACTTAGTTAGCTAAGATGACTTTTCCTTGGTTTTGTGCAGACCCTAATCGACTTAAATCATTCTTAAGAAAAGAATTAGGCGCTTATGAAAAAGTATAACTAATAAAATATTATTGCTCTTGATTGAGATTTAATTGTTTGTCACGGATGTTTGATAATTTGTTTTGTATAAATTTACCAAGATGGTCACTCCCAAAACCAATAATAAAAGCAGAAAATGAATTTTGATCGAGTCCTATGAGTTGTTTGCTAAATCTAATAGTAACTAGAATCATAATAAATGAGATAAGTATTCTTTTGCGATTGTAAAACAGAAGACACTTCCAGTTAAAACGAGTTTGCATGTTGTTTACTGTACTGCGTTGATTTGCACTGAGCAGTAAACATAAAATCACGCCAACGCTTGCCCAAAACACAAAAGATAAAAATAGTAAAGGATCCATTTCTAAAACATAGTGAATAAAAGTTGCAAGCGTCATTTTTTATTATTGGATTGAAATTGCTAACTTGAATTATACATTATTTTAATATTGCTTTTAACAAAATAATATATTTTCAAGTTTATCTTGAAGACTACAAAACTAATAAATATTCAACGAAAAAGTAAAATGAGTCCTCTACACTCCTAAAAATAATCAGGTATTTTTTTAATTAAAGCGACGATGATGAAATCATTTAAAAAAAATGCGGAAACGAGCATTTAGCGCAGAAAAAATACGTATTAATTAAGCACGTTGGATGGGAAAGCTGATGACGTCCGATATTGCATCCATGTTTGCCATGATCATCAACAGGCGATCAATACCTAAAGCAACACCTGCACAATTAGGAAGTCCGTGCATTAAAGCCGCTAACAAATGTTCATCGATGGGTATTTGCGGATAGGCAAGTTTTGCACGACTACAAAGATCATTTTGAAAGCGTAATCGTTGTTCGTTAGCATTATTTAATTCATGAAAGCCATTGGCAAGTTCGATACCATTTAAATAAACCTCAAAACGTTCTGCCACCGGGGTTGTTTCGACGCGTACTTTGGCTAAAGCAGCTAAAGTAACTGGGTAATCATAAATAAAAACCAATTCTTTTGGTAATTGTGGTTCGATGATATGCGACATTAAGAAATTTAAATAATCTGCAATGGTGTTTAGATCTAAATTTTCAGTGCCTAGGCCTAAACCAAGCGAGAGTTGTTTTAACTCGCTAAGTGTTAGCTGATGAGGATTGCAATTCAAATAACGCTGAAAAATTTCTGCATAACTAAAACGTTGTGCGGGTCCACACGCTAACAATCTTTTTAATAAGGCTTCGACTTCATCCATAAGTTGATGATGATCATAGTCAGGTCGATACCATTCTAATAAGCTAAATTCAGGATTATGATAACGCCCCGATTCTCCTTGGTTACGAAATGCTTTGGAAATTTGGTAGATGGGCCCCGATCCCGCTGCCAACAAACGCTTCATGGCAAATTCGGGGGAAGTTTGTAGATAAAGTGTCTGTTGGCGTTGGCTATTATCCAAATAATATTGTGTTTGGAAACTATGCAAATGAGGATCAGTAACCGTTGCTAGCCCGAGTAATGGAGTTTCTACTTCTAACACTTGACGTTCGGCAAAAAATTTACGAATGTCGACTAAGAGTTTGGCGCGACAACGTATCATCGGCAGCGTGGTAGTAGGCTGCCAAGTGTTTTTAAAGTCCATCATGGTGCTCAGAGAATTCTGCACTAAGCATTAAGCGTTTATATACACGTTCACTGATGAGACCGGCGTCAAATTTACGTTTGGCATCCACAGACATCGGTTGACCATGTTCTTTTAACAGGCGTCGCGTAGTGGCACTGATATTATCTAATTTAGAATCTAATAAAAAATCCCGCAAATTCTCATCAAAAACTAAAAACTCGCGTAAGGCAATGCGGCGTCCATCCATACTAGGCACCAATTGTTGCCAAATTACCACACGTATAGTTTCAATAATGTCGATCATTCTGGCTTTGGCTTCTTCAGCAGGAAAGGAATTGACTAAGCGTCTTAAGGTTTCTGCCACGCCATTACTATGTAAAGTTGTATACACAGGATGTCCTGTTAATGCCGCTTCGATAGAAGCACCGATGGTTTCCGGATCCCGTGATTCGCCGACTAATATGAGTCGAGGTTTACGCCGTAAGGCATTACGTACGCCCGCGGCGAAGCTGGGTAGATGTCTAGGTATCTCGGATTGACTGACGATAGCACTGGGCATGTCAATTGAGTCATACACAAATTCTATCGGCGCTTCGTAGGTAAGAATTTTACGATGTGAATCTTCTTTTTCAGCCAGATCGCGGATAATAGCAGCTAATAGCGTGGTTTTACCGGAACCGGTGGCGCCGGTGACATACACGATGCCCTGCGCAGGTGCTAAGGCACCGATTAATTCACTTTCCAAATTCAGATCCGACATTTTAGGCGGCGTACTCGGAATAGTACGAAAGCTTATTTGTATCGCATCATGACCCTCTACTAAACACCCTGTGGCATTGACGCGGAATCGATAACGTTCGTTGCGATTGGGTCGAAATTCATAGTGTGTATCGATATCAACGCCACTTAAAATTTGCGCGCTACCATTAGGACCATAGATAAGATTGAGTGTTTCAGAGACTTCGGTATTGGATAATTTACGCTGTGTGATACGCAGTAGGCGACCGTAACTTTCAGCAAAGACGGGCTCGCCGGTCTGCAATGTAATATCCGAGGCTGACAGCTTTTGACAGTGGATGAGTAATCGCGCTAGACAAGCCGAAGTGAAGCGTACCGGTTCATCGGGAAGTAGATGGGCTGTCATCATCATCATGCGTTACGATGGATTTCCATCGGCTCGGATTAACTTGTAATTTTGGTAAAGAAGTGATACGCAATATTTGATCATTAATATGTAAATCAGAACTATCGCCGGTAACTCCAAGATCGGTATGTGCTACAAAAGGCTTACTGACCATGCCTTTCAATAATAAATTTCGATATAAAGCCATGCCGGTGTAATCGCGGGTGAGGCGCGCTAAATTATCATTAAAAATAGCATCGGCTTGATCAATGCCATCTTGCCATCCCAACGTGGCATATTTTCTCCAGATGACACGTTCTTCAGGCGTTTTTGGCAAAAAAGCGGGTAAGGGTAATTCGGGATGTTGGTAATCCATCCAGACATAATTACGCCATTGCGGCGGTGCTGTGGTGAAGCGTGCCTGACTAATAATCTGGTAAGTACGATCGTCGATACGCAAGGTTTGGCTATCCGCGAGTTTCAGTGAATTATTTCCTTGGACTAGCACAGGAGGTATGACGTTGTGATCGAGTAAAATTAAATTGAAATTAAAAATACGATCTAATTGTGATGAATTCTTAGTTAATACTTGATTAATCTGTTCAGAACGCCAAGCTAAACCGGCTTGAGCACCGACACTCATCGCGATATCTTGTAGTGCTTGTGAACGTAAAGCGGTCATTTGCTTTTTGTCCTTCGTGACCTGCGCATGTAAGTCTTGTAGCTGTGCTAAATTATCTAAACTACCTACCGTTTTATAATTAGGTTGCATGGTGCTACAGGCACTGAGCAGTGCAAATAGACCCAAGCCAAACACTATTCGTGGATATTTTGGTAAAAATTTTTCGAAATACTTAATATTAATATTTAGCATAACGTAGTTCTATGGTCTTAATACCTGGATAGACGATGATATTAGCTTTTTTGCCTGCCTGAAGATTGGTATTGCGGATGATATAATTGAGTGGCGTATTTTGTGAGGAAATAGTCACTAAAACCGGAACGGCGGGCTGTTTTCCTATGATTCGTAAATGAAAATGCGCAAGCTTGGCAATACGCTGTAATAGCGGCTCTATGGGGCCTGACCAATCAACTGAGGCGATAGTTTTTTCTAGTCCTGAAGCGCTGGGATAGGGTAGTGGCTTGCTAATGGGTGGGCTGGAAGCCTTCTCCAGTTCTTTCAACTCATTTAATGACTGGCTAACCGAGCGTGCTGCCTCGGCTAGCCTAATTGAGGCATCATCCGAGTGAGCGTTGATAGCAGGAGTTATGGAATTCGGTAAGTTTTGTGAAGCACACCCTGATAGTAGACTCACAAAAAGTGCGACTGTTATTTTTTTCATGCTTATCTTATTTTAGATAAAATTTTGTACCCTACCGCTGCATTGAAACAAGAAGGTAATGTAAAGTCAAGCCATGCTTTTAGGGGTTCGATTTAACTAAGGCATAATGCACCTGGCCGGCGGTTTTAGCCTGCTGAATCTCCCAATTTTCCGGTAATATTAGCTTTTTAAGCTTCACTTCGGCTTCCATATAAATCAAACTTTCAGGCGCCAACAGGCCCTCTTGGCCTAGCCAGGTACACGCTGAAGCGAGCAAGTTTTGATGAAAAGGAGGATCCAGAAAGACTATATTAAAAAGTGGTTTTTTTGCTTTAAATAGTTCTGTTGACACAAAAGGAAATTGAGCTTGATAAACCTGGGCGCGGTTTTCAGCCCCAAGCTGCTTGAGCTGGGTTTTTAAATAGGCAACTAATACCGCGGACCGTTCAATAAAACTGACTGATTTAGCATAACGCGACAGTGCTTCAAAGCCTAAAGCACCACTACCGGCAAATAAATCTAAACAACTTGCATCGCTGAGATAGGGAGCTAACCAATTAAATAAAGTTTCTCGGATACGATTCGGAGTCGGACGTAAATCAGGGATAACAGGGAAATGCAGTTTTCTACCACGCCATTGCCCACCAATGATCCTGACTTCACCTTTTTTCATAGAAATTTTACTCTCTTTCTTTAACAGGAAGTTCGCACACTGTCATGTCGAGCTCACGAAGTAAGCGTGACCATCTTTTATTGCATATTTCTTGGATTGCCGCGCACTAGGATACTCGCAATGACAATCAGCTCAGGTCATGGCGAGGGAACGCTAATGAGCGCGGCATCTATCCGCGAAACTGTTCGTTGCGTTGAATGTGATAAGTCATTTATTATAAGCGTTTTTAGCTGACTCTGCAGTGACTATGTTTAAATTTTTAAAACGCAAAGAATCTCAAGCCGATCTGCTTGAAGCAGAAGTTTCGCTTAACAGTAAAAATGGTTTTTTTAATCGCATAAAAACAAGTTTACAGAAAACTCGTCATCAATTAACTGAAAGTCTTGCTAATTTAGTATTAGGTAAAAAAAAGGTTGATACAGAATTAATTGAGGAAGTCGAAGATTTGCTTTTAACCGCCGATGTTGGGCCCGAGGTGACGGAGGAAATTATTCAGCATTTAACGTTGCAATTGGCACGCAATCAATTAGCCGATGGTCAGGCCGTATGGGATGTATTGCAACAACAATTAAGTGAGCTGCTGCAGCCGTGCGAAGAAGCGCTAGTGATTAATTCTGCACGGAAACCTACGGTAATTTTAGTGGTGGGTGTTAATGGTGTCGGTAAAACAACGAGTATAGGCAAGCTGGCGCATTATTTGCAGAAACAAGGCAAGCAAGTCATGTTAGCGGCCGGTGATACGTTTCGCGCGGCGGCAACTGAGCAGTTAAGCATTTGGGCTGAACGCAATCATATTCCCATTATCGCTCAACATCAGGGCGCAGATAGTGCTTCAGTTATTTATGATGCGTTTCAAGCGGCTAAAGCACGAAATATAGATGTGTTAATTGCTGATACGGCAGGTCGTTTGCACACCAAGCAAAATTTAATGCAAGAATTACAAAAAGTAAAAAAAGTCATCAGCAAACTAGATGCAACTGCCCCTCACGAAATTATGTTAATACTGGATGCAGGTACTGGACAAAATGCTTTAGTACAGGCTGAGGCATTTAACCAAGCCATTTCCTTAACCAGTGTGATGTTAACTAAATTAGATGGTACTGCTAAAGGAGGTATGATTTTTGCCATCGCAAAAAAATTAGCATTGCCGATCCGTTTTGTCGGTTTAGGTGAAGGTATTGAGGATCTACAAGTTTTCTCGGCACAGGAATTCGTTCGCGCTTTATTTTCTATTGATAAATAAATCCTATAAAAATACACTAGGCATACCTATTGTAAAATCAAAACGAATAAAAAAAGGAGTTTTTATGATCGAAGAACCAAAAATACGTGAAAAACGTTTTGTTTTAGAAGAGCAAGACGAATTAAAAAGCTTATGGACTAGCCAGGCCGGTCAAACCTTGACGCTAACCTACGCTTACTCACAGCAAGCCATTAAAAAAGTCAATTATGTGGAAACAGTACAAGTAGCCATAGAGACTTTTAATAAGTTAGGCTTTGCGCGCTTAAAGTACGACCCTATGGATATGGGAAGCGTTCCTGATGTTTGTTCTTTAGATCTTCCTTATTTAAAATCCAAATACAAAAATCAAATTATTTTTAAGATCGGCGAAAATATTACCGATATTGAAGGTTGTGGTACTCGAGCCAGCCTTCTTTATAACAAACAAGACTTAAACTATTTTGATGATACGGAAAATAATCAATCTGACATCAAATTGCAGCCTTTTTCAAGTGTCATTTGTAATGTAGAAAATAATTTTTTTTTGAATTATGGCCCTGGAATTATTTTACATGAAATTAACCATTTATTGGGAGTGAAACATGCGCATTTTGCGAAAGATAGCGATAGTATTCTAACCGTAAATATCCCTCAGCCAGATATCGAAGCAATTTATTGGAATGATACTTTAGCTTGGAATGAAAAGCTTCGTGAACTTTCAAAAGTCATTAATATATATCCTTACACACCTTACCAAGAAACTATACATTATACGCCCGCTTCACTTTTTTCTATTCAACATTATGCATTCACAGAACTTGAGCCGTATTTAAGTGTCAATAAAACTAGAATTAACCAGATATTGACAGAGTTCAATGTGACTGCTGAGCTGAGGAAGGATTATTTTTATTTATATGAAAAATATGCTGGCAATCCGGTGTTGTATACTTATCAAGATTTAGCGGCATTGGCACAAGCAAGTTATTCGATAGCCCCTGATAGTTTGGCAGGCTTAAGATTCTCCTTGCCAAGTTATTATTTAGTGGAAGGCATTTATATGCCTAACTCGGATCAACGAAAATTAATCCATCTGATACAAAATTTACGTCAACTGGAAGAATTTTCTTATCCTATCCTAGCGCAAGATAAAATTAGATTAACCACTTATCACTATAATAATTTTTCAGCTCCTTTATATGATAGTTTTAAAATAGTTAGCTTAGACCAAGGATTGATTACTTGTTTTTTAACCGAATCTGGAAATACTTCACTGTCTTTAACATTAGACTCCGATTGCAATCTTAAAGGAGAAAGTAGAGAAAGTGGTGTTTTCCCTTTTAAAGTCACGTTAACGAATAATGTGACTTCCATACAACGAGAAGTGATTTTAATAGTTAAACAAAGAGTGCCTGCTGAAAATAGAGTATTACTAGGCAATCCGCAAGCAAACTATTTATTAGCGGAGAATGCAACGGCTATTGATCTGATTGCTGTTTGTCGCGCTGTGGCTTTACCGAGAGGCCGGCGTTTAAATTGTCAGTGGGATGAATTATCTGACAATATGCCTATTGAAGGTTGTTCTACGGTGGCCAACCGTAGCGATCATTATAATTTTACGGTTATTTTTATTAATCGAAAAGCAAGAAAAACTTGCCATATTCAAGTTTTAAATTTTCTCAATTGGACAAGACAAGTTGAAGGTTTAGTGTTGAATAAAACCAATGAACTCCTACTTGAGGACGCTGTAGTTCAAGCATCACTTCGCAAACAAGAATATTTTACAGAGATGGGGAGTAGTCAGCCTATTTATGACAAAGCGTTTTTTCAACCATTACTGCAATGCTCACACTTGTTAACGATACCTTTACTACAAGGGTTTTTTGAAGGAATAATTGATGCTTGTCGTTTAGGACATGCGCCTAAAACGTTATTAAAATTCATACCGCGTATTATTTTAGTGGCTTTAGGTTACACGAATTTTTTAAGTGGTGGATTGGCTGCGTTGGCATCTATACTGACCGATTTTATGCAAGAAAACTTAAAGGGTTTTGTTTCTAGAAAATTAGAAAATTATATCAATTTATTATTTTTTCTTGTGGTTACCGAGTTAGAATATGCCCCCTCTAATCTTTGGCAATTAAGCGGCTCACTTGAAATTTTTCCAGAAAGCATCGCTTTATTAAATAAATTATTCGTGCAAATGGCATTAGCACCGGCATTCAAAACCGCTGCTTATCTGACTACGCAAGGCGTTATGAAATGTTTAAGCACATCGGCTGAAGAAATGGATTCCTCTAAACAACAAACTTTCAGTGCTAACGCAGATTTTTTTAATGCGCTGAGCGTTGCGCGTAGTACCGTGTTTTCAAAAAAAATATTAAGACCTTTCGCCTTTTTTTCTCGGCCAGCTGTGAATAATCAAGCCAGCGCAGTAGTTGAGGATATTGATGCTGAGAGGTCTTATATAGCTAAAATTGCTTAAAAACTTTGCTAAAAAGCAATAATTTCTTTATATTCTCTATCGTGGATTTAAACGGGAGTTTCGCGAATTGAAATCGTCATCATGGCTAGATTGCCGCGCACCTACGGTGCTCGCAATGACGGGTAAAAAACTATGGCGCTCGCAATGAAGAACGCTGAGTTCGATTCGCGATACCTCTATGAAAAAGCAATTCAAATAATAAAGTTCAGAGTTAATCTATAAAGAGTGGAAAAATGACTGACGCAAAAGTTTTTAGAAAATATATGTGCTTACTGTGCGGCTATGTTTACGATGAGGAGCAAGGCTGGGAAG